>CBCOTF020000235.1:0-3690 GCA_965112955.2 Desulfarculales bacterium
GTTCCCAAAAGAGCGCACACAAGGTTTCAAAAACAGGCCAATAGCCGGTTTTCTGGCTTGACTTGCCGCCAACGCTTAGTTCATCTTATTTGGTGTATTGAAATTTCTCACAAATGATATAATAAGGAATTGCCATGAATGACAACGTCAGCCTTACCCGCACCATCGCCTTGGTCGGTCACGGCGGAGGTGGCAAAACCTCCCTGGCCGAGGCCCTTCTATTCAACGCCAAAGTGGTGGATCGGCTGGGAAAGGTAGACGAGGGCAATGCTGCCCTGGATTATGAGCCCGAGGAGACCAAGCGTGGGGCAAGTGTCAGCGCCGCCTTTGGCCATTACACCCACAAGAAGCATACCGTGCACTTTGTGGATGCCCCCGGCGACGACAACTTCCTCTCCGACGCCGCCGCTGCCCTGCGCGCCGTGGACGGCGCGGTGATGGTGATAGACGCCATCGACGGCGTCAAGGTTCAAGGCGAGAAAGTCTGGGAGTTCGTGCAGGAGGCGAGGCTGCCCGCTCTTTTCGTGGTCAATAAGATGGACCGCGAGCGCGCCGACTTCGACCGCACCGTGGCCATGATCCCCGACATCCTGGGCATCAAAGCCGTGAAGCTACAACTGCCCATCGGCGTCGCCGAGTCCTTCAAGGGCGTAGTGGACCTTTTGGCCAATAAGGCCTATCTCTTCGAAACCGACGGCTCGGGCAAGATGACCCTCGGTGAGGTGCCCGCTGACCTGGCCAACGACGTAGCCGCCCTGCGCGAGACCCTGATCGAGGATATCGCCGAGGCCGACGACTCCCTGATGGAGCGCTACCTGGAGGGCGATGAGCTCAAGCCCGAAGAATTGGCCGCCGCCCTGGCTAAGGGCGTACGGACACGTCTCTTCGGCGTGGTCACTTGCTGCTCGGCCCTGAAGAACATCGGCCTGCAAGCCATCATGGACCTGATCAACCAAGTCTTGCCCTCGCCGGAAGATCGCGGCGCCGTTACCGGCGTCAACCCCAAGACCAAAGCCGAGGAAGAGCGCTTGCCCGAAATGGCAGCCCCCTTCTCGGGCATCGTTTTCAAAACCGTGGCCGACCCATTCGCCGGCCGCCTGACCATGCTGCGCGTCTTTTCGGGCCGTCTGACCACCGAGCTTCAGCCCTTGAATCCCAACCAGGACATGAAGGAGCGCTTCGGCCAGATCTACCAAATGACCGGCAAAAGCCAGAAGACCGTGAGCGAGGCCCTATCCGGCGACATCGTGGCCATCCCCAAGCTCAAGGAGACCACCACCGGCGACACCTTGTGCGACGAAAAGGCCCCCATCATCTTCGCGCCCATCGAACCTCTGCCGGCCAGCATCAGCTTTGCCATCGAGGCCAAGGAAAAGGGCGAGGAGGAGAAGGTCTTCGCCGGCATCAACAAGCTGCTGGAAGAAGACCCCACCCTGCGCCTGGAGCGCGACCCCCACACCGGCGAGGCCATCCTCCGGGGCATGGGCTCAGTGCACATCGAGACCACCCTGGAGCGCCTCAGGCGCAAATTCAGCGTGGAGGTCAACCTCAAGACCCCCAAGGTGCCCTACCGCGAGACCTTAAAGGGCAAAGCCCGCGTGCAGGGGCGCTACAAGAAGCAGACCGGCGGCCGCGGCCAGTTCGGCGACACCTGGCTGGAGATCGAGCCCGCCGCCCAGGGCGAGGGCTACGTCTTCCTGGACGAGATCGTGGGCGGCTCCATCCCCCGCAACTACATCCCGGCCGTGGAAAAGGGCATCGCCGAGGCCATGAACCAGGGCGTATACGCCGGCTATCCCATGGTGGACGTCAAGGTGCACCTGGTGGACGGGTCGTACCATCCCGTAGACAGCTCGGAAATGGCCTTCAAGGTGGCCGGCTCCATGGGCTTCAAGAAGGGTGCGCTCCTTTGCAAGCCCACCATCCTGGAGCCCATCATGCTGCTCACCGTCATCGTGCCCGAGGACGCCATGGGCGATGTCATGGGCGACATCAGCGGCCGGCGCGGTCGGGTGCTGGGCATGGAATCCAAGGGCGCCTTTCAGGTCATCAAGTCCCACTTGCCTATGAGCGAGGTACTCACCTACCAGCCCGAGCTGACCCAGATGACCGGCGGGCGCGGCACCTTCACCATCAGCATGGACCACTACGAGGAGGCCCCCGGCGACGTGCAGGCCAAGCTTGTCGAGGCCTACCAGAAGTCCCGCGAGGAGGGCAATTAGGGGGCCGGGTGCTCCCGGCTGGGCATAAACGGGTCGGGTGACGTCGTGCCGTAACTGAACTTGCTGGCTCCTGGTGAAGCCCGCCAGGTAGAGGGGGGTAATTCACTAAAATGACCGAGGCAGGCTTCAATCACCAGGCGGCAATTCTGACCATAAGCGACAAGGTATCCCAGGGCCGGCGGGAGGACATCGCCGGCCCTTCCCTTGTGGCGGCCTTGGAAAAGGCCGGCATCACGGTGGCCGCCCGCGACGTGGTGCCCGACGAACCCGAATTTATCGCCACCGCGCTCAGACGCTACGCCGATGAGCAATGCTATGCCCTGGTGCTAACCAGCGGCGGTACGGGCCTATCTCCCCGCGACAATACGCCCGAAGCCACCATCCATGTAGCCGACCGCCTGGTGCCCGGCCTGGCCGAAGCCATGCGTGCCGAGGGCCTCAAGCATACCCCCCATGCCATGCTCAGCCGGGGCGTCTGCGTTATTCGCCGGCAGACGCTCATCGTGAACCTGCCCGGCTCGCCCAAGGGGGCACTGGAGGGCGTGCAGATGATATTACCGGCCTTGGGACATGCGCTGGACAAGCTGAGGGGGGATCTGCGGGATTGCGGGAGATAGGGTGAAGGTATAATAAGAGCGTATGAATATGACTTGACTTATACATATGCGGATTTCGTGTCAAGCGGTCCAGTGATTCCACGCGATATGAGTCACCGATTCCACAGGATGTGGGCCACTTGGGATAACAGGCGACGCGGAATAACATCTGATTGGCTATGCTGCGCCTGTTGTTTTTCGGATTAATTTGACGAAAGTTCTCTGATTATCCTGGACTGCTTCTTCCTTATGTTATTTGATGAGATGAATTCTGTTGCTGCGATGCGGACGTGCTTCGGGGAGACGACCTAAAATCTGCTCCTCGGCAGCAGCTATAAACGCGCCTCGGGCCAGGTGGTTGGAGCCCTTCGGAAAAGGCGCCGGAGCCCTGCTGGTTGCGGTCCTGGACGATCTCCAGGATCTACCTTCTGATGAGCTTAGTGAAGACGGCCCTGGAGAAGCTGACGGTGTCCACTTCAAGCTCGACGCAGATTTGCCTGTAGAGAGTGCCAGGGTCGAGCCCTGTGAGGCGGTGACCCAGATGACTTGATACTCGGATGGGTGCAGTCTGCGGATGGCCCAGCGCAAGACGGTGGATTTTCTGCTGCCCACATCTCCGATGACCAGGGCCAGTGCGCCGAGGCAGATGGCATATTCGGAGCGTTTGGCTACCCCGAAGACCTTGGCGGTCTGCATTATTCCCTTGGCGCCAGGTCAGAGCCGAAGGGCTCCCTGGCGAGGGCGAAAAAGGCGCGGTAATTTGGTTTCATGAGTTGCTAACCTTCGGGTCTGATTTTTGCTTGAAAAGAAAGCCGTCAGTGGGAGCCGTGGTGGAGCTGGATTCCAAGCGCAGCAGATGGTGATCGCGCTTG
>CBCOTF020000236.1:0-1242 GCA_965112955.2 Desulfarculales bacterium
CGCACCATATTTTGGAAGGCACCACGGTTCGCCGGGCCACCGAGTTGGCCGAGACCCTGATGCAAGATGGACGCCTGGCCGGGGTGAAGCACCGCCCTCTGTCCTTGGAGGACCTGGAGCAGGCCCGCGAGGTGATGCTCTTCGGTACCACCCTGGACGTGCTGCCGGTCACCCGCCTGGAGGAACGCCCCGTGGCTGGCGGACGCCCCGGTCCGGTGGCCCAGGGGCTCCTGGAGCTGATCCGCCGCGACATACTGGAAAACGCCGGGATGTCGACTCCTGTCCACGCCTGATTTCTTCGCCTCACTGCTTGGCGGCTAACCATCTGACAATGATTTTGAAAAAATCCGTCCATGGACTTTTTCAATTCGAGTTAGCCGAAATGAATTCGGCTAACCTTCCCAAAAAGCTTGGCGATAAGAGCCGACGCTTTTGGCGAGCCCTGGCCCGCTAATCGGCTGATCATTTTTCCAACCAGCACCGCTAGCAAAAGCGCTCGTAAATCTGGCCTCGTTACCGATTCATTATTTGAGCCGGCGGGCATGGAAATCGGTCACCCCCAAAGCTAACCCAGGTACTGCGTCTTTGTCGAGCGGCTCAAGGAAAGTACTCAACGTGAGCCAACGAGTAGAGTGGATAGTCAACTGCCGGCCTGAGCGGTAGCAACGCACCTGTTCGGTCCGCGTCTTCTTTGGTGAGCCGCCCGGCCCAACCAGCTGCAAACTATGGAAGGCCTAGAGTCCGAGGGCGTGATGGGCCTGTACCGCATGGGCAAGAAGGACGACACCCCCGCATCGACCAGGAGCGCTATCTGTCCCAGTCCGAGTTCCTGCCAAATCCCGCGGCCGTGCGCGACCTCTCATGTACGCCTTGGATAAGGAATACTGGTGATTCGTGGGCAAGCGCTGGTCGGCAAGCGCCTTGCTGATATCCTTGGAACCCTTTGTCGGCTTGCGCCTGGATCTGGACGCCGGCACCGACGCGCTATTGGAAGAGCACCTGACCCATGGGCCGGCCCTGGGGGTGAAGTTGGCCCCCCCGGGCCTTTAAGCTATCCCGCCAGCGCGTGGGGCCGCGCTTGGCGCGGGGGGCTGTCCCATACCCTGCCCTTCAAGGACAATTGTGCGGCCCTGATCACGGTGATGGACCTGCTCTATCACCAAAGCGTGGATGTTCTGGGCACCCTGGCCGAGTACCATCGGGTGCTCAGGCCCGGGGGCGGCTATGCCCTGGTCTTCGACT
>CBCOTF020000237.1:0-5629 GCA_965112955.2 Desulfarculales bacterium
CAGGCTTATCTGCAAGGTGCGCGGTATAGGCGTGGCTGTAAGCGTCAGCACGTCCACCAGGCGCCTGAGCTTTTTCAGCCGCTCCTTGTCCTGCACCCCGAAGCGCTGCTCCTCGTCCACCACCACTAGCCCCAGGTCCTTGAAGACCACATCCTTTTGCAGCAGGCGGTGGGTCCCCACGATGATGTCCACCCTGCCCGCGGCCAGTTGGGCCAGCACTTCTTTCTGCTGCGCGGTGGTCTTGAAGCGGCTCAAGGACTCCACGTTCAGGGCCTCATTGCGCAGGCGCTCGAAGAAGGTCTGGTAGTGCTGCTCAGCCAGCACCGTGGTGGGCACCAAGAAGCCCACCTGGCGGCCCTGCATGGCCACCAGGTAGGCGGCGCGCAAGGCTACTTCGGTCTTGCCGTAGCCCACGTCGCCGCAGATGAGCCGGTCCATGGGCCGGGGCGCCGTGAGGTCGGCGATGACGTCCTCGATGGCCTTGGCCTGGCCCAGCGTCTCTTGGTAAGGGAAGGAGGCCTCGAATTCGCGGAAAGCGCTGTCGGGCGGGGAGAAGGCGTGTCCTTTCTGAAAGCTGCGGGCGGCGTACAGCTCCACCAGGTCGCGGGCGATGGCCTCCACAGCCTTCTTGACCCGGCTCTTGGTCTTTTGCCAAGCCTTGCCGCCCAGGCGGTCCAGAGCCGGCGGGGTGTCGCCGGGGCCGCGGTATTTGCTGATCAGCTCCATGCGGTCGGCTGGCAGGTAGAGCTTGTCGCCGCCCTGGAAGGTTAGGAGCAGAAAATCACTCTCAGCCAACCCCACGGCCTGCTGGACAGCTCTTCGTAACGGCCAATTCCGTGGTCCACGTACCACGAAATCGCCAGGGCTGAGGTCGTCCAAGGCAGCCGGCATGGCCGAAAGACGGGCAAGCCTTTGGCGCCCACCCGCGCGCCGAAGACCTCGTCCTCGGTGACGAAAGTGAGCGGTAGATCTAAAGGCGCGAAGCCCGAGCCCAAGGCCCCCACCACCAACCATAAGGCGCCCCGTCCGGTGCCCATACCCGCTTCGGCGGCTTGGCTTAGGGCCTTGGCCGCCACCTCGCGCTCGGCGAACAGCTCTAAGAGGCGGCCCACCTGGGAGCGCGAGCGGCAGACCAGTATGACGTTGCGCCCCTCCTGGCTTTGTACCTCCACCCAGCCTAGGAAGTGCTCCAGGAGTGAGCCCTCGCCCTTGCGCGCTAACTTGGCGTGCAGGCCGGTATGGCTGGCGGCGCGCATGGGCACCAGCACCGTTTTTTCCTCGGGCAGGTTGGTTAGCGCCAGGGCCTTCATCATCAGGTGCGGTCTGGATTCCAGGCGCTGGGCCGTTTGCTGGGGAGTGCGCCGCAGCATGGGAGGAGGCAAAGCGATGCGCCCCTCTTCGCGGGCCTGCTCGAACTCCTCGCCCAGAGTCTCGGCCTCGGCCAATAGCCGGGCCTGCACCTCAGCCGGCTCGAGGATCACGTGCTGGCAGTTTTCGGGCAGATACTCGCAGAGAGCGGAGGCGCGTGGAAAGTTTAGTGGCAGCAGGGACTCCAGGCCGCTGAAGGTAACTCTGAGCTGCATCTTCTCCAAAAGTTCGTTGAGGCGGCGGGTGGAAAGCCCCTCGCTGGCGGCCATCTTGCGCAGGGTGCCCACGGCCCGCTGGACCGCCGCCTGTCCCAGGTCCACCGGGTGGCAGGGTATCAGGGTGGCCACCTTCAGGGGCAGCTGCGAACGCTGGTCGTTGGGGTCGAAGCTGCGCAGGCTCTTAACCTCGTCGTCGAAGAACTCCACGCGCACTGGGTCGTTGGCCAGCGGGCCATAGAAATCAATCACCGAGCCGCGCACCGCAAAGTCGCTCATCTGCTCCACCAGGGAACCCTGGCTGTAGCCGCCTTTACGCAGGGCGTTTTGCAACGCTTGGCGTTCCAGGGCCTGGCCTGGTTTCAGCTCCAGAGCGTTGTCGACCAGGTATTCCGGCGGGCAAAGGCGGCTGGTCAGCCCGCGGGCGGAGGTGACCACGACCAGGGGCTCACTCGCCGCCAACAGCTCCCACCGCACCCCCCAGCGTCGTGCTGTCACCTCGGGCGGCGGGGCCATGTCTTGGTAGGGCGAGAATTCGTAGGCCGGGTAGAGGTGTACCGGCGTCTGCCCCCCGGCCCTCCCTACCAGGAAAAACTCCAAGTCCCGTGCCAAATGTTCGGCCGCCGCCAGGGTGTGGCATACCCCCAGCCAGGTGCACGGCTGGTGCAGCCAGGCCCGGGCCAGGGCAAAGGCCTTGGCCCCGCCCTCCAGCCCACTTATCAGCACCCGGCCCCGTTCGGCCAGCAGACTGGTGGCCCGCTCCAGTTCCGGTCCCAAGGGCCAAGGGGCGGCAGGTGGCTGTGGGGAAACATTCAAGGGCCAAAGCCTCTCTATGGTTGTTCAGGAATTCCCCGCCGTGGTCGCCACGGCGGTCAGCTTACCAATGATAGCCCAGGTCCCCTGGCCCTACAAGGCCGTGTGTACCCGACCGGACAACAACTGAGGGAGGGCCTTTTGTGGGACCAGGGGCCAAATGGGGTATACTAGCCCATGCCCCGGAGCCGGCCATTAGGATGCTCCGGCCCGGTCGCGTCTTAGGACTCTGCTTTTAAGGAGGTCCGCTTGGCCACACCCGTTATATTGCACGAGGCCGGGGCCGGCCGCAATCAGGCCCTACGCACTGCCTTGAGCCTGTGCGCCCTGGCCGGCCGCCCTCTGTTGTGCCGGGGGCTGATGGACAACCCCCGTCCCGCGCCCGGCTTGGGACCAGGGCATCAGAACCTGGCCATGGCCTTGGCCACCGTCACCGGCGGAGCCTGGCAGGCTGACCTGGGCGAGGAGCAAATGGCCGTGGAGCCGGGCCAGCCCCAGGCCGGCGACTACACCTTCAACATGTCGGACGAGCGCCAGAGCGCCGCGCCGCTGAGTTGGTTCTTGGAGACCCTGCTCCTGCCCCTGGCCGCGGCCCCCGGCCCCAGTAGCCTGTACCTGGGCGGCGGCACCCACGTCATGGGCGGCTCCACCAGCGATGAGATCAGGGAAGTCTTAACCCACGATTGGCGGCTGTTGGGCTTGGATGTGGGATACACTGAAATCACGCCCGGCTTCTACCCCGAGGGCGGCGGAGAGGCTGAAGCCCGGGTGGAGCCCTGCCCGGTCATCCAGCCCTTGGTGGCCGAAGAGGCCTTCGTCCCCGTGCAGGTGGGGCTGGAGGTGCCTCTCGGGTCTGCCGGTGCACCTGGTCGAGCAGGCCCTAGAAGGGGCCTTGGCTCGCCTGAAACTGCATGGGCTCAAACCTCAGCCGCGTCTGCAAGGCCCGCGGCGTGGGCATGTCTCTGTTGGTCTGGGCTCAAAACAAGAGCGGCCTGCGGGTGGGGTTCAGTGCCCTGGGGCGGCGTGGCGGACGTCCCGAGGCCTTGGCTACCCAAGCCGTGGAGGATCTGATGGCATTCCTCAAGAGCGGGGCCGGCCTGCCTGCCTCCCTGGCCGCTCATCTGCTGGCAACGCTGGCCTGTGCTCGCGGCCAAAGTCGGCTCAGCGTGGAGGCGACCACCCGGGAGATCAAAGCCGCGGTCAAGGGCGTAGAGGCTCTGTGGCCGGGCAGCGCGCGCCTGTACGAGAATCCCCAGGGTGGGCCGGCTATGCTGAGGATCATGGGGAGCGACCTGGGACGGGGGGTGTAGACCTTCCCTTCGCCAATTCATGAAGTCCACAAGCAGACCGAGGCTTCGTTGAACGGAGCCCCGGCCTGGGCTTTGGACGGCCGGAGGAGGTGCCCCGGTTGGTTACTTTTTCTTCTTGCCCGAGGCGCGTTTACTGGCCTTCAAGGGGTTGGTCTTGGCCGATTCCTTGGCTTCGACCTTGATGTGGGTGGCGAAGTTGCAATTGCCCACGCGCCATTTGGAGGCCGGGTCGAGGTAGCTCTTGCAGAAGACTTGGTCACCGACACTGATCGTGCGGTCACAGCTCTGGCAGGATTCCACGATGGGGTGACAGGTGCCGTCCACGAATTTGCAGCCCTTGGCGGACATGAAGTTACAATCCATGCCTTCTCTGATGGTGGTGCAGAGCATTGCCCATACTCCTCAATAAATATGGTTCAGGGGACCAGAAAATATGGTTCAGGGGACCAGACACCCCCATGTTTGGCGCATCGCTTCTGCCCAGGACCGAGCCTCTTCAGCGGTAAAAGTTAAATATGAGCATAAAGTTGAAGCCTGTCAAGGAGCTATTGTGGGGAATCTACCCCCCCCCTAGCGCCCTTGACAAAACAGCGGGCCTGACGTAGATAACGTAGCCTAGTTCAAGAGAAACATCCGTCGGGCCGGGCGTATGAGCACTATTTTGGGTCAGGGTGGGGCAGGAGTATTCAATTGTCTGATAAGCCTAGCAAGAATGCCGAGATTCCCGAAAAACCCCGGCCCATAATTTTCGACGACAACGTCTTGATGCGCCAGCGCCGGCAGAAAGCACAGGAGCTGAAGGAGGCGGGGGTTTCGCTTTTTCCCAACAACTTTCGCCCCCGCGACCTTGTGGCTGATATTTTGACCCAGTATGGGGGCATGGACGCCGGCCGTCTGGAGGACCGCGAGGATACCAAGTTTTCGCTGGGCGGGCGCATAATGGCCATCCCTCCTTGGTAAGGCGCTTTCATAATTGCAGGATGCACCGGCAGCCTGCAATGCCACCTGGAAAAGGCCTGCTGGCGGGAGCGCCGCTGTTCAAGAAATTGGATGTGGGCGACATCATCGGCGTGCGCGGTCCCTTGTTCCGCACCCGAACTCAGGAACTGACCATGCGGGTGGAGCATTGGCAGCTGGTCACCAAGAACTACCGTGCCCTACCCGAGAAATTTCACGGTCTCACGGACGTGGCGCAGCGCTACCGCCAGCGCTACCTGGACCTGATCATGAACCAACAGGTGCGGGAAATTTTCCAAGCCCGCTCCACCATCGTGGCCACCATCCGTCGCTACCTGCAAGACCGGGGCTTCCTGGAAGTGGAAACCCCCATGATGCAGCACATCCCCGGCGGGGCCATGGCGCGTCCCTTCGAGACCTTCCACAACGCCCTGGGCATGAAGCTCTTTTTGCGTGTGGCCCCCGAGCTGTATCTCAAGCGCTTGGTGGGCGGGCTGGATCGGGTTTTCGAACTAAACCGCAACTTCCGCAACGAAGGCGTTAGCATGCGCCATAACCCCGAATTCACCATGCTGGAGTTCTACCAGGCCTATTCCACCTATGAAGACCTCATGTCCATCACCGAGGAGATCGTGGGGCTTTGCGCTAAAGTGGTGCTGGGCACCCTCAAAATTCCCTATCAGGGGCGCGAAATAGACCTGACCCGGCCCTGGCAAAACTTCGACTTCCGCACTAGCCTGTTGGAGATAGGTGGAGTGTCCCCAGACGTGCTCTTCAACACCGAGAAGGCCCTGGACCTCTCCCGCCAGCTGGGGGGGGGTGCACAAGCCCGGGGACGGCCTGGGCAAGGCCTTGGGCAAAATATTTGACGTGCTGGTGGGGCCCGAGCTATTCCAGCCCACCTTCATCACCGGCTATCCCCTGGACATCTCACCCCTGTCACGCACCAACGACCTGGACGCCGAG
>CBCOTF020000238.1:0-1071 GCA_965112955.2 Desulfarculales bacterium
ATCGGCCAAGACGTGTTAGGCCTTAGGCCCTCACCGATTACCCATCACCTCAAAAACGGCGTTAGATTTGAGGCGGGTGACGAAGAAGACGCATCGGCCAGTTCGCTTGCCAAACAAGGCATAGTCCTGGTAGCCCCGGCCCAAAACCAGGATGAACCAGGGTTTAGTGCCAACCCCTGGGCCACGGTGACATCGGCCACCTTGGCCTCGGTGAGTAGGACAAAGCTGGGCATGTAGTCGTCGTGGTCCAGAATGATGTGCGCCTGGACCCCGCCCGTGACCCGCTTGTACTCGGCCCAGAGGAATAGGCTCAGGCACAGGGTGATGGTGGAAGAGGCTAGACTCAGGAGCTTGTTCTTGAATTTAAACTTGCCTTTTTCCTGCCCAAGGAGCCTTGGGCACGAAAGCGCTCCATAGCTTTAAAAAACAGGGCTCGGAACAAAACCGAGGGTCTGTGCTGGTTGGCGTAGGACAGTGTGAACCTTTTTGGGGCCGCGCTCCCCCCAAGATGGGACAGCTTGCCCAGGCAGCAGAAAAGACCCTGGCAGATCTCCCTTAGGAAGTCGACCCTAGCCAGATAACAGAAGAGTATGGCCACGAACTGGGTTCAACAGGGAAATCCTTTGGTCCTAGCCTCGGCACCATGCTCCTCGACCAAGGCGGAGAACTCAGTGCGGGGGAAGTAATGCAGCAGTTGACTGAACAGGCTGGCTCCTCGTACCATGGCCTTGTCCTCTCTTGGTCGCGGTATTGTTGATTTTTGGCAAAATCATACTACCACGCTGGGGTGAGGGCATCTCGCTTCGAAAACTTAGCCGATTTTTGAGAATCTATCTTGGACAACACTGTTCCTTGATATTGTTTTTCGGATTAATTTGACGAAAGTTCTCTGATTAACCTGGATTGATTTTTCCTTTCTCATTTGATCAGATGAATTCTGTTGCGGCGATGCGGACGTGCTCCGGATAAACGACCTGAGTCTACTCCTCAGCGGCAGCTATAAACACGCCTCGGGTCAGGTGGTTGGCCCTTCGGAAGAGGCCGCCGGAGCCCTGCTGTATGGCGGTGACG
>CBCOTF020000239.1:0-4845 GCA_965112955.2 Desulfarculales bacterium
ATCAAACCATGCTCCTCACCGGCAGCCTGACCGATTGTCCCTACCCCCTGCGTCGTCTGGTGGTGTGGGACGAGAAGAATCAAAAGCAGGTTGTGCTCTTGGCCAATCACCACAAACTGACGGCCTCCATTGTGGCTGACATCTATAAGGACCGCTGGAAGATCGAGCTATTTTTCAAGGCGCTTGAGCAAAATCTTAAGGTCAAAACCTTCGTGGGCACCAGCAACAAAGCCTTAGAAATCCAAAATTGGACAGCCTTGATCGCCCTGCTCTTGCTTGTTGTTTTTCAGATTAATTTGACGAAAATTTTCTGATTATCCTGGACTGATTCTTACTTTTTCATTTGATCAGATCAATTCTGTTGCGGTGATGCGGACGTGCTCCGGGGAAACGACCTGAGTCTGCTCCTCGGCGGCAGCTAGTTGACGCCTGCGATTTTGCGGTGGTGCAGGAGGTAGGCCTGCATGTTTTGGAGGGAGACGCCGCCCAGATGGCTTCTGACCACGACTCTGGAGGCCAGGGGCAGGGAGGCTCTGTATATGAGGAGGTTGGCGAGGTCGTTCTGGCCGGTCAGGATGATGGGCAGGATTGGCTTGGAGTCTCCCTGAAATTGAGTGGTGGTGTGCAACTCGGCCAAGATTTGAAGCCTGCGGATGGAGGCTTTATCGATGATCAGGACGGGTTTATTTTTGCGGTCCTGGGCGATTTTCAGGACCTGTTTTCTGATGAGTTTGGTGAGGACGGCTCTGGAGAAGCTGGCGGTATCCACTTCGAGCTTGACGCAATTTTGCCTGTAGAGTTCCAGAATGAAGCCCTGTGAGGTGGTGACCAAGATGGTCTGATACTCGGATGGGGTGCAGCCTGCTGGCGGCCCAGCGCAAAGCAGTGGACTTCCCGCTGCCCACATCTCCGGTGACCAGGGCCAGTGCGCCAAGGCGGATGGCGTACTCGGAGCGTTTGGCAACGCCGAGAACCTCGGCGGGCTGCACTCTTTTCTTAGGTGCCAGGTCAGAGCCGAAGGGTTCCCTAGTGAGGGCGAAGAAGGCACGGTAGTTTGGTTTCATGAGTTGTTGGCTTCAGGGTTTGGTTTTTGCTAGAAAAGGTAGCCGTCCGTGGGGGCCGTGGTGGAGCTGGATTCCAAACGCAGCAGATGGTGGTCCCGTTGACCCTGCAATTGACGGCGAGGTCCAACGGCCTGAGCAAGCCGTGGGAGTGATTTTCCAGTAGGACCTCTACGCGGTCGTGGTCATGGTTGTGGTATAAGGAGGCTGATTTGCTTGCCGATCAGAGGAGCTGGGGCCTCGTATAGCCTGCCGGCTAGGGAGATGGTGTGATTCAGGGCCACGCGGCGCGTGGCTCTTTTTCTGAAGTAGTTTTCCAGGTCGGCGTGGGCAAGTCTGACGTACTCCATCTTGCTGGTGAAGCGTTGCAGGGGGGCTTGTCCGGTGCCCAGATGCTTGCGCTGGTGGTAGATGTCCTTGATCCAGCAATCTAGGGCCTCATTAATGTCCCGAAGGGTGTCGCCCTTGAAGCTGGGGAGAAGCTGGGGTTTGACGATGCGGAAGAATCGTTCGGCCTTGCCCCGACCCTGGGACACGTAGGGCGGTGCCCATGGAGGCGTTGATCGCTTCCAGACGGTGGGCGCTTTGAGGATCACGTCGAGCGAGGTCAAGCGTCGGCGCATCATCTCGCTGATGAGGATAGTCACTGACGCAGTGGCCAGTTCCCTTCGCAGGCGGACCAGGGCCTAAGCGGTGTCCTCGTCCAAAGCCCTGCTGCCACCCCGGTCATTACTGTCCATGGGGTAGAGAGATTCCAGCTTGCCGCCGCCTTGGCGGTAGAGCTTGGCCCATCCCAGAATGGTGGAGCGCGACAGCCTGGTGCGGTTGGAGAAGAGGATTTGCCACCGCTGGGCGCACTTGTTCCACAGTAACCTCTCCCGTTCATCACGCTCCATGTAATCCCTGGCAAGCAAGTCGCTGATGACGCCGAAACGGAGGATGGCTACTCGTTCTTTTTGGTCCTCGTCCATGTCGGTCCTCCATGGGGGTGTTTCGCCAAGGTGTAGACCGGGGGCCGGGCCAGGACAACGGCACCCTTGGATAGGTGGTTCAGGGAGGGAAAAGGCTCTCGCTTTGCGCCGATCGGCTGGCCGCGGCCAGGCCCCGGCCACTGAGCCAATCGGAGGCCCCAAGCAGGTCGCCCGACTAGCTTGCCCCTAGGTATAGGCTCACCTGCCGCAGCAGGCCCTTGAGCCAGTGGCGCTGGGGGAAGCGTGGCAGGACAGGGTCCCATCTGCCCCGGGCTAGCTTATTGGAAAGGCTTTGCCGAATGGTCTCCTCCGGGGCCTGGAACTGGCTCAAGTAGCCCCGCGGTCGCAGCCGGATCCACCGCCCGGCAGGCAGGGCAGCGGAAACGCCGACGCCAAATCGCTGTAGGGGCTTTATCAAAATAGGCAAGCACGAAGCCGTGCCCCCAAAATCGGTAGCCCCCTCCTCATTCCTGGACCCACACCCAGTTAAGTCAGTCTGAAAAATTTCCTTACTTCCCGATTAGAATAAAGCAAGAATCAACTTTATGCCGGTCTACACGGCGGCGATCTTGATCGGTGTGGCCCGGCTCTTGGAGGTCAACCTGGGCATCGGTTTCAACACGGCGGTGTTTATCTTCACGGCCATCACCGCGCTGTACGTCATCATTGGCGGTATGAAGGCGGTGATATACACCGATGCCTTCCAGGCCTGCCTGATGCTTTGCATCATGGTCGTCTTCATTTTCTGGGCCTATAACGTGCTGGGCGGCTTCACCGCTACCCACCAGGCGCTCACCGATCTGGCCCGGGACCTCGCGCAGCCACCGGCGCCATCAAGGGGCCCCCCATGCTCAAGGGCTGGAATGGCTGGACTCAGGGTCTGGACTGCAGCACGCCCACATGGTTCATCGTCTACACCACCATCATCGCTTACGGCGTGGGCATCGGCGTGTTGGCCCAGCCCTAGTTGGCGGTGCGCTTCATGACCGTGAAAAGCAACCGTGAACGGAACCGCGGCGTCATGTACGGCGGCCCCCTCCTGCTGTTCATGACCGGTGTGGCTTTCGTGGCGGGCGCGCTGTCCGACGTGGTCTTGTTTAAGATTCCGGGTCAGACCGGCAGGGTGCTGGGCTAGGTGGCCTTCATCGGCGGCGATAAGAACATCGACAAGATCATCCCCGCTTAAATCACCAACTACTTTCCCAAATGGTTCTCCACCTTTTTCCTGCTGGCCATGTTCGTGGCGGCTATGAGCACCCTATCTGGCCAGTTCCACGCTACCGGCACCAGCCTGGGACGTGACGTTTATGGAAAGGGCCTAGGCGCTCAGGCTAAAAACGTGCTGACCCTCAACCGCATGGCGGTCTTGGTGGCGGTGCTCTTGTCCATGGGTTGCGCCTTCATCCTGCCCGAGTCGGTTATCGTCAAGGAAGGCCACGGCCCTCTTCTTCGGCCTATGCTTGGCCACATTCCTGTTGCTGCTCATACTGGGGCTCACCTGGAAGGCCATGACCAAGGCCGCGGCCATCGCCTCCATGCTGGGCGGCTTCGCGGCCTCCTTTTTCCTGCTGATGTTCCTGCATACCCCGGCTTTCACGCCCATGGGCATCTGCAAGGCCATGTTCGGTGTGGACACCCTGCTGGCCGGCTACGCCCACGGCAGCATCGGGTTCAACATGCAGTTCCTGGACCACAATATCGTGGCCATGCCAGAGGCCTTACTCATCGTTTTATTGGTGGCCATGAATACCACCAAATTCGAGACGGCCCACATCAGTCCCTGCTGGCGCTTCATGGGTGGCAAGTAGCCCCTGGCTGCCACCTAGCGTTTACAAACTAAGAAGGGGAGGGAGTCAGTCCCTGCCCCCCCTTTTTTCTTCAAGACCGTAACTCAACCAAGGCCCGCCGCCATAGGGAGAATATACCTCTTCTGGATGGCTCTAGGCCCCCCCGGGGGGCCCTCCTATCGGACGCTGTCTGAAGCTGAGCCAGAGCCTGCCCGCACCCAGCACCCCCAGGGCAAATAGGGCTTGGGCCAGGTAGCCGGTGAGGGGCGCTGGGTGCAGCCAGCCATGCACTAAGGGCTCGCAGAGGATCATCTCCCCGCCCACGCGACCCAGGATGGCTGCGCCCACCCAGATGATGAGCGGGTAGCGGTCCATAAGCCTGGAGAGCAGGTTGCTGCTGAAAACCATCAGGGGAATGCTCAGCATCAAGCCAAAAATCAACAATGGCAGGTTGCCCTGGGAGGCCCCGGCTACAGCCAACACATTATCTAGGGACATGGTGACGTCGGCCACCACAATCAGCCGCAGGGCCTGCCATAGATTGTCGGTCTCGCGGGCATCTTCCTCCAGACAGGCTTTTTCTGTAACTAACTTGACGGCGACCCAGAGGATGGCTAGGCCGCCGGCCAACTTGAGAAAGGGGATGTCCAAGAGCTTGGCCACGCCGAAGGTCAGGACAACCCGCAGGATCACCGCGGCCCCGGAGCCGATGAGGATGCCCTTGAGGCGTTGCCGCTGGGGTAACGAGCGTACGGCCATGGCGATGACCAGGGAGTTATCTCCAGCCATAACGACGTCAATGAAGACAATATTCAGCACATTGGCCAACAAGGCCAGGCCAAAGCCATCCACTCCCCAGGATGCTAAATTCATGGACAAAATTCTTTCGTACCGGGCAAAAGATATGGATTAAAGCCAACAGATATTGCCCGAAGAACGGCCGGATTTCCCGGCTGAACGGTATTTTCGAACAGTGTTGTCCAAGATAGGTTCTCAAAAGCCGGCTAAGTGATCGAAGCGAGATGC
>CBCOTF020000240.1:0-4587 GCA_965112955.2 Desulfarculales bacterium
TTTGGCAGAGTGACGCTGTGCATGGGCCGATGCTCCTGGTGGGCGACAAACGGCGCAGGATCTATCTCCTTGCCTTCATCGACGACATGAGCCGCCTGACCGTCTATGTCTAAGCCTATCTCTCCTAGGGCCTGGCCACTTAATCTATAGGCCTTGCGCCAGGCCTTGCTCAAGACGATTGGCCAACACCTCGAAAACGGCGTTAGATTTGAAGCGGATGACGAAAGAGATGCTCTGGCCGGTCCATTTGCAAAACAGGGCATAGTCCTGGTAGCCCCGGTCCAAGATCAGACTGGATTCAGGGTTTAAGGCCAGCTCCTGGGCTACGGCGACATCGGCCACCTTGGCCTCGGTGAGCAGGACAAAGCTGGGCATGTAGTGGTCGTGGTCCAACATGGTGTGAGCCTTGACCCCGCCCTTGGCCCGCTTGTACTCGGCCCAGAGGAACCGGCTCAGGCACAAGGTGATAGTGTAGGAGTCCAAGCTCAGGAGCTTGTTCTTGAATTTGAACTTGCCTTTTTTCCTGCCCAGGAAGCCTTAGGCACAAAAGCGCTCCATGGCTTTGAAGAACAGGGCTCGGAGCAAAGATGAGGGTCTGGTTTGTGCTGGTTGGCGTAGGACAGTGTGGACCTTTTGGGGGCCGCGCTCACCTCAAGGTGAGACAGCTTGCCCAGGAAGCAGGAAAGATCCCAGCAAATCTCCATTAGGAAGTCAGCCCTGGCCAGAGGTAATTGAAGACCATGGCCACGAACTGGGCCCAACAGGGAAATTCCTTGGTCCTGACCTCGGCACCGTGCTCCTTGACCAAGGCGGCGAACTCAGTGCGGGGGAAGTAATGCAGCCGTTGACTGAACAGGCTGGCTACTCGTACCATGGTCTTGCCCTCTCTTGGTCGCAGTATTGTTGGCTTTTGGCAGAACCACACTACTACGCTGGGATGAGGGCATCTCGCTTCCATCACTTAGCCGGTTTTTGAAAACCTATCTTGGACAACACTGACCTGGTCAAGCCAATCTGAAAAGTTCTCTTCTCGATCAGAACAAAGCAAGAATCAATCGGCGCACTGGCCCTGGTCACCGGAGATGTGGGCAGCGGGGAAGCCACCGCCTTGCGCTGGGCCGCCAGCAGACTGCACCCATCCGAATATCAGATCATCTGGGTCACCGCCTCACAGGGCTCTATCCTGGAACTCTACAGGCAAATCTGCGTCGAGCTCGAAGTGGACACCGCCAGCCCCTCCAGGGCCATCCTTACCAAGCTCATCAGAAAACAGGTCTTGGAGATCGCCAGGACCGCAAGAAGAAACCCGTCCTCATCATCGATGGAGCCTCCCTCCTCAGGCTTCAAATCCTGGCCGAGTTGCATACCATCACTCAGTTTCAGGGAGACTCCAAGCCAACCCTGCCCATCATATCATCCTGGCCGGCCAGAACAACCTTGCCGACCTCCTCATATATAGAACCTCCCTGCCTCTGGCCTCCAGGGTCATGGCCATAAGCCGTCTGGACGGCGCCTCCCTCCAGGACATGCAGGACTACCTCCTGCATTACCTCAAAATCGCAGGCATCAAATAGAACCTCTTCTCTGATCCGGCCGTTACCGCCATACAGCAAAGCTCCGGCGGCCCCTTCCGAAAGACCAACCATCTGGCCCGAGGCACGTTCGTAGCTGCCGCCGAAGAGCAAATTCAAGTCGTCCCCCCGGAGCACATCCGCATCGCCGCAAAAAAATTGATCTGATCAAAGTAGACGGTAAGAATCAGTCCGGGATAATCAGAGCTTTTTCGTCAAATTAATCCGAAAAACAACAAAGCCTCCTGTAGGCGGCCCTAGCCGCGGCGAGCGCCATGGCCGAGCTGATCGACGCCATTGGCCACCCCAGCCGACTGCATGACCTCGGGGTAGGCGAGGAGGCCCTGTTCGAGGCCTCAGCCCACGCCATGGTCGACCCGTCCTGCATCTTCAACCCCCGGCCGGTCACCAACCCCGGTCAGATTTACGAAGTCTTTGAGCAGGCTTGGTAAGGTCTTGCGGCCGGGCGCCCCGGCAAGGCAATAACGGATCGATTGGTACTGTGCCGTTAACCAACGCCGGCGGCTCCCTTTTAAAGCTTGTCGAAGAACCCGGGCTAGAGTGAGGATAGAACAATGAATACCAAGTATCTCAATGATTCGTCTACGGCTGTGGCCGTCTTTGTGGAAACCTTTAGGTAGGCGACGGCCGATAGCCATCTCGCCGGCATCATGGGGCAATTAAAGTAATTGGTTTACTTTCAGGGGTCCTTTTACGTGGGCTCGCGGGGCCAGGATATCCAGGTGGGAGCCAGGGCTACAGCCGACTCCCCCGACGTGACCATCTTCACCAGCGTGGATATTGGGCACCAGGCATGGGCCAACCAGATCAATCCTGTGGTGGCCATGACCACGGGACACATCAAGTCCAAAGGCTTCACGACGGCCCTATTAAAGCTGGTCCCGGTGCTCAAGCTCATCGCACCTATCTATAATAAAATGCTGACCGCTAAAGGCCTCTCTGCCTGAGGGCCCCTTCAAGCCGGTAAAGGCGCCAGCGCTCTCCGGAGATCAGGGGGGCGACGGCGAGCATTCTTAGAGGTCGGCAGCAACAGGCTAGTGACGATGGCCCTAGCTGGAGGCCAGGCCCAGACGTTGCTCCAAAAAAGTCAGCTCTTGCGCCAGGTTAGGGTCGCTGCCCAGGCCGCGCTCAACCTGACCCACGCCGTACATCACCGTGGAGTGGTCGCGGTTGAAGACTCGCCCCAAGGCCGCGAAGGAGGCCTCGGTGTGGCGGCGGCACAGATACAGGGCCAAGTTACGGGGGCGGGTGACGGCCTTCTTGCGGCTCTTGCCCGTCAGTAGGTCCTTTTCCAGGCCATAGACCTGGGCCACTATGTGCAGTATCTGCTCTGGGGTGACCCGGCTGAGCTGCAAATGCATGTGCCCCAAGACCTCGGCAGCCAGACGCAGGTCCAAGGGCCGGCTGGTGAGGCTGCCCTTGGCCAAGAGACCCACCAAGGCTGATTGCAAGCGGCGCACGTCGCCCGCCACCTCCTGGGCCAAGAACTCCAGCACATCTTGATCCACACCCACGCCTTCCTCGCGGGCCATATGCTCCAGGATGTGCACCCGAGTGAGGTGGTCCGGCGGTTCGATGGCCGCGGTGAGGCCGGAGCTAAGGCGGCTGGACAGGTGGCGCTTCATGCCCTTGATCTGCCCGGGCGGACAGGACCCGGTGAAGACCACGCGCTTGCCGGCGTCCAACAGGGTGTCCAGAGTGTAGCCCAACTCGTCCTGGGTTTTGTCCTTGCCAGCCAAAAACTGGACTTCTTCCAGCAACAGCAGATCGCAGGAGCGGCGGTAGCGCTCCTTGAAGGCCTCGATGCGCTTGTTGCGCAGGGCGGCGATCATCTGGTTGGCGAAATCTTCGGCCGTGAGGTAGGCCACCCGGGTGCCGGGGTCGCAGCTAAGCACTTGGTGCCCCACGGCTTGGGTGAGGTGGCTTTTGCCCAGGCCGGTGCCCGAGACCAGGAAGAGGGTGTTGGCAAATAGCTTCTGTCCCTGGGCTATGGCCTTGGCCGCGGCCCAGGCGAACTCGTTGCCGTTGCCGGCCACAAACTTGTCGAAAACGAAGCGATTGTTAAGCTTGGGCCGCCACTGTGTCACCTGGGGTAGCTCCAATTGCTTGGGCGCCACAGGCAGGGCTGCTTGGGGGGTGGGTATAAGCTCGAGGCCGATCGCCAGAGGCTGCCCCAGCTGGGTCAAGACATCGCGCATCCGCGGTAGATAGTTGTCGCGTATCCAGGTACGGTGGAAAGCATTGGGGCAGCCCAGGGATAGCTGCGAGGGGTCGTTGCGCAGCAGGCGCAGGGGTGCGATCCAGACTTGGTAATCTTCGTCATCCAGCCTAGCGCGCAGACCATCGCAGAGGGCATTCCAAAGGGCCAAGGACAAAGTATCCTCCAAAGACTATGTGAAACTGGTCATTATTCGAGATTCGAGAGTATTTTCGTATACGGACAGGCTCCGCGGACGTTCTCGATGATGAACCTTAAACTACCGTCTGCCCTGCTACGCGGTCAATGGTGGCCTGGCCGGGTGATCGGCTGTGCCCCCATGGATTTGTCCACAAGATAATATGCTGATATAGATCATAAATCTAATATCAAGCCGCGCAACACGCGGGTATAAGGGTTTTTTTACCACCCTCGGGTAAACCCGCATGTTTCTTAGTCTTCCAGAACTAGCCACAAATGTGACTAAAAATACTATGCACGCTACTTCAAAATTACGCCCAAAAACTCAAAAAATCGCCAACTTTCACTTTTATTGGCGTCAGCACTCCGATAAGCAGACTAACCATGCGGTAAAGATGGCAAAAGGGTAGTAGCCTCATCAGCTAATTTTTTCCAAAAAAATAATTTCCCAAAAAAAATGGCCAATGGCCACTACTGTCCAAGACAAGTATAGCGGCTAAAATGATCTTATAAAAACGGTCAATTATCTATAAAATTAGCAATTTTTGAGATAAGGCCGCCGCTTTTGGGCTGGTGTTTTTTGTTTCACTGACGGTT
>CBCOTF020000241.1:0-14534 GCA_965112955.2 Desulfarculales bacterium
CCGTCTCCCTGGCCGGCAGAATATACGAGGCCCCAGTGCCTCTGATCGGCAAGCAAATCATCCTTCTTTGTCACGACCATGACCCTGACCGCGTAAAGGTCCTACTGGAAAATCGCTTCCACGGCATTCTCAGGCCGCTGGACCTCGCCCTGCTGCGCTTGGAATCCAGCTCCGCCACGGCCACCATTGGCGGACCCCTTTTCAAGCAAAAACCAAACCCAAAGGCCAGCAATTCATGAAACCAAATTACCGCGCCTTCTTCGCCCTCGCCAGGGAGCCCTTCGGCTCTGACCTGGCGCCAAGGTAATAATGCAGACCGCCAAGGTCTTCGGCGTGATCAAACGCTTCGAATACGCCACCCGCCTCGGCGCACTGGCCCTGGCCACCGGAGATGTGGGCGGTGGGAAAACCACCGCCTTGCGCTGGGTCGCCAGCAGGCGGCATCCGTCCGAGTATCAGGTCATCTGGATTACCGCCTCACAGGGCTCCATCCTGGAATTCTATAGGCAAATCTGTGTCGAGCTCGAAGTGGACACCACCAGCTTCTCCAAGGCCGTCCTCACCAAATTCATCAGAAAACAGATCCTGGAGGTTGCCCAGGACCGCAAAAAGCAATCCGTCCTCATCATCGATGAAGCCTCCCTCCTCAGGCTTGAAGTTCTGGCCGAGTTGCACAACATCACTCAGTTTCAGGGAGACTCTAAGCCAATCCTGCCCATCATCCTGGCCGGCCAGAACAACCTAGCCGACCTCCTCATATACAGAACCTCCTTCCCTCTGGCCTCCAGGATCGTGGCAGGAGCCATCTGGCCGGCGTCTCCCTCCAGGACATGCAGGACTACCTTCTGCATTACCTCAAAATTGCAGGTGTCAAACAGAACCTCTTCTCTGATCCGGCCGGCATCGCCATACAGCAGGGCTCCAGCGGCCTCTTCCTAAGAGCCAAACACCTGGCCCGAGGCGCGATCATAGCTGCAGCTGAAGAGCAGACTCAGGTCGTCTCTCCAGAGCACGTCCGCATCGCCGAAACAGAATTGATTTGATCAAATGAGAAAAGAAGGGTTCGTCCAGGATAATCAAATAACTTTCGTAAAATTAATCCGAAAAACAATACCGCCCGATGCCTGTAGACCAATAGCACGCAACCAACAGCGATCCCACCCGGACCGATGCTATCCTTGATCGCCTGATCCATAACGCTTACAAGATAAACCTGAAAGGAGAGCCCATGAGAAAGGAGCTGGCAAGCTTGACCGGCGACAAGACCCCTGTGGCATAATGCAGACACTAGCGGCGCCGTGCCCCGGCCATCCGGCCCACATCACCGAATTAGATGGCTATCTTCAAAGGGAATGCATGCCCCACTTCCCTGGAATCAGCAGGCCAATCCCTTCGGCTCCTGTCGAATCTAGCCGAAGCTAACGGTTAAAGCTGGCTGCCCCGGACGGTTAAAAGGGTCCCGCCAGGGAGCATGGAATATGGCGCGCCAGAGGTTTTCGCCCACTAAGCACAACCTTGAGCGGGAGCCATCAACACCGGCTAGAGGCACAACGCCACTCGACCCGCCTATGCTCCGCCGGGGGCACCCGGTCGGCCTGGGCTGATGACCACCTTCTTAAGCTCGCCGCGTCCGTGGCTGCTGGTGGTGAGATCAGGCTTGCCCTTGAGGGCCATATGCACTATCCGCCGTTCCTGGGCTGATAACGGTCCCACAGCCACGGCCCGCCCGTTCTGGCGGGCCGTGGCCGCCATGCGTTGGGCCAGCGCCTCCAAGGCCTCGCGGCGGCGGTGGCGGTATTCGCCGGCATCCACCACAATGCGAAGGGGGCGGCCGTAGCGATGGTTTACTATGCGTGTGACGATATATTGTAGGGCTTCCAGGGTTTGCCCTCGGCGGCCGATAAAAACCCCGGTCTCCTGCCCCTGCACCGCTAGCTCGATGCCCTGGGGTCCGCTTTGGGCCGTCACCGTGGCCGTGGCGTCCAGGGGGATGACCAGGCGGGTAAGAACCTCCAGGGCATGGGCCAGCACCTCGGAGTCCTCCCCCAAGCGCTGGTCGCCCACACCCTCGGTCTCATCCTGCGCCTCGGCATCATCAGCCTCGGCATCATCCAGCGCGGCCGGGGTGGCCGAGGCGGGCTCGGCGGTCCAGGTCACCATCTCCAGGCCGTCATCCGCCGGGGCGTGGCCGGGTTTTTGGCCCCACTTCACCGTCTCCAACTGGTTCTCCGGAAGAGGCTGGGAGGGCGGCTCCTCCTGGGGCTGGTTGGGCCTGATAGGCTTGATCTGGGTGTTCTGCCCGTCATCCTCGAAGACAGGAAACTGCGGCCGGCTAGACGATGGTTGAGCGGTGGGACGCGGATCCTGGGAGCGGTGGCTGTCGCTCACCACCGCCGCCAGCTCGGCCATCTCTTGCTCCATCCCAGAGCCGGCCAGAGGGCGCACTCGCACCTTGGCCTTCTTGGCCCCCAGCAATCCAAAAAATCCCGAGGACCCCGCGCTGATCACCTCCACCTCCAGGCGACCCAGGGGCAGGCTGAAGTGGGATTCGGCATTGCGCAGGGCCTCCTCGGTGGACTTACCGGTGAATTCTATGAAATCGTTCATGTTAAACTATTTGGCTCGCTGCTTGTTGGTCCAGTACTGCTGCCCGATGCTGAGTACGTTATTGATAAACCAGTACAAGACCAGGCCCGAAGGGAAGTTGATGAACATAAAAGTGAAGACCACCGGCATCAAGAGCATCATCTTGGCCTGGGTGGGGTCACCGGTGGTGGGGGTCATCTTCTGCTGGATGAACATGCTGGCACCCATGAGCAAGGTCAGCACCGGCAAGCCGTTGCCCACGTAGGGGATATCGAAGCCGATGGGCAGGCGGTCGGGGGCGGCCAGGTCGTTGATCCACAGGAAAAAGGGCGCGTGCCTGAGCTCGATGGAGGAGCCCAGCACCTTATAGAAGGCGATGAACACGGGTATCTGCAAGACCATGGGCAGGCAACCGCCCATGGGGTTGACCTTGTAGGTTTTATACAGCTGCATGGTTTCCTGCTGTAGCTTCATCTTGTCGTCTTTGTACTTCTCGCGCAGCTTGTCGATGTGGGGCTTGAGGTCCTGCATCTTCTTCATGGATTTGTAGCTCTTCTGGGACAAGGGCCAAAAAACCAGCTTGATCAGGATGGTGATGATAATGATGGCGATGCCGTAGTTGCCTACGTGGCTCTCCAGGAAATTCAGGGCCGCCAGCATGGGCTTGGCCATGATGTCGAACCAGCCAAAATCCACGGACCGGTCCAGGTTGTGCCCCAGGGGCCCCAGCAGGAACAGGTTGCGGGGGCCGTAGTAAACCAGATAGCTCTGTGAGAAAGTTTGTCCGAGGGCCACCTGCACCGTCGGCTCCACCAGGGTGGCGGTCATGAGGTTGGCCTCGGTAAAGCCCCGCACCGACCGTTTCAGGACGGTACCCTCCGATCCTAGGGGGGCCACCACGCCCAGGAAATAGGGGATGCTTAAGGACATCCAATCGATGGCGCCGCTCTCTACCTTCTTCTTTTCCAGGTCGGAGTGGGATTCCTCCACCAGGCGCTGATCGCGGTAGGCCAAGAGGCCGTTAAAGGCATAGGTATTGACCTGGCCCTTGTCCGCGCGCTCGGTCAGCATCAGCTCCGGGGTCAGCTCCAGGGGCTGGCCACTCAAGTTGGTTAGGCTGATCTTCAGTTCGAAGGCGTAGGATTCGGGCTTGAAGGTATAGGTTTTGACTACGTCGACCCCGGCGCTCTGGGTTTTGAAGATCAGTGTCTTGGGACCCTGTCCGGGGGCCAGGCTAACCTCCTTGACGTCGGGCTCGTAGAGGCGTTTGTCCAGGGCGGGGTCCAGGCCGGGCAGACTCAGGCCCAGAGAGTAGGGGTGGCTGCCGGCCAGGTCCAGGAGTACGTACTCGCCGCCCTTGCTCTGGGGCTCTTGAGTGAATTTTTTGAGGATGACCCGACGTAAGGCGCCGCCACGCTGGCTGAAGACGGCACGGTACAATGGGGTGTTCACCACCACCTCGGGGGCTTGGGCCATCACCGGGGCGGCGGCGTTGGCGCCCGGTGCCGGTAGCCCTTGGCTGGCCTGGGGTCGGTAGCTGGGGGCCGCTGGCTTGGCGGCGGTTTGGGCCTGCTGCCGCTGGGAGGCCACCTGGGCGGGGGATGTCTCCGGATTGGGAGCGACGAAGGTGGTGTAGCCCCAGAGAATGGTCATGCAAAGCACCACGGCCAGGATCATATTTTTGTTATCCATGCTTCAATATTCTCGCGGCAGAGATTAAGGCTCAGGCCGGATCGTAACCCCCCGGATGCCAGGGGTGGCACTTGGCCACCCTCCACAGAGCCTTGCCCAGGCCGCGCCATAGGCCGTAGGCGTCCAGAGCGTCCAGAGCGTATTGGGAACAAGTGGGATGAAAGCGGCACTGGCCGCCCAGGTAGGGACCAAGGGTCAACTGGTAGAAGCGCACCGCCAAGCTCAGGGTGAGGAGTGCGGGCGCGGTAGACGGTTCAGGGCTTGGAGCAATTCCTGGTTCACCTGGGTCTGGCTTAGCTCCGGCGAGCCACGGTGAGCCACGGCCACCAGGTTCAACCCCGGGGGTAAAGCAGACCCCGACCGGCGGAAGGCCTCCCGCATAAGGCGTTTGACCCGGTTGCGCCCTACGGCGGAGGCGATTTTGCGGGTGACAGTGATTCCCAGGCGCGAGAGCATCAGCCCGTTGGGCTGCCAAAGAAACAGGAAGTGCTGGGTGGCAACCCGATGCGCCCGCCTCAAGGCTAAAAACTGCGACCGTTTGCGCAGTCGCTGCTGCTTGCTGTAGCGTTGGGCCCCCGTTGGCATCTTTGGCGCGGTGGATCACACGGTCAGCCGCTTGCGTCCCCTGGCCCGACGGCGGGCCAGCACGGCGCGGCCGCCGACGGAGCGACTGCGCACCAAGAAGCCGTGGGTGCGGTAGCGCTTGGTGTTGCTGGGCTGGAAGGTACGTTTGGACATAATTCACCTCTGCATGATTATAGCCCGAAGGGGGGACTGTAAATACAACGAAAAATTCCACCCAGTTATACCCCAGGCGGTTTGGCCGTCCCCCCTGGCACACACCCTGGTGTCGGCGTGATTAGCTTTTACGCCAACAGCGAGTGACATTACACATATAGAATTTAACCACAGCGCCCGGATTCTGTCAAACTTGGCTGTCAGTTGGAACGAACCGGCCCGCCAAGCGCGCCGTCAAGTATGATAGCCGCCGGCGCCTGGTCAAGCCCTGTTTCACAGGTCACCGGAAGCGCCTGCGCCGGGCGCGCAGGAGACGGCGGCCGGAAAAGGGCCGGTGGTCCATTGTGGAAAACAGGCTCCTAATCCTGAATTTTCTGGGGGTTGGCCAAGAAGCGTTTGCCGTCTCGCCTTGGCTCTGGTACTCTGTGGCACGGGAAATATAGCCGATCACCATAGTTTAATTACCGCCAGCCCTGGCGCGCGCGCCTAAGAGCAAGCCCCCGAGCACGCACCGGCCCATGTTGATCGGTTTTTGGGCTGGCGCTGAGCCATCTCGTCTCAGGGCGCCCACACGCGGGCTGGCCTGACCTCATAAAGGAGCTGGCATGCTGCTGGACCCTATTCTTGGCCTGTTCAGCAATGACATGGCCATCGACCTAGGCACGGCCAACACATTGGTCTATGTCAAGGGCAAAGGCATCGTCCTGAGCGAGCCCAGCGTGGTGGCCGTGCGTAAGGACGCGCGCTACGGCAACCGGGTGCTGGCCGTGGGCAAGGAGGCCAAAATGATGCTGGGGCGCACTCCGGGCAACATCGTGGCCATCCGCCCCATGAAGGACGGCGTCATCGCCGACTTCGAGGTGACCGAGGCCATGCTCAGGCACTTCATCCGCAAGGTACACTACCGCCGCAACCTCATCCGCCCCCGCATCATCATCAGCGTGCCTAGCGGCATCACCCAGGTGGAGAAGCGGGCCGTGCGCGAGAGCGCTGAGAGCGCTGGCGCCCGTGAGGTCTACCTTATTGAAGAGCCCATGGCTGCGGCCATCGGAGCAGGGCTGCCCATCACCGAGCCCACCAGCAACATGGTGGTGGACATCGGCGGCGGCACCACCGAGGTGGCGGTGATCAGCCTGGCCGGTATCGTCTATTCTAAGAGCGTGCGCGTGGGCGGCGACAAGATGGACGAGTCCATCCTGCAGCACATAAAGCGTCAGCACAATCTGCTCATAGGCGAGCGCACGGCAGAGATGATCAAGACCACCATAGGCAACGCCTGCCCCGGCGAAAACCTCGAGACCCTGGAGGTCAAGGGGCGCGATCTGGTCACCGGCATTCCCAAAACTCTGGTCATCAACTCCGACGAGGTGCGCCAGTCCATCAGCGAGCAGATCGACACCATCGTGGAGACGGTGAAGATAGCCCTGGAGCAGACCCCGCCGGAGTTGGCCGCCGACATCGTGGACCGCGGCATCGTGCTCACCGGCGGCGGCGCTCTGCTCAAGGGGCTCAACATCCTGCTCTCGGAGCAGACGGGCCTGCCCATCACCATCACCGAAGACCCCTTGAGCACCGTGGTACTTGGGTCCGGCAAATGCCTGGACAACCTGAACCTCCTGCGCGAGGTTATGATCAAGTAGCCGCCGGGTGCCCCCGGCGGGGCTTAAACGGGTCGGTAATGCTGGCGCTAAGGCCGGATCTCCGGCTCCCGGTGAAGGTGCTGGGGTAACAGGATAAGGTTCGCAAGCGGGGCAGGGGCTGGTTGGTCCTTTCTCCAAATAGGGGCCGGAGTTATCTCCGCCCATTCTTCCTGTCCTGGGGTTGGTAGTGGGCGGATAAAAATCACCGCCTGCGCTCACGAAACGCCAGTGAGGTTTGATCGCACTTGGGCATTTTCCGCCGCTACCGCTTCGCCCTGATCATGACCGCCTTTTTGCTGGGCGGCTTGACCCTATTTTCGGTCAACGCAGGCCGCGACCTGGAGGGCTCCTGGCTGGGGCGCCTGCTTTTGGAGGTGATCGGTCCGGCTCAGCAGGCCATGACCGCCGTGGGCGAGAGCGTGGGAGAGGTTTGGGGCCGCTACTTCGCCCTGTTGCGCGCTGCTCGCCAGAACGAGGACTTGAAGCGCCAGGTGGCCTTCTACCGCCAGCAGCAGACCGACGTGGAGGAGCTGAAGCTGGCCAACCAGCGCTTCAAGAAGCTTCTGGCCCTCAAGGAAACCAGCTCCCTGCCTCAGGTGGCGGCCCAGGTGGTGGGCACCGATCCCACCAAGCAGTTCCGCACCGTGATAATCGACAAGGGACTCTCCGAGGGGGTGCAGTCCCAGATGCCGGTGATCAACGCCCAAGGCGTGGTGGGCCGGGTGATCTGGGCCAGCCGCAATTACGCCAAGGTGCTTCTTTTGGTGGACCCCAACGCCGCCATGGATGTGCTGGTGCAGCGCAGCCGGGCCCGGGGCATCGTCGAGGGGGCTGGGGCCGACACCCTGCGGCTGAAATACGTTTTGCACAATGACGACGTGGCCGCCGGCGACCGCCTGGTGGCCACCGGCGCTGACGGCATCTTCCCTAAGGGTGCCTTGGCGGGCTTCGTGCGCGCCATCAAGCAGGATGGCAAGGGCGTCTTTCAGCAGATCGAGGTGGAGCCGGCGGTGGATTTTGAGCGCCTGGAAGAGGTTGTCGTTATTCTGCAGAGGCGAGACCTAGACGAATAGAGGCCATTGTCCCGCATGGTTGGAAAGACCGCCTCGGCGCGGCGGTACCCCAAGCCCAAGGTGAGCCGACTTGCCCCACAACGCGGCGCCAAACCTTGGCTCCACCAGCCACCGGCCCAACCCTCGGGCCTTGGGCGCGGTCTACGTGCTGGCCCTGGGCCTGGTCGGCCTTTTGCTGCTAGTGGGCCAGTGCCTCAACAGCCGTCATCTGGCCGATTTGGAGGGCAACAGCCGCACCATCAACCTGGCCGCCCGTCAGCGCATGCTCTACCTGATCGTCAGCCGGGTTGTCCTGGAGATGAACCATCACTTGGACGCGCCTTGAGCCCAGGCGCGGGCCGCC
The DNA here is from genome assembly GCA_965112955.2 of Desulfarculales bacterium. Lineage (GTDB taxonomy): Bacteria > Desulfobacterota > Desulfarculia > Desulfarculales > Desulfarculaceae > JACRDC01. Next base: position 8,073 of record CBCOTF020000241.1, read on the forward strand.
CGGCAGCTGGCCGGAGGCCCTGGGGCCCTGGCAGCGGGTGCACCAGTGGGCCTTATGCACAGGGCGATCCCGGTTTGAGCCTCTCCGACTAAAGCAGCTCCCGAGCCCTGCGGCTGCTCAGCGACACGGAGCTGGTGCGGCGCCGGGTGCTGAAGGCAGCCCAGGGCCTCTTGGCCGAGCAGCGGGCCAGCGGTGACCCCGCGCGGCTGGTCGCCCTGGCCGATGCCTTCCCGGTACTGGGAGACAAGTACCTACTGGACACTGACCGGCTGGCCTTGGTCTACGACCAAGAGACCAAGCAGTGCGTGGCGGATTTGCTGCGCCTGGAGCGGCTCATGACCGCCCTGTCCCTGCTGGCTTTGGCGTTGGTGGAGTTGTTCATCTTCCGGCCCAAGCCCCCGCGTATGCACCGGGGCCTGGAGGAATTGGAGGCGGCGGCCCGGGCCTTCGCGTAACGCTCCCTCACCGACGGGCTTATGGGCCTGGCCAACCCCCGCGCCCTGAATCGGGGCCTGGCCGAGGAATGGCGGTGTTGTTTTTCGGATTAATTTGACAAAAGTTCTCTGATTACCCGGGACTGACTCTTTCTTTTTCATTTGATTAGATCAATTCTGTTGTGGGGATGCGGATGTGCTCCGGGGAGACGACTTGCGTCTGCTCCTCGGCGGTAGCTATGATCGCGCTTCTGGCCAGGTGGTTGGCCCTTCGGAAAAGGCCGCCGGAGCCTTACTGTATGGCTGTAACAACCGGATCAGAGAAGAGGTTTTGTTTGACGCCTGCGATGTTGAGGTGGTGCAGGTGGTGTAGGAGGTAGGCCTGCATGTCCTGGAGAGAGGCGCCGGCCAGATGGCTTCTGGCCACGACCCTGGAGGCCAGTGGCAGGGAGGATCTGTATATGAGGAGGTCGTCTAGGTTGTTCTGGCCGGCCAGGATGATGAGCAGGATTGGCTTGGAATCTTCCTGAAATTGAGTGATGGTGTGCAACTCGGCCAGGACTTAAAGCCTGAGGAGGGAGGCTTCATCGATGATGAAGACGGGTTTTTTCTTGCGGTCCTGGGCGATCTTAATGACCTGTTTTCTGATGAGCTTGGTAAGCCGGTCCTGGAAAAGCTGGCGGTGTCCACTTCGAGTTCGACGCAGATTTGCCTGTAGAGTTCCAGCATGGAGCCCTATGCGGCGGTGATCCAGATGATCTGATACGCGGATGGGTGCAGCCTGCTGGCGGCCCAGCGCAAGGCCGGGGAGTTCTCGTTGCCCCATCTCCGGTGATCAGGGTCAGGGAGCCGAGGCGGATGGCGTATTCGAAGCGCTTGGCCACGCTGAGGGCTTAGGGGGTCTGCATTATTTCCTTTGGCGCCAGGTCAGAGCCGAAGGGCTCCCTGGTGAGAGCGAATAAGGCGCGGTAGTTTGATTTCATGATTTGCTGACCTCCGGGTCTGATTTTTGCAAGAGTAGAGAGCCGCCAGTGGGGGCCGTGGTGGAACTGGATTTCAAGCGCAACAGATGGTGGTTGCGCTTGACCCTGCAATTGACGGCGAGGTCCAGCGGCCTGAGCAAGCCGTGGGGCGATTTTTCAGTAGGACCTCTACGCGGTCGAGGTTATGGTCGTGGTAGAGGAGGATCATTCGCTTGCCCATCAGAGGCACTGGGGCCTCGTATAGCCTGCCGGCCAGGGAGACGATTCGGCGTGGGCCGACCTGACACACTCCATCTTGCTGGGGAAACGTTGCAGGGGGGCCTGCCCAGTGCCCAGATGCTTGCGCTGGTGATAGACGTCCCTAACCCAGCACTCCAGGGTCTCATTGATGTCTCGAAGGGCGTCACCCTTGAAGCCGGGGAAAAACTGGGACCTGACGGTGCGGAAGAATTTTTCGATCTTGCCCCTACCCTGGGGCACGTAGGGCGGTGAGTGAACCAGGGCGATGCCCAGAGAGGCGGTGATCTCTCCCAGGTGGTGGAAGCGGAAGGCTGGGCCGTTGTCGAGGTAAAGCTTGAGGGATAGCCCTTTGCTCGAGCAGAGCCTGGCGCAAGGCCTATAGATAAATGGCCAGGCCCTCGGAGAAGTAAAACTTGGCGTGGGCGATCAAGCGGCTCATGTCGTCAGTGAAGGCGAAGAGGTAGGGTTTGCGTTGTTTGTTGCCCACCAGGAACATCAGCCCATGTATGGCGTCATTCGCCAAATGTCGTTAGGCAGCTCGGCCTCGAAGCGCCTGCGGTCGATAGGTGGGGCGACCAGCTTGCCCAACAGCCTCTGCTGACGCAGGAAGCGGTAATCGGTGGGCGCCTTGAGGATCACGTCGAGCGAGGTCAAGCGTCGGCACACCATTTCGCTGATGAGGGTAGTCACTGACGCAGTGGGCAGTTCCCTGCGCAGGGGTAATTCCTGCCCATAGGGTAGAGAGGGATTCCAGCTTGCCGCCGCCTTGGCGGTAGAGCCTGACCCGGCCCAGGATGGTGGAGCACAACAGCCTGGTGCGGTTGGAGAAGGGAATTTGCCACCGCTGGACACACTTGTCCCGCAGTAACCTCTCCCGCTCACCACGTTTCATGTAGTCCCTGGCAAAAAAGTCGCTGATAACGCCGAAACGGAAGATGGCTACTCATTTTTTCTGGTTCTCATCCATGTCGGTCCTCCATGGGGGTGTCTCGCCCAAGTGTAGACCGGGGGGCCGGGCTAGGGCAACGGCACCCTGTATAGGCTCACCTGCCGCCGGAGCCTGGAACCGGCTCCAGCAGCCCCGCGGCCGCAGCCGGGTCACCGCCCGGCAGGCAGGGCAGAGGAAACGTCGAAACCAAACCGATGTAGGGGCTTTATCAAAATAGGCAGGCACGAAGTCGTGCCCCTAAAGGCGGACGCTTCCACACCGGAGGCCCCTCTCCGTCTGGGGCCAGGGGAAACGCCGCCCTAGCTCCATGACCTTCTCGACGCAGGCTGTAACGAAAAGTACGATGGCAACCAGATAGCAGGGAGTTACTCCCGCCTCTTGGGGTCAGGGGGCTCCACCACTCTCGGCCACTTTTTCATTCCTGGACCTACATTCAAGGTCCAGGATAATCTAAAAAATTTCTTTATTTTACGATCAGAACAAAGCAAGAATCAATAGTAGCGACGCCGCCGGTGTCCAGTTCGGTCAGTGTCTGCTGCTGCTTTTCGGTTAGCCTATCGCCGTCAGCGGCCTTGAGCGTAGCCCAGCGGGCGGCTCTAGGCAGTTTATGCTACTCAGCTTCGGCCTTACGGATTTCGTCCACGGCGGTGGTGAAGAATTGGGCTACATGGAACCAGTTCACGGTGACGTTGGCGCCGGGAAAGCTTTCGCTGATGGTGGCCAAAAAGGCTGGCGATATGTCGCAGACCACCTCGGCGATATTGTTGTGATCGCTGTTATGCTCACGCAGAAGGCGGCGAAACAGGACCAGGCAGCCCGTGCTCGTGCCCGTGCCGGGAATAAATGGCTATGACCGGCTTTTGTTTGCGGTCTAGGTCGATAAAACGATGACGTAGAGTTTTGGCCCCGCTTGGAGGCGGTTCCGTCCAGAGCCACGGCTTTGACCCCGCCCAGGTCCATTTTGGGTAGGACCTAGGCCACGTAGAGCTGGACCACCAGCCAAAGGCGCGTGTCGCTGACCCCGATGATGCGGGCCGCAGCCAGCACGGGCATCTCCCGCACCAGGGTTATGGCCGCCTGCTCGAACAGCGTTGAGGTGACGCCAGGTGAATTATTGAAAGGCGTGAGCCTTGCACAACCTGCCACACTTCGGGCAGGGGTGCTCGGCGCCCCGATCGGCGGCCAGTGTTGTCCAAGATAGGCTCTCAAAAACCGGGTAAGGGATCGAAGCGAGATGCCCTCATCCCACTTTTTCAGTCAACTGCTGCATCACTTCCCCCGCACTGAGTTCTCCGCCTTGGTCAAAGAGCACGGTGCCGAGGTCAGGACCAAGGGACTTCCCTGTTGGACCCAGTTCGTAGCATGCTTTTTTGTCATCTGGCCAGGGCCGACTTCTTAAGGGAGATCTGCCAAGGTTTTTTCTGCTGCTTGGGCAAGCTGTCCCACCTTAAGGTAATAAGCGCGGCCCCAAAAAGGTCCACACTGTGTCCTACGCCAATCAGCACAGGCCCTCGTCCTTGTTCCGAGCCCTGTTCTTCAAAGCCATGGAGCGCTTCCGTGCCTAAGGCTCTCTGGATAGGAAAAAGGGCAAGTTCAAATTCAAAAGCAAGCTCCTGAGACTGGACTCCTCCACCATCACCCTGTGCCTGAGCCTGTTCTCCTGGGCCGATTACAAGCGGGCCAAGAGCGGGGTCAAGGCTCACATCATGCTGGACCACGACGATTACATGCCCAGCTTTGTCTTGCTCATCGATGCCAAGGTGACCGATGTCACCGTGGCCCAGGGGCTGGCCCTAAACCTTGGCTCTATCCTGGTCTTGGAACGGGGCTACCAGGAGGATTATGCCCTGTTTAGCAAATGGACCGGCCAGGGCGTCTCCTTCCGTCACTCACCTCAAATCTAACGCCGTTTTCGAGGTGCTGGCCAATCGGTCAGAGCCTAAGGCCCGAAACGTCTTGGCCGATCAAACCATACTCTTCATCGGCAGCCCGACCGATTATCCCTACCTCCTGCGTCGTCTGATGGCCACTGTCCAACCTGGCTGCCATGCTACGCCTAAATCTTTTAAATTCATAGATAACTAACCGTTTTTATAAGATCATTTTTAGCCGCTACGCCTGCCTTGGATAGTATTGATCGGCGGCAACCTCCAAGAAGACCTCGTGTGGCTGTTTATCGGTGTCCACACGCTGCCCCACCAGCCACCAGGGCGGTTGCACAACCCCAGGCCAAGGCCAGAAGCTTGCCGGCGTCCATGATTGCTTTCTGCTTCAGCCAGGCTATGCGGATCGCTGAATAATGACACCGGAACTACACTAATTCCACTCATGACGACGAAGAGGCCATAAAAGGCGGCCAGAGCAAGTATTTTGCATTGACTATACAACAGAGGGGGGCTCGGAGGCTAGCCTGGAGCACCGAGCTTAATCCTCCTCATCCAACCCAACGCTTTCCCCATCCAACCCCAGCCCCGCCAGCCATTCCCGTGCCGCCTGCAAATGCATGCGCCTTAAGCCCGCGGTGCCGCCGTGGGCGTTGCGGCCAAAGTAGAAATTGATCTCCAGCAGGAGCGGCGGGGCGTCTAAAGGCACCAGCACGTCCACCCCGGCCAGATCCAGGCCGGCCAGGTCCTGTAGACGGCGCACCAGGGCCACGGCCCGGGCCATTTCGTCGGGCCAACCCTCGCGGTCGATGATGCCGCCCTGGCTCAGGCTGGTGAAAAAGGCGCCCTCTTGGGGCACCAGCCGCCAGAAGCAGTCCACCTGGCGTCCCACCATCACCACCCGGGCGTCGCGTCCGGGGATGGCCACGCGGTTTTGTAAGACTAGCCCCGAAGGCCCCTGGAAACAGTGGGTGTCCAGCTGCCCAGCCAGACCCAGCAGCTCCTCGGGGGTGTGTACTAAAAAGACGTTACGGCCTTGGCCGCCGCCGGCGCCTTTGGCCACCAGGGGGGCATGGATACCCGCCGCGGCCACGCGCCCCTTTTGCCAGGCCCGGGCCGCTTGCTCCAGGTCGGCAAAGGCCAAGGTGCGGGGCTGGGGCAGGCCATGATGCTTGAAGAGTAGGTGGTGGCCTACCTTGCCATCCAGACCTAGGTGCACCAGAGGGCGGGGGAAGTGGGGTTTATTCAGGGCTGCCACCAGGGCGTAGAGGTCGGGCCGACAGATCTGGGGCAAGAGTACAGCCGCGGCTTTGGCCACGGCCAGGTAATCGCGGCGGTCCAGGGGGCGCTGGGAGGCCAGCAACAGATTATGATCGGCCTTGAGGCCGGGGTGGTAGTTGACGATTGCGCCAGGCACGGTTCACCTCCTAGGGCGCAAATTATACCGCCGGCACGGGCCTGCCCCCCCGGCGGTACGCAGTCCTTGGTCTGACCCTCCCAGGTCGGCTATATTAACTTGGTTCTTTGTCATTAATTGTGGAATTTGATGAGTTCCCCCAGTGGTGTGGCGATGGAGTAGATCATGGTCATGGAGGTGAAGATATTACGATAATCTCTGGCTCTTGCCCTGGCGGCCTGGAAGATGCCGTTAAGCCCCTTTTAAGTCGCCAGGTGGTGGCAGTGGCAAAGCTGCCGGTTTCCAATGCGGTTAGGGTCTGCTGCTGCTCTTCGGTTAGCCTGCCGCCGTCAGCGGCCTTGCGTACGGCCTAGCGGGTGGCCTTGGGCAGTTTATGCGCCTTAGCCTTTCAGACCGCGTTCACGGAGGTGGTGAAAAGTTGGACTACATGGAACCAGTCCACGGTGGCATTGGCGTCGGGGAAGTTTTCGCTGATAGCGGCGGTCAGGGAGGCTGGCGACATGCCGCAGACCACCTCGGCAATATTGTTGTGACCGCCGCCATGCTCACGCAGGAA
>CBCOTF020000242.1:0-19783 GCA_965112955.2 Desulfarculales bacterium
CAGCACAGGCCCTCGTCCTTGTTCCGAGCCCTGTTCTTCAAAGCCATGGAGCGCTCCCGTGCCTAAGGCTCCCTGGGCAGGAAAAAGGGTAAGTTCAAATTCAAGAACAAGCGTCTGAGCCTGGACTCCTCTACCATCACCCTGTGCCTGAGCCTATTCCCCTAGGCCGAGTATAAGCGGGCCAAGGGCGGGGTTAAGGCTCACATCATGCTGGGGCACGATGGCTACATGCCCAGCTTTGTCCTGCTAACCGAGGCCAAGGTGCCGATGTCACCGTGGCCTAGGGGCTGGCCCGAAACCCTGGCTCCATCCTGGTTTTGAACCGGGGTTACCAGGACTATGCCCTGTTTGGCAAGTGGACCGGCCATGGCGTCTTCTTCGTCATTCGCCTCAAACCTAACGCCGTTTTCGAGGTGATGGCTAATCAGCCAGGGCCTAAGGCCCAAAACGTCTTGGCCGATCAAACCATACTCCTCACCGGCAGCTTGACCGATTGTCCCTACCCCCTGCGTCGTCTGGTGGTGCGGGACGAGAAAAATCAAAAGCAGGTCGTGTTCTTGACCAACCACCACAAGCTGACGGCCTCCATCGTGGCTGACATCTATAAGGACCGCCGGGAGATTGAGCTGTTCTTCAAGGCGCTTAAGCAAAATTTTAAAGTCAAAATCTTCGTGGGCACCAGCAGCAATGCCTTGGAAATCCAGATTTGGACAGCCTTGATCGCCCTGCTTTTGCTCAAATGGCTTCACCATCTTTCTCTAGCCGCATGATCACTGTCCAAACTAGCCGCCATGCTGCGCCTAAACTTATTCATAGGCTGATTCTTCCTTTTTCATTTGATCAGATGAATTTTGTTGCGGCGATGTGGCCGTGCTACGGGTAGACGACCTGAGTTTGCTCCTCGGCGGCAGCTATGATCGCGCTTCGGGCCAGGTGGTTGGCCATTTAGAAAAAGCCGCCGGAGCCCTGCTGTATGGCAGTGACGGCCGGGTCAGAGAAGGGGTTCTGTTTGATGCCTGCGATTTTGAGGTGGTGCAGGAGGTAAGCCTGCACGTCCTGGAGGGAGACGCCGGCCAAATGGCTTCTGGCCACGCCCCTGGAGGCCAGGGGCAGATAGATTCTGTATATGAGAAGGCAGGGCCTGTTTTTTGATAAGTTTGATGAGGATGGCCCTAGAAAAGCTAGCGGTGTCCACTTCGAGCTCAACGCAGATTTGCCTATAGAGTTCCAAGATGGAGCCCTGTGAGGTGATGACCCATATGAACTGATACTCGGATGGGTGCCGTCTGCTGGCGGCTCAGCGCAAGGCGGTGGATTTCCCGCTGCCCACATCTCCGGTGACCAGGGCCAGTGCGCCGAGGCGGATGGCGTATTCGAAGCGTTTGGCCACGTTTAGGACCTCGGTGGTCTGCATTACTTTCTTGGGTTCCAGGTCATAGCCGAAGGACTCCCTGGTGAGGGCAAAGGAGGCGCGGTAATTTGGTTTCATGAGTTGCTGACCTCCGGGCCTGATTTTTGCAAGAAAAGGGAGCCGCCAGTGGGGGCCGTGGTGGAGCTGGATTCCAAGCGCAGCAGATGGTGGTCGCGCTTGACCCTGCAATTGACGGCGAGGTCCAGCGGCCTGAGCAAGCCGTGGGGGCGATTTTCCAGTAGGACCTCTACGCGGTCGGGGTTATGGTCGTGGTAGAGGAGGATGATTTGCTTGCCTATCAGAGGCACTGGGGCCTCGTATAGCCTGCCGGCCAGGGAGACGATGCGGTCCAGGGCCACGCGCCGCGTGGCCCTGTTTCTGAAGTAGCCCTCCGGGTCGGCATGGGCCGGCCTAATACACTCCATCCTGCTGGTGAAGCGTTGCAGGGGGGCCTGTCCAGTGCCCAGATGTTTGCGCTGATGGTAAACGTCCCTAATCCAGCACGCCAGGGCCTCATTGATGTCTCGAAGGGTATCGCCCCTGAAGCCGGGGAGAAGCGGGTACCTGACGATGCGGAAGGATCTTTCGATTTTACCCCTGCCCTGGAGGGTGAGTGGATCAGAGCAATGCCCAGGGAGGCGGTGATCTCTTCCAGGTGGTGGGAGCCGACAGGTTGGGCTGTTGCCGAAATAGAGCTTGCGTGGTAGCCCCCATTTGAGCAGATCTTGGCGCAGGGCCTGTAGATAAGTGGCCAGGCCTTCGGAGAGGTAAAATTCAGCGTGGACGATCAGGCGGCTCATGTCGTCGATGTAAAGATGAAGGCGAAGAGGTAGGTCCTGCGCCGTTTGTCGCCTACCGTTAGCATCGGCCCATGCATGGCGTCACTTTGCAAATGTCGTTGGGCAACTCGGCCTTGCAGCGTCTGCGGTCGACAGGTGGGGCAACCTGTTTGTCCACCAGCTCCTGCTGGTGCAGAAAGCGGTAGACGGTGGGCGCCTTGAGAATCACGTCGAACGAGGCCAAGCGTTGGTGCATAATCTCGCTAATGAGGGTAGTCACTGACGCAGTGGGCCGTTCCCTGCGCAGGCGGACCATGGCCTGAGCGGTATCCTCGTCCAAGGCCCTGCTGCCGCCCCGATCATTTCTGCCCATGGGGTAGAGGGATTCCAGCTTGTCGCCGCCCTGGCGATAGAGCCTAACCCATCCCAGGATGATGGCGCGCGACAGCCTGATACGGGTGGAGAAGGGGGCCCGCCACCGCTGAGCGCACTTACCCCGCAGTAGCCTCTCTCGCTCACCACGCTCCATGTATTTCCTGGCAAAAAAGTCGCTGATGACGCCGAAACGGAAGATGGCTACTCGTTTTTTCTGATCCTCGTCCATGTCGATTTTCCATGGGGGTGTTGCCCCCAGGTGTAGACCGAGGGGCCGGGCTAGGACAACGGCACCCTTGGGTAGGTGGCTCAGGTAGGGCAAGGGCTCTCGCTTTGCGCCGACCGGCTGGCTCCGGCTATTGAGCCAATCGAAGGCCCCAAGCAGGTCGCCCGGCCAGCTTGGCCCCAGGTATAGGTTCACCTGCCGTAGCAAGCCCTTGAGCCAGTGGCGCTGGCGGGAGCGCGGCAGGCCAGGGTCCTCTCTACCCCGAGCCAGCTTATTGGAAAGGCTTTACCGAATGGTCTCCACCAAAATCTGGAGCCGGCTCTAATCGCCCCGCGGCCGCAACCGGATCACCGCCTGGCAGTCAGGGCAGAGGAAGCGCCGAAGCCAACTCGCCGTAGGGGCTTCATCAAAATGGCAGGCACGAAGCCGTACCCCCAAAGCCGGATGCTCCCACATCGGGGGCACCTCTCCGGCCGGGGCCAGAGGAAACGCCGCCCCAGCTCCATGATTTTCTTAACGCAGGCTGCTACGATGGCAACCAGATAGCATGGAGTTATCCCCGTCTCTAGGGGTCATGGGTGCTCCACCACCCTCGGCCACTTACTCTTTCCTTGACCCACATCTAAGGTCCAGGATAATGGGATAAACATCCCTACCTGGTCAAGCCAACCTGAAAAATTTCCTTACTTCCAGATCAGAACAAAGCAAGAATCAACACCAGCGGGTGGCCTTGGGCAGTTTACGCTCCTTAGCCTCGGCCTTTCGGACCTCGTCCACGGCGGTGGTAAAAAGTTGGATTACATGGAACCAGTCCACGGTGACGTTGGCGCCGGAAAAGCTTTCGCCGAGGGAAACCAGGGAGGCTGGCAGCATGTCGCTAGATCACCTCGGCGATATTGTTGTGATCGCCGTCATGCTCACGCAGGAAGCGGCGGAACATGACCAGACAGCCCTTGCCGAGGGTAACGAAGATGATCGGCTTTTGCTTGCGGTCTAGGTCGATGAAGACGGTGATGTAGTTATGGCCCCGCTTGAAGGCGGTTTCTATCCAGAGCCACGGCCTTAACCCCGCCCAAGTCCATTTTGGACAGAGCCTGGGCCACGTAGAACAGGGCCACCTGCCAAAATCGCGTGTCGCTGACCCCGATGATGCGGGCCGCAGCCAACACGGGCATCTCCCGTACCAAAGTTATGACCGCCTGCGCGGGTTCAGGGCATCTTGATTTGTTTGGTCCCGTGGTCGGGGTAGTCCACCCGGGGCACCCGGACGGTTACGTAGAAATGATGTTGGAAAAAATTGAGGTGACGCCAGGTGAATTCGTGGAAATCGTGAGCCTTGCACAATTTGCCACACTCAGGGCAAGGGTATTCGGCTCCCCGATCAGCGGCAACCTCCAAGAAGACCTCGTGGGGCTGTTTATCGGTATCCACACGCTGTTCCACCAGGGCGGTTGCAACCCCAAGCCAAGGGCCAGAAGCTCGCCGGCGTCCATGAGTGTTTTCTGCTCCAACTCGGCCATGCGGATCGCTGCATCATGACACCAGAACTACACCAATTCCACTCATGACGATGAAGAAGCAAAAATGGTAGGCCCGGCTGGGGAATCCCCTGCCGCGGGCCTTATATGCTACCCCTCGCCCTTGTCGGTTACTTGCCGTCCTTCCCCGCTTGCTGCTTGAGCATGTGGGTGAAGAAGAGTCCGGTGACTCCCGCCTGGGCCGCAGGGGGAGGGCGAACCGGACCTTCAGCGGCCCAAGACCTTTTGCGGGGCCTTGGTGAAGAAGGTCGTGCCCGTCGCCACCACCAGCAGGCAACCGGCTAGGATGTAGGCCGCGTTAAAGGTGCCCGTGGCCGCCACAATTATCTGTGAAGCCTTCGGCAAGAGCAGGCCGCCTATACCCCAGGCGGTCATCATGAAGCCGTAGTTGACGCCGAAGTTCTTCAGCCCGAAGAAGTCCTTGATGGTGGAGGGGAACAGTGAGAGGTTGGTGCCGTAGTTGAAGCCCACGAAGGTGGCCGCGAAGACCATGAAGGCCGCGTTGGCAGAGCCCAGTACCAGGATGGTGAACATGATCCCGCCCTGCATACCCATCATGATGGCCATGGTGCGCATGCGACCGATCTTGTCGGAGAGGATGCCGGCTACGATGCGACCGCTAGCGTTGCCCACTGCCAATAGCGCCACCACGATCCAAGCCATGGTGCCCAGGGACTGCTTAGCCATGCCGGCCACGTTGCTGATGATCATCAGGCCGGAACCGGCGCCGATGCAAAACATGATCCACATCTTGTAGAAGGCGCCCGTCTTGAGCATATCTCTGGGGGCGAAGTCGATCATGTGGGTGACGGCGTTGGTGCTGGGCGGCGGAAAGCCGGCTGGCTTATACCCGGCCGGCGGATTAACCAGAAACTGGGCCAGGCAGGTAACCACCAGGGTGACGGCCACGCCGAAGATCATCATCGCGGTATTGAGCCCGAAGCGCTCGATAAGGAACTCGCTCAAGGGCGCGATGTACACCGGGGCCAGACCGAAGCCCAACACCACGATGCCGGTGACGAGGCCGGTTTTATTGGGGGCGACCCACTTGATGGCCGGCGGGATGGTCGCGGAGTAGCCGAAGCCCACACCTACGCCAGTGAGCACGCCGAAGCCCAGCACCCAGTTACTCAGAGAATAGGAGAGCGAGGCCCATATCAGGCCCAAACCGGTGATAGTGCCGCCGATCATCGCCGTCAGCCGGGGGCCTAGCTTGTCCTGCACCAAGCCGGCCGGAACCATGATGAGGGCGCTAGCCAGGCAGCAGGCCGCGTAGGGGTCGTTGAGGCTGGCCAGGTCCCAGGTGAAGCGGCCGTCATGGGCCTTGATGGAGGCCGCGATGGACTCCTTGAATATGCTGTAGGTGTAAAGAATGCCCAGGGCCAGGTTGATACCCAGTCCGGCCAGGATCACGGCCCAGCCTTTGTTCTTCACTTCGCTCATGGTCCTACCGCCTTTGTTGAGGTGCCCAGCGGCAGGCGGCCCTTGTTCCCGCAATCCCGCGCCACGTTTGCTGCCTGTTGCTGCCCTTATTAATAAACAGATATTGTACCAGCTGAATTTTTAAATAATATAACAATTAGATACCTATTGCAACAAGGCTGCAGATTCGGCGGGTGCGCGAGGGCTAGAATTTTTATCAAGCCGGCTTGATAACTCTTCCCAACCAGGGCGCACATGGCTGTTATGCGTAAAATCGTTACTTGGTAAAAAATTAGGACCAGGAGCCGCCAGGCGTCCGGCCATGCCGGCGATTGGGCGGGGTCGGACTCGAAGCGAGACAGAAAGGTCTGGGGCTAAGAAAAAGGCTGGGCGACGCTGGCAGCCCCTGGAGGCCAAAGACCAAGGTAAGGCTGCCTTCCCGCTCCAACCTGAACGGGAGCTATCGGCCTGGGCCGGTAGCAGAGCGCTGTTTTTTTCGGATTAATTTGACAAAAATTCGCTAATTTTTAATGCTGTCTAAGACAGGCGTAGCGGCTAAAAATATTCTTATAAAAACGATTAATTATTTATAAATTTAGCAATTTTTGAGATAAGGCCGCCGCTTTTGGGCTGGTGCTTTTTGTTGCAATGGCGGTTGCCTATCCAAAGTCAGAGCAAGAGCGGTAGCTGGACCTGTTCGGGCATGAGGAGTGTGGTGTGATGGGGATGTTGGAGCCAGAGGCGCAACTCCCTATATATGAAAATATTTAAGCGCAGCATGGCGGCCAGGTTGGACAGTGACTATGCGGCCAGGGAAAGATGGTGAAGCCACTGGAGCGAGCGCAGGGCGATCAAAGCTGTCCAAATCTGGGGTTCCAAGGCGTTGCTGCTGGTGCCCACGAAGGTTTTGACCTTAAGACTTTACGGGCTCTGCGTCGTTAACTGTGGAATTTGATAAGTTCCCCCAGTGGTGCGGCGATGAAATAGATCATGAAGGTGAAGGCATTATGATAACCTCTGATTTTTGCCCTGGCGACCTGGAAGATGCCGTTAAGCCCCTCCAGGCGGGCGTTGGAATGGTTGGAGGTCCAGCGGGCTTAGTATCAAGCGGGCATGCTCTTCCCGAGTCATGAGCGCCTTGAGGACCGGGGCCAGAGTTTTGGTGTCAAGCGCTATACACTTCAGGGCATGGCGGGTGAAGTGGGTGATGCGCCGCTGGGCGGCCCGTACAGTGGTGAAAAGTTGGACACATGGAACCAGTCCACGGTAACGTTGGCGCTGGGGACGCTTTCGCCAATGGCGGCCAGAAAGGCTGGCGACATGTCGTAGATCACCTCGGCGATATTGTTGTGGTCGCCGCCATATTCACGCAAGAAGCGGCGAAACAGGACCAAACCGCCCTTAACCTTGAGCTGGATGTACTCCAGGACCAGGTCTTACACCGGGATATTGCCGGTGCGCTCGCCAAATCCCAGGAGCGAGCTGTTGACCGCCTGTTGTTTTTCGGGTTAATTTGACTAAAATTCTCTGATTATTCTGGACTGATTTTTCCTTTCTCATTTGATCAAATCAATTCTGCTGCGGCGATGCGGGCGTACTCAGGGGAGACGGTCTGAGCCTGCTCTTCGGCGGCAGCTATGAACGCGCCTCGGGCCAGGTGGTTGGCCCTTCGGAAGAGACTGCCGAAGCCCTGCTGTATGGCGGTGACGGCCGGACCAGATGAAGAAGTTCTGTTTGACGTCTGCGATTTTGAGATGGTGCAGGAGATAGGCCTGCATGTCCTGGAGAGAGACGCCGGCCAGATGGCTTCTGGCCACGACCCTGGAGGCCAGAGGCAGGAAAACTCTGTATATTGAGGAGGTAGGCGCGGTTGTTTGGAGTCTCCCTGAAACTGAGTGATGGTGTGCAACTCGGCCAGGACTTAAAGCCTGAGAGCGGAGGCTTCATCGATGATGAGGACGGGTTTTTTTGAGGTCCTGGGCGACCTCCAGGACCTGTTTTCTGACAAGCTTGGTGAGGACGGCCCTGGAGAAGCTGGCGGTATCCACTGCGAGCGCCTTGCGCTAGGCCACCAGTGGGGGCCGTGGTGGAGCTGGATTCCAAGCGCAGCAGATGGTGGTCGCGCTTGACTCTGCAGTTTATGGCGAGGTCCAGCGGCCTAAGTAAGTCGTGGGAGCGATTTTCCAGTAAGACCTCTACGTGGTCGTGGTCATGGCCGTGGTAAAGGAGGATGATTTGCTTGCCGATCAGAGGCACTGGGGCCTCGCATAGTCTGCCGGCCAGTGAGACGGTGCTGTTCAGGGCCACGCGGCGCGTGGCCCTTTTTCTGAAGTAGTCTTTCAGGTCAGCGGAGCCGGCCTGACGCACCCCATCTTGTTGGTGAAGCGTTGCAGGGGGCCTGTCCGGTGCCCAGATGCTTGCGCTGGTGGTAGACGTCCCTAATCCAGCACTCCAGGGCCTCATTGATGTCCCTAAGGGTGTCCCCCTCGAAGCCGAGAAGAAACTGGGACCTGACGGTGCGAAAAAATCTTTCGATCTTACCCCAGCCCTGGGGCACGTAGGGCGGTGAATGGACCAGAGCGATGCCTCGGGAAGCGGTGATCTCTTCCAAGTGATGGGAACGGAAGGCTGGGCCATTGTCGGGGTAAAGCTTGCGTGGTAGCCCCCGTTTGAGCAGGGCCGGACGCAAGGCCTGTAGATAAGTGGCCAGGCTTTCGGAGAGGTAACCCTCGGCGTGGACGATCAGGAAGCTCATGCCGTCGATGAAGGCGAAGTGGTAAGTCTTGCGCCGTTTATCGCCCACCAGGAGCATCGGCCCATGCATGGCGTCACGCTGCCAAATGTCGTTGGGCAGCTCAGCCTCGAAGCGCCTGCGGTCAACAGGGGGAGCAACCTGCTTGCTCATCAGCTCCTGCTGGTGCAGGACACGGTAGACGGTGGGCATCTTGAGGATCACGTCGAGCGAGGTCAAGCGTCAGCGCATCATCTCGCTGATGAGGGTAGTCCCTGACGTAGTGGGCAGCTTCCTGCGCAAGCGGATCAGGGCCTGGGCGGTATCCTCGTCCAAGGCCCTGCTGCCGCCTCGGTCATTCCTGCCCATGGAGCCGGCTCCAGTAGCCCCGCGGCCGCAGCCGGATCACCGCCCGGCAGTCAGAGCAGAGGGAACGCCGAAGCCAACTCGCTGTAGGGGCTTCGTCAAAATAGGCAAACACGAGGCCGTGCCCCCAAAGCCGGACGCTTCCGCACCGGGGGCACCTCTCCGGCCGGGGCCAGGAAAAACGCCGCCCCAACTCTTTGATCTTCTTGACACAGGCTGCAATGAAAAATACGATGGCAACCAGATGGCAAGGAGTTATTCCCATCTCTCGGGGTCTAGGGTACTCCACCATCCTCGGCCTCTTCCTTATTCCTGGACCCACATCCAACATCCAGGATAATGGGATAAAACCCCTACCTGGTCAGGCCAATCTGAAAAATCTTCTTACTGCTAGATCAGAACAAAGCAAAAATCAACAGGTGGAGCTGGCAGGCCTGGACCCGGTGCTAGCCAATCTGCGGGTTGTGCTGGCGGCCACGGTGAGCAATTTTTGGACAACAACCTCTTCGCCTTCCGCCGGTGTTAGCCCTGCCGGGCGCCTGCGGGTGATTGACCGCCCTCCGCCCATGATATAGACTGCCTCCGTCGCTTCTCGGCACCCCTGGAGGCCTCCTTGCCCCCCCATTTTGCCGAAGCCCCCTTCCCTTCCTGTTGCGCCCGGCCGTGAATGGCCACGGGGCGTTTTGCTGTGCCTGGTCCTGCTGGTCCTGGCTGGAGCCCACACCCACCCCCTATGGTGCTATCTGGGGCAGGGGATCCCCTACGGCTACCACGTTGTCCCCGGCTTCGAGGTGGTGCCCCTGATACCCGGCGACCACCTGCAATTCCTCTACTGGTGCTGGCTCTTGGGCGACAACCTGCTGGGCCATTCGGGTTGGCTGAATAACCCCTACGAGTTCAACACCTTGCTATCGTCCGGCATGCCCGGCTTCGCCAACTTTCCCCTATCGCTGCTCTATCTGCTCTTCTGGCCCCTGGGCCTGGCGGGGGCCTACAATACCCTGGTCTTGGCCTCGTACCTGCTGGCTGGTCTGACGGCCTACGCCCTGGCCTGGGAAGTGCTGGAAGACCGTCTAGCGGCCCTGTTCGCGGCCTTAGTCTACGCCCTGCTGCCCTTCCGCGCCGCTCAAACCCTCTCAGGTCATCTCTACGGCTTCGCGACTTTTTTAGTGCCCCTAACTTTATGGTGTCTGGAACGGGGGTGCACGCGCCGCTCCTGGGGCTGGGGCATGGGGGCGGGCTTATGCCTGCTGGCCATGGCCCGCATAGAGGGACACCTCATCTACTACACAGCCCTGCTCCTGGGGCTGTACCTGCCCCTGCGCTTGCTGTGGTGGGAGCAGGATCATGCGCTCCTGGCCGGTAGCGCGCTCGGCAGGCCCTGGCGCCAACCCTGGCGGGGCTGAGCCTGGGACTCACCGCCCATCTAGCCCAGATGCCGAAGCTGCCGGACCTGACCTTCTGGTCAACCAGGCTGGCCGAGACCCTAGGGGTGTATCTGCTGCTAGCCCTGGGGGCCTGGCTCTTGCTGGCCCGCCTGGCCCAGGCCTTAAGCCTCCTGGGGCCGGAAGAGAGTCGCCGGCTGGCCGGGCGGGAGTTCTGGCCCCTGCTGTTGGCCCCCCTGTATGCTGTGCAATACTTCCTGAACCTGCCCCACCTGAGCTCGGCCTTGATTGGTCTGTTGGTCTTGGCCGACCTGGCGCTCCTACTGCCGACTCTGTGGAGGACGCGACGACTGCCCAGCCTGCCCCCGGGCTGGTGGCGGCCCCTGTGGCCCCTGGGCCTGGGACTGACGGGCGGAGCCGGCTTCATGATCCACATCAAGCGCAGCATCTTCGCGGATAGCATAGCCAGTCAAGGACGGAGTCTAAGCGAGGTGAACCTGTTTTCGCCGCGCCTGAGCGATCTTTTCGACCCAGCCAATGTACACATGGAGCGCACCATCTACTTCGGCTGGGCTTTGGGAGGCCTGGCGCTGTTGGGCCTGGCCATGCTGGTGCTGACCCGGCCACGCGCCGCCCGCCAGGCGGCCCAGGCCAGCCTGTGGGCTGGCCTGGGGATGTTGTTCACCCTGCTCTGTCTGGGTCCCACCCTACCGGCCCTGCCCCTGTACCAGGTCCTGTACAAGCTGGTGCCCTACTTTAACTTCCCCCGGGTACCCGGACGCCTGATCATCTTCGCGGTGCTGATGTGGTCACTGTTGGCCGGCTGGGCCGTGCGCGAACTCAGCGCCGGCTGGCGAGGACGCGGACAGGGCCGCTCAATCTGCTTGGGTGGACTGCTGGGCGCGGCCATCCTGTTGAGCATCTGGCCACCCACCCCAACAGGGGTCTGCCTGCTGCCCCCCGCCAGCCCCCTGGAGGAGGCCATCCGTCGGGAAATGCCCGATGGCCCCCGAGGCCAGGCCCGCCTACTGGGCCTGCCTATCTGGCCCGGAGACTCTCACCAATCCTCCATCTACGACCTGACCATCGCCCGCACCGGCGCGGCCATGATCAACGGCTACTCGCCGGTGGTACCCCGGACCTATATCGAACAAATTTACACCCCGCTCTATCCCTTGGATTTCGGCCTGGTGGACGCGCCAGCCCTGACTATGCTGGAACGACTGCACGTGCCCCTGGTGGTCTTTCACGACGATGACCAGGTCTACCCGCGCAAAATCAGCCCCTTCCCGCCGGCCCTGGCCCGTCAGCGGCTGTTGGCCTCGGGGGCCTTTAACCTGGAGAACCAATCCGGGACCGTGTTTCTGCTGCGCCACAATCCCACCGCCCCGCCCGACCTTCGGCCGGGGCGGGTGATCTCGCCGGTGGTGAGCCTGTGGGAGGCCGAAAGCCTGAGGCGCACCACAGGCCGGCTGGTGGATGACCCCCAGGCCTCGGGCTGGGGTCTGCTCTTCCAGGAGCCACTCCATGTGGACGCCCCCCTGGGGCCACGACTGCCTTGGCCCCAGGGGAACGTAGCCCAGGCCAGAGCCGGGCGCGACCAGCCAGGCCATCTGTGCTATGCCCCCTTCAAGGCCTTCCCGCCCGGCGACTACCTGGCGATCTTCCGCCTGCGCCGCGGCACCGGGGCGCAGCCCGGACACATCGAGGTGACCAGCGACGGCGGCCAGAGCCTGCTGGCTCAGGCTGAGCTGACCACGGAGCGCCTGCCCGCCGATGGAGCCTGGCACGACGTAGCGCTGCCCTTCAGCCTGACCGGGCTGACGGTGCTGGAATTGCGCTGTTATTTCGCCGGAACCTACGATCTTGAGCTGGATGCTGTGCTGGTGGGCTTCCACCAGGCCCAGCCCACCGATGGCTACTACCGCGCCCAGGACCTCTGGCGGCAGACCGGCGACCTGCTGGTCGACCCTAAGGCACCAGGCGGACTGGCGGTGCTGGCACGGGCCGGCTACCATCCCCCGCTCTACTTAATGCACGGCCCCCAGATGACAGCCGCGCCGGGCCGCTACCGGGCCAGCTTCCGCTTAGCGGCCTCAGGGCACAACCCGCCCGCCGCGCCGCTGGCCGACCTGGTGGTAGCCACCGACCTGGGGCGCATCCCCCTGGGGCGTCGAGCGCTCTCAGGTTCCGACCTGAGACCGGAGTATCGCGAGATGTCTGTGGAATTCAGCCTTGAACGGCGCTGTGAGCTGGACTTGCGGGTACGCTTCGCCGGCGGGGGCTCCTTGTGTCTGGCCGGGGTAAGGCTGGAAAAATTGGATTGAGCCACCATCCAGGCCCGGATAATTTGGCCAACGGAGTATAAAGACGGGCGGGGATAAACCCCGCCCCTACGAAGAATAGAATCTTGCCCCTACGAAGAGTAGAACCTTGATTTCTTGGGTTTTCGTCAGGGCGGAGTTTATCCCCGTCCGATTTTTTGCGCAGCCATCCCTCCACGAAAGCCGTCGTCCTACGCCAAAGCTACAGCCTAAACCGAACCGTTTATGCCTAGACGGAAGCACGCCAGTCCTATTTGATCTGCACCGTGGTCAACGTCACCTCGTCGCTGTCTTGGCCCTCGCCGGTCACCACCGACACGCGATTGCCGGTGAAGCTGGGGTCCCACATACCCACCAACAGGCGGTAGCGGCCGGGCGGAGCATCGGCAGGGATGGTTATCCGATAATCTTCGCGCACCACGCTGCCCACCTCCAGGCCGGGCATGGGCCGCCGGCCGTGGTCCAGCAGGTGGTCGAAGGTGAGGATGCGGTCCAGTCCCTTGAGGTGCACGAAGATATAGTAGTTCAAGGGCGGCTTAGCCCAGGAGCGCCAGTAATAGCTTAAGTCCACCTGCTCCCCACGTTGGAAGGTACTTTGTCCTTGGTCATATCCCAGGAGGGTCAGGCCGCCGGCAAAGCGAGCCTCGCGCTTGAGCGAGGGACGCAGATTACACAGGCGCTTATCCACCCTGGTCATATCCGGCTCCCGGCGTAACTCTTTATAGAGGTCGCGCACCTGGGCCAGGGGCTCCGGATGGGAGAAAAAGATGTTCTCAGCCTGGCGTACCCTCTGATAGGCCTGCTCCAGGCGACCGGAGTCGATCAGGGCCTGGGCCAGGGGCAAGTAGGCCTCATTGAAATCAGGGGCCAACTCCAGCAGGGCTTCAAAAGAGATGACCGCCGCGCCGAAGCGTCCGGATTGCAGGGCCGCGCGCCCGCTGGCGTCGTGATACCAACGCAGCATATGGCGCATGTGCGCGGCCAGGTCAACCCCCACCGTCACTTCCTGCAGGCGCAGGTCTTGGGAGCCGAGGAACTCCAAGCGCACCTCCAGCTTGCCGCCGGCCCGCTTAAGGGGCGTAGCCAAGCTCACCACCCCGACGCCGCCGGGCAGATCGGCCCCGCCGAGCCGTCGCCCGGCCAAAAGCCGGCTGCTGTTCCAATCGTGGACCCAAACCTCAGCCTGGGCCAGGCTGGACCCGGGAGGGGACGCGCCTTTGCCCGAGAACCGTAGCTGCACCGCGAACTGGCCTTCGGGCAAGGGGTCGTCCAGCCACAGCCGCAGATGGCCTCCCGAACGCCCCGGCTGGCGAAGATAGGAGCCGTGATAGCCCTCACCGGTAATCAGTACCTCCTGCCCCTCGGATTGGCACAGAGGGCCTTGCACCAAGTAGGAACGCGATAGAGCCTGGCACAGGAGCGAGCCGTGATAGCCGGTGAATTGGCCGAAGCGAGCCAGCCAGTCACCGGATGCGCCGGCAGGCAGGCCTGCGGCCAGGGCCTGGTAAGTGCGGGCCGGCTCGCCGTCGGGGCCGGCCAAGCGGGCCAGGGTGCGGTTGACCTCCTCCCACTGCCCCAGGCGGGCTTGAGCCCCGGCCAGCATGGCTAGGACGTCGAAGCCCTCGCTCTGCTCGTGCAGAGCATACTTGAGCAATACAGCGGCCCGGGGGAAAAGGCCCTGCTCCATAGCGCGACGGCCCAGCAGCAAGGGATCCCAGTCCAGGCGAGCCAGCAAATCACCACCCCGGCGCAGGGCCACGCGCACCGGATAGAAACCTTGGCTCATCACCGGCCAGTTCAAGGGATCCAGCGGCAGCTCCAGCTCCTGGCCGGGGTAAATGGTCAATGTCCGGCGGGCCAAAGCCCCCTGCCCCACCTCCACCACCGCCAGATCCTGCCCCTGATTTTGCAGCTTCAGGCCCAACTCATCCAAGGGCTTTAGGCTGCGCAGCACCCACTGGCTCACCCCCCCCGCCTTGAGCCACATGGCGTTCTCACCCCGGCTGTAAGTCGGCTGGTCGGTGTAGATTACCGCGTAACTGCGCTCCTGCCCCACCCCCGGCCGCCAAAAGGCCAGAGGCTGACGCACCTGGGAGGGCGCCAGGTTGGCGTAGACCTCCACCCCCGGGCTGACCCAGCGAGGGAAGCAGGGTCCGCCCTGGCCGAGGCCTAGGCTCCAGCCGCTGCGCAGGTCGAAGCGCTTGACCAGCTCATAGCGCCCGACCAGCTCCCGCCAGACCGGGTCCATGGCGCAGGGGTCGCCGTCGTCGCCCAGGGAGGAAAGCACCAGATAGGCCGGCTCCTGGCTTCCCCAGGCCGGAGGCATCTGGCCGGGAGTGGCCAGCGAGGGCTGGGGCCCTGTGAAGAAATTGAGGGGCCTACGGGGGCCGGTCAGCACCAAGGCCCCTGGCGGAAGGTTGGCCTGCAGCCAAAAACGCGCTGAGGCGACGGTGTCCTGCTGCCAGAAAAGGTAGCTCACCCCCAGGGAACGCCAAAGGGGGCACAGGCACAGCAGGCAACCCAAAAGGCTCACCCCAACCACCGGCCACCAGCGCCCGGGCAAGCGGCGGCACACCACCACCAGGGGCCAACAGGCGGCCAATACCGCCACCGGCAGCCACACGGCCTGCTGCCCGTCCACCGACCCTTTAAGCACCGTCAGACCAGCCAGCAAATACAGGGGCGGGAAAGCCATCAACAAAAGCAGACGAGACCATTGGTGCCGCCAGAGCATAAGCCCTGCCGCCACCAGCCACAATAGCAGGAGTTCCAAGCCCACAACCCGCCCCAGCACCTCCTGTGAGGTCTGCCAACGCCCGGCCAGATAGTCCCACCAGCCGCCGGCGGGAGGTCCTGGGGCGTTGAAAGAGGCGCGGAGCACATCGCCCACCTCGGGCAAGCGTACCAGGAAGCCAGGGTAGCCCAATACCAGACCCAACAAAAGGCCGCCGAGGAAGCAGCCCGGCCAGTAAAGTGCCGCCCGCTTGAGCCCCGGCTCATGACGCCTGAGAGTCAGGGCGTAGGCCCCGGCCAGCACCGGCAGCACCAATATCCCGCTGGCCTTGGTGGTCATGGCCAGGCCCAGAGCCAGGCCGGCCAAGAGCAGGGCGCGGGTTCCGGGGGCGGAGACCATCTGCCAGGCCGTCCACAGGCACAGCATCACCGCCAGGCCCAGGGGCACGTCCATGGAAAGATAATGGCTCTGGGCCACCAAGAGGGGGCTGACGGCCAAAACTGCCGCGGCCAGAAGCCCCGTAGCTACGCTGTCGAAGAAGCGGCGCCCCACTAGATAGGCCACCCACACCTGCGCGCCCCCTAAGAGAGCGGCGGTCAGCCGGCCGGCCAAGCGGGCCGAGATGGCCAGCTCAGTGCTGGCGCGCGCCTCCCCCAGCCACACCCCCAGCCAACCGGTCAGGTTGGAGATGGCGCCGCACACCAGGGCGGCCAGGCTGAAAAAGGCCTGAGTCCAGATGCCTTGGTAGGTGGGATGGCTAAAGGAAAGTCCGTCGACCACCTGCCAGGCCCACTCGTTGAGGTGGGCGGCCCCGGCCTGGTCCGGTCCCCAGGCCAGGCCCCACAGACGCAGCCCCCAGCCCAGAAACAATATCAGGAGGAGGATAACCCGCCGCGGCAGGATGTGGGCGGATATCTTCAAGGGCGCTCCAGAGTTAGCCTCGGATAATATTTAAAATTACGGGGCAGGGGCCTCTTCTGTCAAGGAGGGAACCGCCGGTTGGGCTGACGGGAGGGTAGGCAACCAGACAGGGGGGCCAAGACCAGCCCCTCTGCCTGGTGCTAGAATTGGCGCCTGATGGCCGCGTAGGAGCAAGTTAGTATGCAGAATTCGTAGATGATGCCGTGGCTGGCCTCAAAGTCCAGCTCGCGGGTCATCGGGTCCACGGTCAGGGCCTCTGTGGGGCAGATCGCCGTGCAGGCGGTGCGAAAGGCACGCAGCGCTCGGAGTAGTAGCGCATCTCCTGCACCAGGGGATCCACCTGCCAGCGTTGTCCAAGATAGATTCTCAAAAGCCGGCTAAATGATCGAAGCGAGATGCTCTCATCCTAGCGTAGCTCGGTGGCTTACTCCTTGCTAGGGTAGCAATCGGTGCCATAGGCCTGGGCCATCAACTTAACCTTGCGGCTGCTGACCAGGTCCTCGATGATGTGAGCGCCGCCGTACTTGAACACAGGCCGGGATACACGGCCGTCGCGGAGGGCTTCGTCGGGCACGGCCGTGCAACCCAGGTAGAGACCGGCCGCCACCCAACCGGCGTAGACCGGCACGCTGTTGGGGGTCACGCGTCCGCCGCCGCACTTGATCTTGGAGTGAGCTGGTTGATGTTAAAACAAGCCTCTGAGGAGCACATGGGGCTGAAGTTGCCGGTTGAAGAGGGGCACCTAATCCGGTGATGTAGGCCGGGTGCCCGGGACACGGCGCCGTATTGGCCAGAGTGGGATCGCTGATGGTTTCGTGCCACTTGTACACGGGCATTTGGGCGGTGACGATGGTGGAGCCTCAGTCGTAACGCGATCTTCCAGGACTTCGAGCAATTCCAGGCTCTGCTCCCGCGGCAGTTTCTCCAGTCTCCAGTCGCCCAGAATGAGCAGCTTGGTTTTGGAACTAGCGACGATCATCTTTTGATAGCTGCCGCCCCCTCGGGTCACGATCATTTTGCGCATGAGGGCTGGCACCCTCTCGTAGTAGACCGAGTAGCCTTCCAGACCAGCCTTGTGGCCCAGGACGCAGGCGAGAAAGCTTTTGCCTACGCCGGTGGATCCACTGATGAACAGGTTGTGGTGCTCGACGATCCATCGGCATAAGGCCAGGGCCATGATGAGTGACTTGTCCATACCGCGCTTTTGCCGGTAGTCGATATCTTCCAGATAAGCGTCATGCCGGAGCTTGGCCTTGGCCAGCCTGTTTTTGAGCCGACAGTTTTTTCTGTGAATGGCCTCCCCTTCCACCAATCCGGCCCAGCCTTTCTCCGAAACCCAGTTCCTGGGCCTCTGGGGTGCCCAGCTGCTCCTTTAAGGCCTTGAGCATGTCTTCCAGCCCCAGGACGTGGAGCTTGTCCAGGGTGGGATTAACCCGCATGGCTTCCTCCTTGGGCGGTCAAGAAGTAGCCGGCTCCGCGGATGTTGGAGTGAAGGATGGGACTGGATTCCAGGGCCAGCGTTAGCAAAGGCGCCTTGCCCAGTTCCTTATCGATAGTGCACTCTACGCTTGCGGAGCTGAAGGCCCTCAGGCAAGCGCCCTCCATCCGCGCTTCACCATATTTTTTGGCCAGGGGGACCAGACCTAGGTAGGCCCTAAAGCATTGCTGGGGATGCGCCCGCCGACTCATGATCCCCTCGGCCAGCTTGGCCTTGGCCTCGCCGATCTTGTGTATCCAGTTAATGCTTCTTTCGAGGGCCCACTTGGCGTGCTCTTGGTGGGAGCGAGGCATGTGTTCGGCCAGGGTGGTTAAACCGCTTTGCCCCAGGATGCGACGGTTGTTGGCCACCCGCTGGCCCTTATGGAAGCATTCCACCATGCGCTCCGTGTAGCGGATATTCAGCTTCTTGCCCATCAACTGATGAGGAACCAAGTAGTAGCGGCGGTCCACCTCCACATGATAATCGATGTGGCCTTTGGCCTCCTTCCATTGGGCATACTGGTAGGCCGTGGCTGATAGAAGCTTAAGCATCGGTTTGTTTAGGAACCCGTACATAGAACGCTGGCTGCCGAGCAGCTTTTTGAAAAGCCGGTTGTTGAGCCGGTCTAAACGCCCGCGGATCGCCTGGTTAAGCTCAGCCAGACTGAAGAAGGTCCTCTTGCACAGTGCGGCCCGTACCCACCTCTCCATTAGTTGCACCTTCACCTCGACCTTGGCCTTGTCACGGGGTTTTCGTACCCGGGCGGGCAAAACCGTCGTGCTGTAGGGAGCGGCCATCTCCTAGCAGGTCGGGTTTATGTCGGGCTCGTAGCGGCAAGCCTTGCTTACCTCGGACTTGAAATTATCGATCACCATCAACTCCGTCATCCCGTCAATAAACTGGAAGGCCCGCTGGTGGGAGCCAACCCAGTCGGGCAGACCCAGGGCCCACGTGGCCTCAACAAAAGGGTAGCTGCTGGCGCCCAGAACCGCCACGAAGATCTGGGCCACCCTAACCTCACCCGCCAGGGGGACCACCACGTTCACGGGCTGGCCGGCATAATCGATAAACGTCTTCTCGCCGGCCCGGTGCTCTTGGCGCATGACCAGCCCCAGCTTGCCCGGCCATTCTCGGTAACGCTCAAACAACCAGCTATATTGGTAGCCCAAGACATGGACCGCCTTGTACTCCTCCCACAGCAGCGCTAGGGTCATACCTTTATGCCTCAACTTTTGATGGACCTGGAACCAGTCAGGCTCCGGGCAAAAACCCGCAGACGGCAAGGGTGGAGGTGGAAAGAGCAGCCACTCAAGCTGCGTCTTATCCACACTGGTGTGGAGGGGCCAGGACCGGCCAGCGCGCGCAGCTCGACGCAAGTAATGGGACACCGTGGCCCGGCCGATCCCACAACTCTTGGCAATGTCCTGGTTGCCGCAGCCGGCCTCGTGCTGCAGCCGAAGTATTTTCTTGATCTTACGCATGGATAAACTCTCCACCGGCATATGCACTCTCCGTGTTGGAAAAGCGCAGTATAGCCAATCAGGTGTTATCCAGCGTCGCCTACTACCCCAAGTGGCCCACATCCCGTGGAGCCGATGGCCCATATTCCATGAAATGGGTGCCCACTTGCCTTGGAATCGGTGGCTCACATCGCGTAGAATCACCGGCCCGCTTCAAACGGAATCCGCATTAGCCTCGGCCTTTGGGATTTTATCCACGGCGGTGATGAAGAGTTGGACTACATGGAGTCAGTCCACGGTGACGTTGGCGCCGGGGAAGCTTTAGCCGATGGCGGCCAGGGAAACTGGCGACATGTCGCAAACCACCTCGGCGATATTGTTGTGATCGTCGCCATGCTCACGCAGTAAGCGGCGGAACAGGACCAGGCAGCCCTTGCCCTTGCCGGGGGTAGCAAAGATGACCGGCTTTTGCTTGCGGTCTAAGTCGATGAAGACGGTGACGTAGTTGTGGCCCCGCTTGGAGGCGGCTTCGTCCAAAGCCACGGCCTTGATCCCGCCCAGGTCCATCTTAGACATGGCCTGGGCCACGTAGAACTGGACCACCCGCCAAAATCGCGTGTCGTTGACCCCG
>CBCOTF020000243.1:0-8489 GCA_965112955.2 Desulfarculales bacterium
ACCATCACTCAGTTTCAGGGAGACTCCAAGCCAATCCTGCCCATCATCCTGGCCGACCAAAACAACCTTGCCGACCTCCTCATATACAGAATCTCCCTGCCTCTGGCCTCCAGGGTCATGGCCAGAAGCCGTCTGGCCGGCGTCTCCCTCCAGAGCATGCAGGCCTACCTCTTACACCACTTCAAAATCGCAGACGTCAAGCAGGATCTCTTCTCTGATCAGGCCGTCACCGCCATACAGCAGGGCTCCGGAGGCCTCTCCCAAAGGGCTAACCACCTGGTCCGAGGCGCGATCATAGCTGCCGCCGACGCGATCATAGCTGCCGCCGAGAAGCAGGCTCAGGTCGTCTCCCCGAAGCATGTCCGCATCGCCGCAACAGAATTCATCTGATCAAATAAAAAAGAAAGGATCCGTCCAGGATAATCAGAAAACTTTCGTCAAATTAATCCGAAAAATAACAAAGACACCAGCTTTAAGGTCTATCTCCCCACCGCCCGGGAAAACCTGGCCGCCTCCGATACCTCGCTGGAGGAGTTATCGCCCTGGGCCGGACAGGGGCAGCGTTTGCTGGTGGTGGACGACGAATCTGCGGTGCGGGAAGCGGCTCGCGAGGCCCTCGAGCATCATGGCTATCTGGTGCAAGAAGCCGGGCAGGAGCAGAAGGCCCTGAAACTATACGCCCAGGTTCTGGAGCAAGGGCAGCCCTTCGATCTGGTGCTTCTGGGCCTGGCTATGCCGGTGATAGACGGTGAGAAGTGTCTGGAGGAACTCTTACGGCTGGACCTCGCCGCCCGGTTGCTGATGGCCACTTGCCATGGCGGTGAGCAAGCGGACATGGAATGGCTGGAAGGAAGAGCTGCGGGGCTGCTGCGCAAGCCCTTTGACCTAAACACCATGCTGGACTAGATGGCCAGGTTGCTGACGCCCCGATTTTAAGCCTAAAAAAGTAATCATCACTGCGCCGGCCGTCAACAGGACGTTGGCCAGCAGGTGCTGCTCCAGCCGCCCCTCGCCCAAGAACTAAGGAGGCCTCTCACAATACCGCGAAAAGCAGGCTCACGCGCTTGACCGCCAGTATATAGGCCGTCTGCACGCTGGCCAGGACCAGGAAGTGGCAGATGATCTCCCCGGCCACGCACAGGACGCGGTGGCCAGAGCCGGTCAGAACCGCCTGGGCCAGCTGAAGGCCATTTGTCGCCTGGCTCTCAGAATAGCCACCACCCCCAGACCCACCAGAAAGGGATATACCGCGCTTATTAACAAGGGGTTGGCGTGCAGCACAGCCTTGCCTCCAATCACAGAGGTATAGGGAAAGACAACGGCCGCGCAAAGCATCAGCTAGGAGCCTTTTTCGCGCCGCACCGCCCGCCATGGCTTCAGCCATCCGGAGCTGGCCAGGCGCAGGTTTAGCCCATAGGCCCCTGGCCGCCAGCAAGAGCACTCTCACCAGGCCGGTCGGAAGGAGCGCCTCACCCATGATCCACTGGCCGGTGAGCATCGTGAACAGAAGGGGTGACGGCCAGTAAGGGCTGGGGCAGGGCCAGGGGATCATAAGCAACAGCACCAGGTCGGAGGGAAAGACCCTAGCTAGACGGGCCAGTACCAGCTCGTGCAGGCTCAGGTCAGGAGAAGTAGCGCTTGCTGAGCAGATCGGCGGTGGCCAGGCACAGGGCCACGGCTAGCCAGAACCAGCTAATGGCTCAGCCGTCGAAATCACCAGGGAGGCCTCCAACTCGGGGCGCGTGAGCAGGGCCGCCCACCCGTCCAGGCCGGTGACCGAGATGGCCGCGGTGGCGTTGGCCACTGCCAGGGCCTCTGGATGGTTCAGGTCCAGCAGCAGGGCGTGCACCAGGTAGCCGGGATGACAGGCCTCGTCGCGGTGCTAGACGATGGTGTGTTCGCCGCCCTGCTCCTCCACATGAAGGCCTGCTGGCTCCGGCTGCCCGGCTTGACCATCAGGCCATGGGGCTCCACGCCGAAATCTTTTAGCCAGGGCGCCGCCCTTTGATCGGGCTCGTCGTCGCCGCAGACCCCGGCATAGGCCACGCGGTGGCCCAGGCGTGCCAGACAGCAGGCGCGGCGGTGGCGGCCTGGCCACCGCCCATGCTGGCCATTCGGCGTATGCGCTGTTTGCTGCCCCCGGCGGAGCGTTTTGGAATGAGGCAAAGATAGTCCGTGGCGTTAAGGCCCAGGCACAGGGTGTCCCAAGAGCGCCTCGGCGAGCGGCCGGGAACGGGCAGAGCGCCCTGAGTCATAGGAACTAGGATTCTTTATTTAGGATTCTTTATTTAGGATGCACACCGGCACCTGGTCCTCCAGGGCCTGAGCGAACTTCTGAGCGTCGCTTAAATCGCCCACGATGGCCCCGTAGTGCATGGGAATGGCCAGGCGCGGCTTGATCGCTTTAGCCGCCTGCACCGCCTGCTCGGCGGTCATGACATAAATGCCCGAGACCGGCAACAGAGCCACGTCCACATCCAAGCCGGACATCTCGGGGATGTGGTCGGTGTCGCCAGCGTGGTAGATACTCACGCCGTCCACAGTGACCACGAAGCCCAGCCAGGCGTTCTGCTTGGGATGGAACTCCTTGTCGGTATTATAGGCCGGCACGGCCCGGATCTTGATCCCCGCCACCTCCTGGGTGTCGCCGGGCTTCATCACCTTGACCCCAGCGCCCAACTTCTTGGCGCACTGGGCCTCGGTGAGGATCACCGTTTGGGGGCCTTGTATCTTGGCGATGTCCTCGGGCATGCAGTGGTCGAAATGGTCGTGGCTGCTCAAGATCAAGGCCGCGGTGGGGCCGCCTTGCAATTCGTAGGGGTCGAAGTAGATACTCCCCGCGGAGCAGTCCAGGCGGAAGCAGTCGTGCCCCAGCCAGTGCAGGGATTTGACCACACGGTCGATGGCGGACTGATCTGCCATGGTTATTCTCCCTCGGTCAGGCGTTGGCAGGGTCCGGGGCGGCTAGCCCTGGGCCAGCACCACGCGATGGTTAACTAGGCTCATGGATTTGATGCGGGCCTTGAGCACCTTCTGCTCACCGTAGATGCTCGCCAGGCGCACCATGCCGTCCTCCTGGGGTTCGATGACGTCCACGTCGGCCAGAAGAAGCTCCTCGTTACCGTTTTTGATGATATAGGCCGTGGCTTCACACATGATCCAGCAACTCCTTGAGGCGGATTTTAACGATGTGGTCCACTTGGTGGGGCAAGGGTTCGCGGCTGACACTCACCACCTCAACGTTTTCCTGAGTCAACGGCAGCAGGAACTTGCGCGCCCGGCAAGAAGCCACGCCCGCAGCTATGGCCGGGGTCACCTCGCCCATCATAGCGTTGGCCAGCACTATTCCCAAGGGACCAATGATCACGTCGACATCCTGAATGGTCACCAGGATGGCGTTTTCGCCGGTGGCCCCGCGGTTGGCGTGGGCCTTCATCATCTGGGCCGTGGCTATGGCGTTAGTGCCCAGGGCCAGGACCTCCAGGTCCTCGCCGAATTCTTCCTTGACGCGGCGGATGACCACACTGCCGATGCCGCCGCCCTGGCCGTCTATGACGCAAATGCGCACCCTTGCCCCTCGCATTCATTAAGTATACACTGACCGCTGGGTCCAGGCAAGACACCTGCTCCCGCGCTAAGGGGCTTTATGGATAAGGCTTACGGATCCCAGGGAAGTGGGGCATACGTTCCATTTGAAGCGGGCCACCTAATCCGGTGATGTGGGCCTGGTCTGGTATGCATCCAGGTCAGGGTATTATTGAGATAATCAGGCGATGGACGGGAGAGTCATGAATCTGCTGGGCGCAGCGTGGTTTGCGGGTGCCTACCTTTTGGGGTCCATCCCTTTTGGCTTGCTAATCACCCGTCTACTGGGTGGTCCCGACCCCCGTAGCGGTGGCTCGGGCAATATCGGCGCCACTAACGTCACCCGCCTAGCCGGTCGCGGGGCCGGAGTGGCCACGCTTTTTTTGGATGCAGCCAAGGGGGCGGTGCCCATGGCCCTGGCCCTGCACCATCTGCCGGAATGGCTGGCGGTCGCCGTGGGGCTAGCCGCCTTCCTGGGGCATATATTCCCCTTGTATCTGGGTTTCAAGGGCGGCAAAGGCGTGGC
Organism: Desulfarculales bacterium; assembly: GCA_965112955.2. GTDB lineage: Bacteria > Desulfobacterota > Desulfarculia > Desulfarculales > Desulfarculaceae > JACRDC01. Next base: position 4,112 of record CBCOTF020000243.1, read on the forward strand.
CACTGCCTTGGGTGTGCTGGCCGCCGCCTCACCGCTGAGCCTTCTGGCCACCCTGGGGGTGCTGATCCTGGCCGCCTGGTGGTCGGGTCACGTCTCCGTGGGCTCCATGACCGGCTGCGCCAGTGCGCCAATATGGCTCATGGTCTGGGAGCACTCCGTACCGCTGGCGCTGATGGGCTTGGCCATGGCCCTGCTGGTGGTCTGGTGCCACCGCGAGAACATCGTCCGCTTGCGCCAAGGCCAAGAGAGCTCTTGGCGCTAGCCGCCGCCTGTCCTACTCCAGTGATAAACCGCCGGCCGCGGCCCCTCAACCGCGATGATAGGGCGTGCCGGCCAGGATGTTATGGGCGCGGTAGAGCTGCTCCAGGGCCACGCAGACGGCCAGCTTGTGAGGTAGGGTGGGGGGCCCCCCTCTAGGCTGACCCGTTGATTGGCCCGGGCCAGTACCGCCGGGTCCAGACCCTCTGGACCACCCACCGCTAGCACCAGGCGGCGGATCCCGCCATCCCGCGACCGCTCTAACGCCTTGGCCCATTGTTCCGAGGACCAGGGCTGGCCGCCAAATCCAGGGCCCAGACGCAATCCCGGGGCTCCAGGCACTCCAGGAGCCGGCGGCCTTCCTCTTGCATTACCTCGACGGCTGGGCGGTTCTTTAACGTTTTGGCCGGCCGCACAACCTCCAGGCGGCAGCCTCCGTAGGCCCTCAGATGGCCGGTGTAGCCCGCCAGGCCCTGGGCCAGGTAGGCGGCGGCGCTTTGGGCCGGCCTACGGTGAGCACAAGACCAGATTTATCGGGCTCCTCGTCAGAGTGTCATCCCATGCGCCCCACCACGATTTCGTTGTCATACAGCCAGTTCAGGGGAAACAAGCTGCGGTTGCGGCGATACTTCCTGGCCAGACCCGTGAATCCGGCCGTCTCCACAACGGGCCGCATAACTACCAGCCGGCAGGCTCCGGAGGCGAAGGACAAGAGGCCTTTTTCATATAGCCTCTCGTACCGGGTCTTGGCGACGGTGTCCTTGCTCATGTCCATCAGCACCAGCCGGCTTCCCAGTTTGAGCACCATCTTGAACTCGGCCAGAATGGACGGTATCTCGCTGAGGTCGATCAAATCGAATATATGAGAATTATATAGCAGATCGAAGCTGTTGTCGGCAAAGGGCAACGCCAAGGCCGGACTTAGGCGCAGTTCCACGCAATCAACCAGCCCCTGTCGGATGAGCTTGGCGCGAGCTTTTTTTAGCATACCCGGGGTGAGGTCCACGGCCTGTATGCGGCCCCGTGCGCCCAAGGCTCGCGCCAGGAGCACCGTGGCCCCACCGGTTCCGCAAGCCACTTCCAGGATGGCCTCGCGCCTGGCTGAATAGCGGGCCATTCCATGGCTCGCAGGTGATGGGGCAATTCATGGTTGGTAAAAAAATCGTACCGCCAGGTCAGCCGACTTTACAAGGAGGAGATGCGGCCGGAGTGGCTGGCCTTGGCAACCTGGTAGGATCCCGTGTGCGGGCCAGGACAGCAGACCTCAAGAAGGCTAGGTTGCATGGCCCTGTTTATGTAAAATTCCTTGGGCTAGAAAAGCGGATTGCTAGGGTCGCCTGCCTTGACCATATCTTGCAGGCGTTGGCGTCCCTGAGGGTTGGGTAAATGAGCCCGAGAGGGCGGCTTTTTACACCACCTGACCGTGTTGGTTGCGGAATATGGCCATGGCTTTAGCCTGCCCGCGCTATCCGCGATATGGGTAATGACGAAAATACAGGTGATGGCGTCTCCGAAATAAACCAGTCCCTTGAAGCGGAAGTTCATGCCGGTGGCCAACTAGGCGATCTGACCTCCCACCTCACAAAACATGGACCCCACCAAGAGGCTGTGGCAGATAAGCCCCGTGAAGCCCTTGTTTTCGGCGAATCGGCCATCATAATATATAGGGTTGAAGTTTCTCTGGTCAGGTCGCCAAAGGCTTGGGTGTCTTCCCTGGTGGCGGAAGCACGGCTCGCCCTAGGTGTTGTCAGGGGGCAACAGGCCCAGGATCAGCATGACCCCGCTCACCGCTCTACAGACCAGACCAAATCCCATGCCACCGCCCAGACTGCGCCCCAGGGCGATGCCCTGTTCGCGCGCTAAGTCGGTATGTCTCGTCGAAATTGGCGCGCACGGCCTGGCCTCAATGCAGGCCCTGGTTGAACAATTCCACCGCCTTTTCGGCCCGGTTCATGAGGACACCTCGCCTTCGCGGGGCTTGACGGCCTGGAGGCGGGCCAGGGCCAGGTAATCCTCCAGATTTTTGCCGGCGGCCCATTCCTTTTTGCCTTTTTGTCGTCATGAGTAGAATTGGTGTAGTTCCGGTGTCATAATGCAGCGATCCGCATGGCCGAATTGAAACAGGAGGCAATCATGGACGCCGGCGAGCTTCGAGCCCTTGGCCTGGGGTTGCAACCGCCCTGGCGACTGGTGGGATAGCGTGTGGACACCGATAAACAGCCCCACGAGGTCTTCTTGGAGGTTACCGCGACCGGGGAGCCGAATACCCCTGCCCGAAGTGTGACAGGTTGTGCAAGGCTCACGACTTCCACGAATTCACTTGGCGTCACCTTAATCTTTTCCAGCATCATTGCTACGTAACCACCCGGATGCCCCGAGTGGACTGCCCCGACTACGGGATCAAACAGGTCAAGATCAGTGTTGTCCAAGATAGGTTCTCAAAAACCGGCTAAGTGATCGAAGCGAGAAGCTTTCATTTCAGCGTAGTAGTGTGGTTTTGCCAAAAGCCAGCAACACCGCGACCAAGAGAGGGCAAGACCATGATACGAGTAGCCAGCCTATTCAGTCAACTGCTGCATCACTTACCACGCACTGAGTTCTCAGCCTTGGTCAAAAAGCATGGTGCCGAGGTTTTAGGATCAAGGGAGTTCCCTGCTGGACCAAGGTCGTGGCCATGGTCTTCTGTCATCTCTGGCCAGGGCTGACTTCCTAAGGGGATCTGCCAGGGTCTTTCCTGCTGCCTGGGCAAGCTGTCCCACCATAGGGTAAGCGCAGCCCAAAAAAAGGTCCAAGCTGTCCTACGCCAACCAGCACAGGTCCTCGTCCTTGTTCCGAGTTCTTCTCTTCAAAGCCATAGAGCGCTTCCGTGCCCAAGGCTCCCTGGGCAGGGAAAAGGGCAAGTTCAAATTCAAGAACAAGCTCTTGCGCCTGGACTCCTCCACCATCACCCTGTGCATGAGCCTATTCCCCTGGGCCGAGTATAAGCGGGCCAAGGGAGGAGGGGGGGGGTAAGGCTCATATGGGGGTTAAGGCTCATATCATGCTGGACCACGACGACTACATGCCCAGCTTTGTCCTGCTAACCGAGGCCAAGGTGCCGATGTCACCGTAGCCCAGGGGCTGGCCCTAAACCCTGGCTCCATCCTGATTTTGAACCGGGGCTACCAGGACTATGCCCTGTTTGGCAAGTGGACCGGTCAGGGCATCTCATTCCGTCATCCGCTTCAAATCTAACACCGTTTTCGAGGTGATAGCTAATCGGCCAGGACCTAAGGCCCAAAACATTTCGGCCAATTAAACCTTTACTCCTCACTAGCAGCCTGACCGATTGTCCCTACCCCCTGCGTCGTCTGGTGGTATGGAACGAGAAGAATCAAAAGTAGGTCGTGCCCTTGACCAACCACCACAAGCTAACGGCCTCCATCGTGGCTGACATCTATGAGGACCGCTGGGAACTCGAGCTGTTCTCCAAGGCGCTTAAGCAAAACCTTAAGGTCAAAACCTTCGTGGGCACCAGCAGTAACGCCGTAGAAATCCAGATTCGGACAGCCTTGATCGCCCTGCTCTTGCTTAAATGGCTTCACCATTTTCCCCTGACCGCATGGACACTGTCCAACCTGACCGCCATGCTGCGCCTAAAGCTCTTCACATACAGAGAGTTGCGCGCCTGGCTCCGACACCCCTATCACACCCCGCCCCTCATACCCGAACAGGTCCAGTTATCGCTCCTGCTATGACTTGGACAGGCAGCCACTAATGAACCAAAAAACACCAACCCAAAAACAGCGGCCTTATCTCAAAAACTGCTAACTTTATAGATAACTAACCGTTTTTATAAGATCATTCTGAGCCGTTACGCCTGTCTTGGACAGCACTGTATTACGGTAGCCCCTAGTCCTTGCTCTGGCGGCCTGGAAGATGCCCATTAAGCCCCTCCAGGCGGGTGTTGGAATGGTTGGAAGTCCAGCGGCTTAGGATCAGGTGGACATGCTCTTCCAGAGTCATGAACGCCTTGAGGACCGGGGCCAAAATTTTGGTGTCAGGCGCTATGCACTTCAGAGCATAGCTGGTGAAGTGGGTGCTGCGCCACTGGGCGGCCCGTACAGAGGTGGCCTTTCTG
>CBCOTF020000244.1:0-7376 GCA_965112955.2 Desulfarculales bacterium
GGGGTTGACTAGGCTCACCCAGATATTCCAGGGCGCCACCAGGGCCAGGAACAAGAATAGTCCTCGCCAGTTGGCTAAGCGTCGCAGCAAGGCCCACTCTCGGCTTAGCAGGATGAAGAGCACCACGGCCATGGCCGGCAGCCCTGGCCCCAACAGGCCTTTGGTTAGGAAGCCCACCGCGGCGCCGATCCAGAACAGGCACCCCCCCCAGCGCTTGCCCAGGCGCCGCTCCCCGGCTCCGGACACCGCCAGCACCACGGAACACAGCACCATATCCACGATCAGCACCCAGGACAGGGCCATGAACATCAAGGAGGTGGCCAGGCACACTCCGCTCCAAAAGCCGCCTCGCCCCCCCACAAGCCGCGTCCCAGCAGATAGGTCAACAGCACAATCAGGGTGCCGAAGATGGCCGGTGTCAGGCGGGCGGTATAATCCGAGACGCCGAATATCTTGAAGGAGGCTGCGACCAGCCAGTAGGTTAGGATGGGTTTTTCGAAGTACTTGACGTAGTTCAGGCGCGGCGTCACCCAGTCGCCACTCTCCATCATCTCGCGGGCTATCTCGGCGTAGCGGGCTTCGTCGGTCTCCCATATGGTACGTTGGCCCAGAAAGCTAAAAAACAAAAGCCCGCACAACACCAGCAGGATTAAGGGATGAGCCAGTTCGTCCCAGGAACGCTGGCCGCCGGCTTTGGCCCGGGGGTTCATGGCCGCCCCGCCGGGGCCTTGGGCTCGGGGTTGATGCGCCGACCCCACAACTCCAAACCGCCGCCGTTGCCTCCAAGCAGATAGCCCTGGTAGCGCTGCACCTCCCTGAAGCCGGGCACCTGGGCCAATTGTGGCAGCAGGCTAACCCGGGTCATCACTAGGACCGGCTCCGGCTCGTTCAAGCGCCGGGCCAACTCCTGGCTTTCGGAAGTGCGAATACGCGGTATCTCGCGGTCCAGGTAGAAGAGTAGCGAGGGTTTCCACAATCCGAAGGTAAGCACCGCCGCCTGGCCGGCCCCGCGCCCGGTGATCTCGCTGGCCATCTGGCGAGCCGGATCTTGCACCAGAGCAGAAGCCTGTGGCAATAGACCCAAAAACAGGGCTGCCCCCAGCAGAGCGCTGCCCAGAATCAGCCCCGGCCCTACCAGACCAGTTCGGCCGCTTTTTTTGATCAGCCTGATCCCAAAAAGGATCAGCGCCGCCACCAAGGCCGCCAGCAGGGGCCACAACCACAGTTGCGGGGCTACTTCGGGCAGAGCATATTCGCTGCTATCGGGGCGGATGGAGGCCTGAATTTTTTCCCAGGCCAGGGGCAGTCCGGCGGGCAGTGCCAATAAGGCCGCCAGAAAAAGACCGCCGAGCAAATACACTCCCCCCAAAACACCTGCCCGGCCAGGCGTCCGCGCCTCACCGACGCCCAGACGCCATAGGAAATAGCCAGCCAGCACCCCCAGAAAGGGCATGGCCGGCAGCACGTAGTTGATCTGCTTGGTGGCGGCCAGGCTGAAGATCACCAACACCACCAGCACCACGATGGCCGCCAGCAAACGCAGCCGAGCCATGGCGTCAGCCTGGCGGGCGGCGCGGCTATTCTTGCACAGGGCGCTGGCCAGAGCTGGGATCGCCGCCGCCGCAAAAACGAAGCTCCCCAGAAGTAGCACGGGCAGATAATAGAAATAGCCGCCTCCATGGCCCACAGTATCTGCTGACGGCGCAGATTCTGGAGACGAAAAAAGCCTGCCAAAATTTGTCCCCCAGGCGCCAAAAAACCAGACCGTACCAAGGCAGGTTCACGGCCAGAAAGATCAACAGGCCCCAATGAATTTGCGCCCGCTTTAGTATGGGCCACAAGCGCCTCTGCCAAAAGGCGTAGATGAGGCATGCCGGTAGCACCACCGCCGGGGCCACCGGCCCCTTGGTAAGAAAGGCCAGACTCAGGCCCAGCCAGCCGGCCAAGTACCAAATTCGGTCTCGGGGCAGCGGCGCACGGTATGAAGAAGCTCCCCAAGGCCAGGGTGGAAAAGAGGGTCAGGGGCATGTCGGGAAGGCAAGCCCGCCCCACCAGCAAGTTCAAGGGGGCGAAGGCCGTGGCCCCAGCGCTTAAGACCGCTGCCGCCAGGCTGCCCGAGGTGCGCCAAACCAGAGAACCCACCAGCAGCACCAGCAGAAAGGCGCTCAGCGCTGAGGGCAACCGGGCCACCCATTCGCCAGGCCCCAGCAGCCAGCGCGCCGCGGTGATGCCCCAAAAAAGCAGGATGGGCTTTTCCAGGTAGGGCTGTCCATTAAGGTAGGGGGTGACATAGTCGCCGCGCTGCACCATGGCCGCACGGCGGCGGCGTACTCGCCTTCGTCGCGGTCGGAGAGCGGCATACGCCCCAACTGAGTAAAATACAGCGCCCCGGCCAACACGGCCACGGCCACGGCCAGACCGGGCCAGACGTCCAGACCTTTGGACTTCATAGCCGCCGTCCCGTCCGCCAGGCCACCAGGCCGGCCAAGGGCCAGCCCACGGCCAAGCCCAAGACGGCCCCAGCCAACACGTCGCTGACGTAATGGGCGTCGCTCACAACTCTTCCGGCTGCTACCAGAGCGGCCAGCACATAGAACAGCCAAGCCAGCCTGGGATAGAACACGCTCAGAGCGGCGGCTAGCGCGAAGCTGGTGGCTGCGTGCCCGGACGGAAAGGATAGCAAATCGCTCTGGAAGGTGGGGCCGAAGTATTCGTTGGGCGAAAGCGCCAAGCGTGGCCGCGGCCGGCCCACCAGATGCTTGAAGATTTGCACCAGCACCCCGGAGACGGCCACCGCGGCGAATGCGCCAGACCGGCGCGCAGATGGGCCGGCATGTGGCTCCGCCGTCCAGGCACAGCAGGCCCATGAACAATATTGCACACCGCCCAGTCCAGCCCAATAGGCCCACTGGCCCCAGCTTTACTTGCCAGGGTCTGCTGCCAATCCTGGATATATTGCTGCGCGATCTGGTCAGCACCCAAAAAAGCACCAGCCACCGAAATAGCAAAAAGCAGGCCTGTCAGGCGCGCCGCGGCCTGGGTGGCACCGCCCACCTCAGGCCTGATTTACGGCGAACTGCATGCGGTGCAACCGGCTGTACAGGCCCTGCAGGGCCAAGGCTCCTCGTGCCGGCCCTCCTCCTTGATGCGTCCGCTCATTACCAGGATACGGTCGGACCGCTGGATGGTGGGAGGCGGTGGGCGATCACTAGGGTAGTGCGTCCGCGCATGAGGTTCTCCAAGCCTTTTGCACGAAAAGCTCGCTCTCGGTGTCAAGCCGCGGTATTCTCGTCGATCAGAATGGGCCGGTCGGCCAGGATGGCCGGGCGATGGACAACGCTGGCGCTCGCGCCGGAGAGAAGCACTCGGCCTCGCCGATGACCACCGAAGCCCGAAGCAGATGCTCGATGAAGTCCAGGGCATAGCCGCCCGCGCCCCATAATTTCGACGTCGCTGGCATCAAAGCGTAGGCGATGTTGTTATTGACGGTGTCGTTGAACAGGGGTCTGCTGGGTGACGATGGCGATCTGGCTGCGCAGGCTCTTGATGGTGCAGTCCCTTATGTCCACGCCGTCGATGAGCACCGCGCCCTCGCTAACTTCGTAGAAGCGGGGCAGAAGATTGACTAGGGTGGTCTTGCCGCCACCGCTGGTACCCACCAGAGCCAGGAGCTGCCCGGCCGGCACCTTTAGGTTGATGTCGCTCAGCACCGTCTCGCCGGGACGGTAGCCGAAGCTAACGTCCTTGAACTCCACGCCCTGGGTCAGGGGCGGCAGTTCCAGGGCCTGGAGCTTGTCCACAATTTGGGGCGGGGTGTCGAGCACCTCGTAGACCCGGCTGGCCGAGGCCAGGCCGCTCTGGATATTGTTGTTGAGGTTGCTCAGGTGCTTGACCGGCTCGTAAAGCATTATCAGCGCCGTCAGAAAGCTAAAAAAAGTGCCGGGCGTGGACTGGCCGTTGATCACCTGCCAGCCGCCGTAGAAGATGATGCCCGCGATGCCCATGCCGCCCAGAAACTCCATCAAGGGGCTGGAAATGGCCCGAGTGGAAATGTCTTTCATGCGCAGACGGAACAGCCTCTCGGCCTCGGCAGAAAAACGCGCTGTCTCGTGGTCCTCGCGGCAGAAGCCCTTGACGATACGCGCGCCGCTGATAGTCTCGTGCAAGAGCACGCTGACGTCGGCCATGGTCTCCTGGGAGCGGTGGCTGATCTTGCGCAAGCGCCGACCGAATTTTACCAGCGGAATCATGCACAGCGGGAAGACGCCCACCGCGAAAATGCCCAGGAACCAGTCGCGGTATAAGATGACGAATATCAGACCGAAGATTGTGAAGAGGTCTTTGAGAACACCGGTAACCACGCTGCTGACCGCACCCTGGATCTGGTTGACGTCGTTGGTGATGCGACTCATCAACTCGCCGGTGGGCACCCGATCGTAGTAGCTCAGCGAGAGCTTTTGCAGGTGAGCGTATAGGTCGATGCGGAATTGAGTGATGATGCGCTGCCCCACGAACTGCATCAAGTAGGTCTGCCCGTATGAGCAGGTGCCCTTTATGGCGTAGAGGGCTATCACGGCCAGGGGCACCATGAAAAGCATGGTCTGGTCCTTAGTCACGAAGATGTCGTCCATCACCGGCTTTACCATGTAGCCGGCCGATGAGATGCACCAGGACCATCAACACCATGCCCAGAACAGGCGCGTCCAGTAGGGGCGCTTGCCCACAGGCGGCGGTAGAAATGACGTCGTCGAGCCCTTGATTTCTTGCTCATGCTTCAAGTCCCCGCTATCAGTTGACTGGCCAGGCCGGCCACCCGCCGGCTGGCCCCCGGCTCGCCCAGTTTGGCGCGGACTTCCCGGAGGTCCGCCATCATGTCCCGTCGCCGCGGCCCCTCGGCCATGAGGTCCAGGGCCTGGTCGCCCACGGTCTTGGGCGTGGCCTTTTCCTGCAACAGCTCCGGTATCACCTCGCGCCCGGCGATGAGATTGGGCATGGCGATGTGCTGCACCTTGACCAGTTTCCGGGCCACCAGGGCGTTCAAGGTCCCGGTCTTGTATACCACCACCATGGGGGTGCCGGCCAGGGCCGCCTGAAGCGTCGCCGTGCCCGAGGCCACGATGAGAACCCTGGACTGGGCCATTATGGCCGCAGCCCGTCCCGGCAGTACCGTGATCCCCGGTATGGCCCCCTGGCTGATAGCCCAGATCGTCAAAGTTCAGGCCCGGGGCCAAAGGCACTAGGAAATGCAGGCACGGGTTTTGCTGGCGCATATAGCGCGCCGTCTCGATCACGAGGGGCAAAGCACATTACACGGAATGGCGGCTGCCGGGCAAGAGCCCCACCAACTCGGCCCCTTCAGGCACAGGCAGGACCTTCTCCAGCCTTCTGGCGGTTAGCCTCGTCCTCGTCCATGACCGGGTGCCCTACAAGGTAACCGGCAGCTTGTACTGGACCTGATAGAATTTTTCTCAAATGGAAAATCACCGCCAGGTGATCCACCATAGCGACCATCTTTTGGGCGCGTTTCTGGCGCCAAATCCAGACCTGAGGGCTTACGTAGTAAAGCACCTTTAGGCCCAGGGACTTGGCCTTTTTGGCCACACGAAAGTTGAAATCCGGAAAGTCCACCAGGATCACCAGGTCCGGGCGCTCGCTCTTAAGGTGCTGGCCCATCCCCTTTAGGGCGGCCAGGATCAGCTTGAGCTTGCCGAAGACCTCGCTGACCCCCACCAGGGCCAGGTCTTCGGCCCGAAACAAGAGCCTGGCCCCAGCCGCCTCCAGGGCTGGTCCGCCGATGCCGCTGACGGTAAGCCCCGGCTTCAACAGGCGCAGGGCCTCCACCAGGTGGGCAGCGTGCGCATCCCCGCTGGCCTCGCCGGCCACGACGACCACCTTGGGCCCCTGGGACACTAGTCCTCTCTGGACAGGCGGGCGTCCACCAAGCGCCGCGACACGACTAGAAACTTCTCCATACCCTCTAAACTCTGGTATACGCGCTCGCGCACCGCTAGAGCGCAGGCCAGGGCGCGACAGCCGTCGGCCCCGCTAACTCGGGACGCCGGCCGCGCACCGCCTCCACAAAATCCTTCGCTCAGACTCAAAGGGTCGCTCTTAGGGAAGCGCGGATACTCGGCATCCACCTTGGGCAGCTTGCCGGGGCAGAACTCACCTGGCTCACCACCAACAGCCGGCGCTTCTTAAAATCCAGGACAGGTAGCCGTCGGGCGGAACACGCATTTTGCGCTCATCCTTTAGTAAACAGCGGTGACGTTGGCCACGCAGCCCGAGGGAATTCCGGGCGGGCATTGACGATGTCGGCGTGCTCCCCAACACCGGCACGCCTACGGCCCTGTCTCCTTGGGGTCCTCGCCCACCATAGTCGAGTTATGTCGGGTCGTGGATCATCAGGTCCAGCGCGACATCCACGTCGGTAGCCCGAGCCTTGAAAGGGCATCCGTTCGCCTCCATGAACAGGCACCGCACCCGGCACCAAGTCCTCTACCGCGGGATTGGGCGCTCGAAATGTCCCACTTGCAGAATGAGCTTTTCTGCTCCGCCAGAGCCACCAGCTCGTTGGCCTGCTCCAGGATGGCGGTGATGGGCTTCTCGACCACGTCCTTGCCGGCCTCGGAAGTCCTTGGCCACCTGTAGGTCACCGTGGGAGTGGCCACCGTGGCCGCTTGCACCAAATCCATAACCTGGCGATGGTCGGCAAAAGCTTGCACCCCAAGGTCGGAGGCCAGGGAGCGCGCCCGCATTAGGTTGCTGTCCACCACGGCCACCAGCTTGGCCCCCTTGAGGCGTTTAAGCTTCTCGGCGTGGAATTTACCCAGGTAGCCCACCCCGACCACCGCCACCTTGACCTGGCCCTGACTCACTTGCTATCCTCCGTGGGGGACCAAGCCATGATGCAAATGTCCGCTTCGTCGGCTCGCTTGATCATGGGGGCGTGATCGAAAACCAATGTGCGCCCCGCCTCGATGACCAAGCAGGATGCCCCCGCCCTCTGCATCACCGCCACGGTGCTCTCGCCTACGCTGGGCAGGTCAAAACGCAGGTCCTGGGTGGGCTTGCAGCGTTTGACTACCACGGCCCCCGAATTTCCGGCCAACTGGCTGCCGCGGCGGATACATTCGTCAGTGCCTTCCATGGCCTCCACGGCCACCACCACCTTGCCCTTGACCACCACGGCCTGACCGATGTCAAGCTTACCCAGCTCGGCAGCCATGCGCCAGCCCAGCTCCGCATCAGCCCGCTCGGCCAGTTCCAGACCACGGCGGGTGAATTGCCCATGGCGGGCCAGCAGCTCGGGCACCAACTCGTGGCTGGCTACGATCTCTACGCCCTCGTCCAAGAGCACCTTGGCCAGGGTGCGA
>CBCOTF020000245.1:0-8721 GCA_965112955.2 Desulfarculales bacterium
TGTGCCTGAGCCTGTTCCCCTGGGCCGAGTATAAGCGGGCCAAGGGAGGGGTCAAGGCTCACATCATGCTAGACCACGACGACTACATGCCCAACTTTGTCCTGCTCACCGAGGCCAAGGTGGCCGATGTCACCGTGGCCCAGAGGCTGGCCCTAAACCCTGGCTCCATCTTGGTTTTGGACCGGGGCTACCAGGACTATGCCCTGTTTGGCAAGTGGACCGGCCAGAGAGTTTCCTTCATCACCAGCCTCAAATCTAACGCCGCTTTCGAGATAATGGCCAATCGGCCAGGGCCTAAGGCCCAGAACGTCTTGGCCGATCAAACCATATTTCTCACCGGCAGTCTGATCGATTGTCCTTACCCCCTGCGTCGCCTGGTGGTGTGGAACGAGAAGAATCAAAAGCAGGTCGTGTTCTTGACCAACCACCACAAGCTGGCGGCCGCCATTTTGGCTGATATCTACAAGGACCGCTGGAAGATCGAGCTGTTTTTCAAGACGCTTAAGCAAAAACTTAAAGTCAAAACCTTCGTGGTCATCAGCAGCAACGCCTTAGAAATCCAGATTTAGGCAGCCTTGATCGCCCTGCTTTTGCTCAAGTGGCTTTACCATTTTTTTCTGGCCGCATGGTTACTGTCCAACCTGGCCGCCATGCTGTGCCTACATCTCTTCACATACAGGGAGTTGTGCGTCTGGCTACAACACCCCTATCATACCCCGCCCCTCATGCCCGAGCAGGTCCAGTTACCGCTCTTGCCCTGATTTGGACAGGCAACCGCCAGTGAAACAAAAACACCAGCCCAAATGCGGCGGCTTTATCTCAAAAGCTACTAATTTTATAGATAATTAACCGTTTTTATAAGATCATTTTTAGCCGTTACGCCTACCTTCAAGCGGGGCCACAATTATCTAGACCGCAAGCAAAAGCCGGTCATCTTCGCTACCCTCGGCAATGGCAATGGCTGTCTGATCCTGTGCCGTCGCTTCCTGCGTGAGCATGGCGGCGATCACAACAATATCGCCGAGGTGGTATGCGACATGTCGCCAGCCTCCCGGGCTGCCATCGGCGAAGGCTTTCCCGATGCCAACGTCACCGTGGACTGATTCCATGTAGTCCAATTCTTCACCACCGCCGTGGACGAGGTCCGAAAGGCCGAGGCTAAGGAGCGAAAACTGCCCAAGGCCCCCGCTGGGCCTTGCTCAAGGCCGCTGGCGGCGGTAGGGTAGGCTAACCAAGAAGCGGCAGCAGATCCTTATCGAACTGGAAACCGACGGCTTCGCCACCGCCTGGCGGCTCAAGGAGATGCTGCGCTGGAACCAGAAAGGCCACCTCGGTGCGGGTCGCCTAGTGGCGCGTCACCCACTTCACCCGCCATGTCCTGCAGTGCATAGCGCACGACATCAAAACCCTGGCCTCGGTCCTCAAGGCGCTCATGATTCTGGAAGGGCATGCCCATCTGGATCCTAAACCACTGGACCTCCAACCATTCCAACGCCCGTCTGGAGGAGCTTAACGGCATCTTTCAGGCCGTCAGGGCAAGAGCCAGAGGCTACCATAATGTCTTCGCCTCCAAAAGTGGTCCATGCATTCCATCCATTTGAAGAGGGCTACCTTTGCCGGTAGTCGATATCCTCCAGGCAGGCGTTATGTCGGAGCTTGGCCTTGACCAACCTGTTTTTGAGCCGGCGGTCTTCTCTATGGGTGGCCTCCCTGCCCACCATCAGGCCCAGTCTTTCCTCGAAGCCCAGCTTCTGGGCTTCGGTGGTGTTCAGCTGTTCCTCTAGGGCCTTGAGCATGCCCTCCAGCCCCAGAGCGCGGAGCTTTTCCAGGATGGAATTAATCACCATAGCGTTCTCCTTGGGTGGTCGAAGTAGCCGGCTCCGCGGATGTTGGGATGAAGGATGGGGCTGGATTCCGGGGCCGACGTCAGCACAGGTGACTTGCTCAGTTCCTTGTCGATGAGGCGCTCTACGCTCGCTGAAGGCCCCATAGGTCAAGGCCCTCAGGCAGGCAAGCCTCCACGCGCGCTTCACCATGTTTCTTGGCCAGGGTGACCAGGCCTAGGCAGACTCTGAAGCCTTGTTGGGGATACGTCCGCCGGCTCATGATCCCCTCGGCCAGCTTGGCTGTGGCTTCGCCGATCTTGTGTATCCAGTTGGTGATTTTTTAGGAGTCCATTTGGCGTGCTCTTGGTGGGAGCGGGGCATGTGCTCGGCCAGGGTGGTTAAGCCGTTTTGCCCCAGGATGCGACGGTGGCTGGCCACCAGCTGGCCCTTATGGAAGCATTCCTCCGTGCGCTCCGTGTAGAGGATGTTTAGCTTCTTGCCTACCAATTGGTGAGGGACCGAGTTAGTGGCGGCCCACCTCCACGTGGTAATCGATGTAGACCTTGGCCTTCTTCCATTAGGCATACTGGTAGGCCGTGGCGGGCAGAGGCTTTTGAGCGCCGGTTTGTCCAGGAACTCGTATATGGAGCGTTGGCTGCCGGGCAGCTTCTTGAAAGGCCGGTTGTTGAGCCGATCTAGAAGCCTACGGAGCGCCTGGTTGAGCGCAGCCAGACTGAAGAAGGTCCTCTTGCGCAGGACGGCCAGTATTCACCTCTCCACCAATTGTACACCTACCTCAGCCTTGGCCTTGTCACGGGGTTTTCGTACCCGGATGGGCAAAACCGCCGTGCCGTAGTGGGCGGCTATCTCCTAGTCGGTCTGGTTGATGTCGGGCTCGTAGCGGCAAGCCTTGCTCACCCCGGATTTGAGGTTGTCGATCACTATCAACTCCGTCATCCCGTCAAAAAATTGGAAGGCCCGCTGGTGAGAGCCGATCCAATCGGGCAAACTCTGGGTCCACGTGGCCTCAGCAGACGTGTAGCTGCTGGCGCCCAGGCCCGCCACGAAGATCTGGACCGCCCGAACCCTCACCAACCAGGGGGACCACCACATCCACGGTCTGGCCGGCATAATCGATAAACGTCTTCTCACCGGCCCGGTGCTCCTGGTGCATGACCAGCCCCAGCTTGCCCGGCCATTCCCGGTAACACTCGCAAAACCAGCTGTATTGGTAGCCCAAGGCATGGGCCGCCTTGTACTCCTCCCACAGCAGCTCCAGGGTCATACCCTTACGCCTCAGCCCTTGATGGACCTGGGACCAGTCAAGCTCCGGGCGAAAGCCCGTAGACAGCAAGGATGAAAGTAAAAAAAGCAGCCGCTCAAGCTGCGTCTCATCCAAACTGGTGGGGAAGGGCCAGGGCAGGCCGGCGCGCGTGGCTTGACGCAGGTAATTGGACACCGTGGTCCGGCCTATCCCGCGCAACTCTTGGCAATATCCCGGTTGCCGCAGCTGGCCTCGTGCTTCAACCGAAGTACTTCCTTGATCTTACGCATGGATAACCTCTCCGCCGGCATATGCACCCCCCTCGGTGTTTGAAAAGCGCAGTATAGTCAATTCGGTGTTATCCAGCATCGCCTACTACCCCAAGTGGCCCACATCCCGTGGAACCGGTAGCCCACATCCCATGGGAATGGTTGGCCCTCTTGCCGTGGAATCGGTGGCCCGCTTGAAACGGAAGCCGAACCCCTACGAAAATCTAAGGCAATAAGAAGCCCTTTCTTCGTAGGGGCGAGGGTTACCTTCGCCCGTTTTCGTCATTAGCTGTCTCCTGCCGCCAGGTTTTTTTGTAGACGATGATGCGGTGGGGGTAGGGGATCTCCACGCCCTCCTGGTCGAAGCACTTCTTGATGCTCTCCAGCAGGTGGGCTTTGGCCGCGTAATATGCGTCCATGTCCGGCACCCAGATACTTACCCTAAGCTTCAGGGCATGATCGCCCCAGTCGATCACCCGCACCGCCGGTTTGGCCGGGGCCTGCTCCACGGGCATAACCGAAGGGCATTTGGCCACTTCACCCAGGATTAACCGCCGGGCCAGGTCCAGGTCGGCTTCGTAGGCGATTCCCAAGTTAAGGGAGAGCAGGGACTTGTTGTCCACGATGCTGTAGTTGATCAGGCTCATGGCGTCGATTTTCTCGTTGGGGATGATCAGACGCTTGGCCTCCCAGGTGCGCACGATGGTATGCCTGAGGGTGATGTCCTCTATGACCCCGTATTCCCCCTCGAGGGAGACCTTATCACCGATGCGGATGGGACGGTAGAAGGCCAGGGAAAGACCGGCTATGAGGTTGGCCAGGGTGGACTTGGCGGCAAAGCCCATCACCATGGCGGTGATGCCGGCGCTGGCCACCACGGTGCCCAGTAAGAGGCGTAGGCCAGGTACCAGGCTGGCGTATAGTATTCCTCCGGCCAGGTAGACGGCCATCGTTTTGATGCGCAGGGTGTAGCGCAGCAGGGTCTCGCCCATCTGTTCCCGGGCCAGGCGGACTAAGAGCCTGCTGGAGCGACGCAACACACGCTCCAGCAAGCGCGAAACCAATCCACAGCCCAAGAGCACCAAGAGGGCCAGCACCGCCGCCCCTAGCAGGGTTTCGGGGTAGGGCAGGGGGCTATTTCTAAACCATTCCAGGACTTTATCGATGTTCATCCTTGGATTCTCTCGGGAAGGCCCGCCTAGTGCTTGAAGGCTCGTTGGCCGGTAAATATCATGGCTGCCGGCGGGTTGGCCTGGTTGCAGGCCTCGATGGACTCCCAGTCGCGTAGACTACCGCCGGGATGGGCCACGCAGGTCACGCCCTCTTTAAGCCCCACGTCCACGCCGTCACGGAAGGTGAAGAAGGCGTCGCTGATCATCACCGAGCCGGGCAACCCCGCCCGGTCCATCTTGGTTTGGGCGTCGATAGCGTCAATCTGATTGCGGGATGTCTTGCCGGTCTGCACCTCCAGCCTCAGCTGGTCGTACTTTTTGCCGTAACGCTGCCAGGCCAAGCGGTTTGCGTACTTGGTGTAGGCCTTGTACACCGCTATGCGGGCCACACCCACGCGGTCCTGCTCGCCTGTGCCGATGCCCACGGTGCAACCGTCTTTCACGTAGAGCACGCTGTTGCTGCTCACACCTTGCTCCACGGCCCAGCCGAAGACCACGTCCTCTAGTTCACGGGTGTCGGGCGGGCGGGCGGGCTCATACATCTTGCCCTGATACTCGCAACGCGCCGGCAGCAGGTCGGCGGAGGTTTTCACTCGGTTGGAGCTGCTGGTTTGCAGCACTATGCCGCCGTCCATCAGGCTCTTGATGTCCAGAAAGCGCTGGTCGCGGTAGGCGGTCAGATCTCCGATTTTGGGGATGCGCAGGATGCGCAAGTTCTTGCTTTTCTTAAGGATATCCAGGGCGCCCTTTTCGTAGTCTGGCGCCGCCACCACCTCCAGGTACAGCTCGTGCATCAGTTCGACGCAGGCCTTACTCGCCGGGCGGTTCAAGATCGCCGCCCCGCCGAAGGCGGCGATGAGGTCGGCCATGAAAGCCTTGTGGTAGGCCTGAGCGATGTCGTCGTCCATGGCCACGCCCGAGGGGTTGTTGTGCTTCATGATGGCCACGGTCGGGCGCTCGGTGAGGTAGCGCAGGATGTGCAGGGCGTTGTCCACGTCGGTGAGGTTGGTCTTGCCCGGGTGCTTGCCGATCTGGAGCATCTGCTCCTCGCTTAGCGCGCTGACTAGGCCGCGCCCCGGCTGGATTAACTCAATGTCGCCCACTTTGAGCCCGCCGTCCACCAGCTCGTAGAGCGCCGCCTCCTGGCCAGGGTTCTCGCCGTAGCGCAGGCCCTTCTCCACAAGGGAGTCCCTGTCCTCCAGCTTCCAGGTGCGCTTTTTATAACGCAACACGGCGTCGCCCACGGTTAGCGTCACCTCGGGGGGAAAGTGGTCGTCCATGACGGTGCGGTATTGGGCCTTGATGTCGCTCACGGTAAATCCTCCCAACGGATACGTTATTGATGAGATGAAGCTGATTTTAGGGGAGCGGGGACCGGCGGTCAAGGGAGAGGCCGGGTGCCCCCAGCTGGGCATAAACGGGTCGGTTGACGTAGCGGCTCGGGCTAGAGCGGCGGACTTCCGTTCGGGTCTGCTGAATAATTAAATAAGTCAAGCGGTCGAGGAAGATAGGCCGGCAATTCAATGCTCAGGCCGCCGTGGCCGCCGGTGAGTCTAAAGCCACAAATGGTCGCTGATTCCCTGCATGGCCGCCATGGCCAGGGCCTCGAAATCGGCTAAGAGGATGCCCAGCTGCTTGCACAAAAGGATATGTCCGCGGTTGACGGACGCGGGGCGAAGGCCTTATCCTTCATGCGCTTGACCATGCTTTTGGGCTTTATGCGGCTAAATTTTTTGTCGGGGTAGACCATGGCCGTGGCCATGACCAAGCCGGTTATGGTTTCGCCGCAGGTCAGGGCGATGTCCAGGGGGGCTGATCAAAGCCACAAACACCGCCTCAGCAGTCAGGCAGTGACACATGAGCTGCTGATCGGGGCAGTGTTCATGGGGGGGAGCCAGGGCCGCGGGGCGATCCATGACGGCTACCTTATCGCCAGGCGGCCGCCCTCAGAGGCATCCGCTATGGGCCTGACCAGGAAACCAACCCAAGGGCCAAACCGCGGGGCCTGGCCCGGCCGGCCTAGGAGGCCAGTCTGCGGGTCTTTTTCTTGAGGCGGCTGAGCTTCTTGCGCAGAATTTCCAGCTCGGCCTTGCTGGCGCTCTCCCGGGCGGCGTCACGCTTGGTTTTGAACGCCTGGTAGGTAGCCTTGGCCTCGCGGATGGCGCCGGTGTCAACCTTTTTGCCTTCGTCGACGATGCCTCGGGCTTCCTTGATGCCGGCGATCAGCTCCGCCTTGTTCATGGCGTGCACGCCCAGCATGCTCTCGATAGTCAGCGCCAGTTCCCGGAGTTCCTTGGCGGTCATCTTCTCCAGGGCTCTCTCTTTTACCTGCTTCTCGGCCATAGCTTATTAGCCTCCACAAAGCTAGGGGCCAATCTAACCCCAGGTGTTGACTTTTACACTGAAAAAATAAGTTTACTAGCAGAGGCCCCGCTTGGCAAACATTTTCCTCAGACGCTGCCGCCCCTAGCCCGCCCCGGTTACTATTCCGCATCCTTTTCCTTAGCCGCCGCGCCCGGGGCCATCTTAAGGAAGGGTGTTAACAAGGCCAGGGGCAAGGGGAAGAGGGTGATGGAGTTATTCTCAGCGGCCACCTCGCGCAGGGTCTGCAAGTAGCGCAGTTGCAGGGCCTGGGGACGCACGGCGATGATATCCGCGGCCTGGGCGCCGGCTTCTGAGCGGCCTGGAACTCGCCCTTGAAGTTGATGATCTTGGCTCGGCGCTCGCGCTCGGCCTCGGCCTGCTTGGCCATGGCCAGCGGCATCTCCTGGAGCAGGTCGATGTACTTCACATCCACGGAGGCTACCTTCACTCCCCAGGGGTCGGTGTGGGTATCCAGAATTTTCTGCAGCTGGGCGTTGATTTTGTCCCTCTTTGCTAGAAGCTCATCGAGCTCCATCTGGCCGCAGACGCTGCGCAGGGTGGTCTGGGCCAGCTGGCTGGTGGTGTGGAGGTAGTCCTCCACCTGCACCACAGCCTTGACCGAGTCTACTACTTTGAAATATACCACAACGTTGACCTTGATGGAGACGTTGTCGCGGGTGGTGATGTCCTGGGATGGTACCTCGATGGCCACCAGGTGCAGAGTCACCTTGACCATGCGGTCGATCACCGGGATGAGGAGGATCAGCCTCGGTCCTTTGGCCGGTATCACCCTTCCCAGGCGGAAGATCACCCCGCGCTCGTACTCCTTGAGCACCCGCAGAGCGCTGGCCAGGAAAAGCATCGACAGCACCACCATCAGCAGCAAGCCGCCAATCAATCCCAACAGTTCTGCAAAGGGATTCATGGCTAATACCTTTTTACGGCGTTCACGCCAGCAATGGTCATGCGTAGCCGATCTCCAGCGATAGCGTTATGTTGCGCTTGACGAAATGGCCGCTGCTCCGGGCGATCTCGCGCCCCTTGTCATCCAGGGTGTGGCTCTCGGCGACGAACAGGTTTTTGACGGCTATCATCACTTGTCCCAGGCAGCGGATCCGGCCTTGGCTCACCGGACGCTACAGGTAGGTAGTGAAGTTTAGATGAGCACAAAAACGTCGGTAACCAGGGAGTTGGTGGCAAAATAGACTGAATCGTCCAGGCCCTTGAAGTACCTGGCCCTGTGGGCGGCCCCGGCGGCGTGGAAAAACTTGGGCGGAACCTCTATCACCACCTCGGCCTGGCCCTGGCTGATGGCCAGCCGCGGGGCGAATAACTGGTTGATGGGCGCGGTCTGGTACATGTTCTCCAGCTTGCGATAGTGTTGGGGATCTATGGGCTTGGCCTTCATGCCGTTTGCTTCTCCTCGTTGTCAGGGGCCGATTCCACCCACAGGGTCAGCCCCTCAACCTTGTGTACCACCACCTCCTGGCCGGGGAGCAGCGGCATGCGCGCCTTTACCCGCCAGATCTCGCCCAGCACCCGGGCCTTGCTCGGGGAGAGCACCGGCCCTCTTTGCCTCAGAAACCCTTCTTGGCCGGCGAGGCTCTGACGTTTCTGCGTTCGACCGGCCATAAAGGCCACCCCGGCGAAGAAGGCGATCACCGCCGTCACACCGTGGGCAGTAGCACTATGAGCGAGACTCCGGCCACGTCTCCGCCGTAGTCGAAGAGCATGGTGGAGCCCAGGATCAGCGCCACGGCTCCGCCCAGGCTCAGGAGACCGTGGCTCACCACCTTGATCTCGGTCACGAAGAGCACCACCGCCAG
>CBCOTF020000246.1:0-5378 GCA_965112955.2 Desulfarculales bacterium
GCAAATTTGCGTCGAGCTCGAAGTGGACACCGCCAGCTTCTCCAGGGCCGTCCTCACCAAGCTCATCAGAAAGCAGGTCCTGGAGATCGCCCAGGACCGCAAGAAGAGTCCCGTTCTCATCGTCAAGGAAGCCTCCTTCCTCAGGCTTAAAGTCCTGGCCGAGTTGCACACCATCACTCAGCTTCAAGGCAACTCCAAGCCAATCCTGTCCATCATTCTGGCCGGCCAGAACAACCTCGCCTACCTCTTCATATACAGAACCTTCCTGCCCCTGGCCTCCAGGGTCGTGGCCAGAAGTCACCTGGCCGGCGCCTCCCTCCAAGACATGCAGGCTTATCTCCTGCACCACCTTAACATCGCAGGCGTCGAACAGAACCTCTTCTCTGATCCGGCCGTTACCGCCATACAGCAAAACTCCGGCGACCTCTTCCGAAGGGCCAACCACCTGGCCCGTGGCGCGATCACAGCTGCCGCCGAGGGGCAGACTCAGGTCGTCTCCCCAGAGCACGTCCGCATCGCCGCAGCAGAATTGATTTGATCAAATGAAAAAAGAAGCATCAGGCCAAGATAACCAGAAAACTTTCGTCAAATTAATCCGAAAAACAACCGCTGCATCATAACACCGGAACTATACCAATTCCACTCATGACGACGAAGAGGCAAAGTTGGAAAGCTCGCTGATGGAAGCCGATCCAGTTGTGTAGACCCTGGGTCCACGTGACCTCGACAAAAGTCGAGTCGCTGGCGCCCAGAACCACCACAGAAATCTGGGCCGCCCTAACCTCACCCGTCAGGGGGTCACCATGTCCACGGGCTGGCCGGCATAATCGATAAATGTCTTCTCGCCGACCCGGTGCTCCTGGCGCATAACCAGCCCCAGCTTGCCCGACCATTTCCGGTAACGCTCGCAAAACCAACTGTATTGATAGCCCACAGGGTATGGACCGCCTTGTACTCCTCCCACAGCAGCTCCATGGTCATACCCTTGCGCCTCAGCTCTTGGTGGTCCAGACTATCCCGCAATTTTTGGCAATATCCCGGTTGACGTAGCCGGCCCCGTGCTTCAACCGAAATACTTCCTTGATTTTACGCATGGATAACATCTCCGCTAGCATCTGCACCCTCCGTGTTGTAACGGCGCAGCATAGCCAATCAGATGTTATCCAGCGTCGCCTACTATCCCAAGAGGCCCACATTCCATGGAATAGGTAGCCCACTTGACGTGAAATTTATGGTCCACATCGCGTGGAATTACTGGTTCGTTAAAAACAAAATTAGCACTAATATTAAGCAGTTGACTGTATGCTCCCCTTGCACCCTTCCCGACTTAGCACCGATTTCGTTCACACCAATTTTGGTTGGGAGGCGCACTTTGGCCGGGATCGGCAGGCAGGTTGAAGGGCTTCGCCGGCGTCAGTCCAGCCGAATCCCAGTAACGAGGCAGTTTTCCATGCCACATTTTAATGCAGAGGCCAAAATCTTCACCAGGCTGGTGGAGAACTGCCGACGGGATCGCCTGCTACAGGACCGAGGGATTCGCCAGGGGCTGGAAAGCCTTCCCCGCTAGGCTTGGTTGGGCTACCGCGACGAGTTCCGGGACCTGATAGGCCTGAGCCAGGCCCCGCAGGTGCGCCAGGCTTTCAACAGCCGCTTGATGCCGGCCGTCCTAATGGTCAAGAGGGCCCAGGATCAGATTGTGGACATCAACCAGGCAGCCATGGAGATCAAAAGCGCGCAGGCTTTGCGGCGCGCCGGGGAGTTTCAGGCCATCACGGCCTTAGCCTATCTGGGAACCGTTCCCGCGAACTTGGCCATCACCATGTGGCTCACTGCCCACCTGCTGCGCTCCCTGGCGGTGCTGGGGCAGGCCCTGCATCGCATCGGCGGCGGCAACTTCGAAAACCGCGTGCGCTTGGCCGGTCACGACGAGATAACCCAACTGGCCGAGCGGGCCAATGAAATGGCCTCGCGCCTGCTGGAATACCGCCGGCACTCCCTCGGCGCGCTCTTGCTGGCCCAGCAGGCCTCTCAATCCGCCATAAACAACCTGCCCGACCCGGTGCTGGTGCTGGAATTGGAGGGACTCTTGGTCAACCTCAACCAGGCGGCCCAGGAACTGCTGCTGACCCGTCTGCCGTCTCCCCAGGAGTCGGCCTGGGGGCCTTCCTGGACCTCGGTCTAGCGCTCAAGGCCCAAGCACTTTATGACATTATTAACTATAGTGTGCTGTATGTCCACGGCAATACAATGCGCGCCCGGTGATTGCCTACTAAGAAGAAACACGCTGCCATGCAAACTATGGTCCTGATACTGGTCAACGCCCTGATGCTGGGGCTGTTCGCCTATATGCTCACGCGCAAAGGCTTGCTCGCCATCTTCTCCGGTGACCGGGCCTGGCTCACCTGGCTGGTGGTGGCCATCATCACCATTATGGACGAGTTCCCCCCGGTCTTCTGCGCCCCAACCGAGGCCTACCGTTTCTTGCGTGTCAGCTACCGTTTTGCTTACCGGAGCCAGGGGTTGTTCGCAAGCATAGTGGCGCTGTTGAAGCTAGTGCAATACGAGTTGACCCACTGGAAGGTCAAGGTACACTTCGGACGGCCCAAGTCTGACTGGCTGGACAGGCTGTCCAACGGAGTGATGATATTGAACCCGATGCGGTTGCCGAGCTTGTTCCCCGCTTTCCACTTTACCCGCGAATATCCGGGTAGGGTGCTGGGCGCGGTGGCCATCATCACCCTCGCGGACCTCCGCCTCCCGCCAGACATCCGGCTATTAGGGAGTTGCCAACCCGCATGAACCAGACTCCCTCCCTACATAACTCCATACACCCGCCCAAAGCCAGCCTGGCCAGCATGTCTCTGGCCGCCCTGGGCGTGGTCTACGGGGATATCGGCACCAGCCCCCTATACGCCATCAAGGAATGTTTCCACGGCATGCACGCCATCGCTGTTAACCAGGCCAACGTGCTGGGGGTGCTCTCCCTGGTCTTTTGGTCGCTTACCGTAGTGATTACAGTAAAGTACGTGACTTTCATCATGCTGGCTAACAACCGCGGTGATGGTGGCATCTTTGCGCTGTTGGCCCTGTTATCCAAAGGCAGTCAGTCCCCGGGGCGCAAGCACGCGGTCATTGCCCTGGCCGCCGTCTTCGGGGCGGCGCTGCTCTACGGCGACGGCATCATCACCCCGGCCATCTCGGTGCTCTCGGCCATCGAGGGGCTGGAAGTGGCCACCCAGGCGGCCAAACCCGCGGTGCTGCCCCTGACCTGCGTTGTGCTCACCGGCCTGTTCCTGGTACAGCGCCACGGTACCGCGGGCATCGGCCGGGTCTTCGGACCCATCATGGTGCTGTGGTTCACCACCATCGCCACCCTGGGCTTGGTGGAGATTGTCAAGGTGCCCCAGGTGCTGGCGGCCCTTAACCCCATCCACGCCGTGCGCTTTTTCACCGAGAACCATTTTCACGGCTTGGTGGTGCTGGCCTCGATGGTGTTGTGCATCACCGGCGGCGAAGCCCTCTACGCCGACATGGGGCATTTCGGGCACCAGGCCATACGCCTGTCCTGGTTTTGCTTGGTCTATCCCGCGCTGTTGTTAAACTACTTCGGCCAGGGCGGCCTGTTGCTCAGCCAGCAGACCTTGGCGGTAAATCCCTTCTACGGCCTGGTGCCCACGTCTCTGCTCTATCCTATGGTGGCCCTGTCCACCATCGCCACGGTCATCGCCAGTCAGTCCATGATTTCCGGCGTTTTCTCATTGACCCAGCAGGCCGTGCAACTGGGCTACTCGCCGCGACTGCACGTGGTGCACACCTCCGAATCCACCGAGGGGCAGATCTTCGTCCCAAGCGCCAACTACAGCCTGATGGTGGCCTGTTTGGCCCTAGTGTTGACTTTCCAGGACTCCAGCCGCCTGGCCGGCGCCTACGGCATCGCCGTCACCGCCACCATGGGCATCACTTCGGTACTGTATTTCTTCGTGGTGCGCCAGGTCTGGGGCTGGTCTCTGTGGAAGGCGGCACCCTTGGTGGCTTTGTTCTTGTTTTTTGACGCCACCTATTTCGGGGCGACCCTTCTCAAAGTGGTAGACGGTGGCTGGTTCACCCTGCTGGTGGCCTTGTTGATCACCATGGGCATGATCACCTGGAGGACCGGCCGCCAGACCGTGGCCAAGCAGATGCGCGGTAGCCGCCTGCCCATCGATGCCTTCCTCAAGGAAGTGGCCCAGGGTTCGCCCCACCGAGTGTCGGGCACCGCTGTTTTTCTAACCCTCTCGCCCAAGGGTGCCCCCATTACCCTCTTGCACCACTTCAAGTTCAACAAGGTTTTGCACGAGAAGGTCGTCTTCTTGACCATGATGAGCGCCGACGTACCCAGGATAGCGGAGTCGGAGCGCCTGCAAGCGGAGGACCTGGGTCAAGGCTTCCACCGCCTGGTGGCCTGGCATGGCTTCATGGAAACCCCCAACGTGCCCCGCATCCTGCGCCAGGCCAGCAAGCTGGGTTTGCTCCTGGACCCGCTGACCGCCACCTACTTCCTGGGACGCGAAACCCTGCTCACCAGCGGTAAGTCGGGCTTAAGCGCCTGGCGCAAGAACTTCTTCGCCTTCATGTCGCGTAATGCCAGCAACCCGGCGGTCTTCTTCGGCATACCCCCCCATCGCGTCATCGAGATCGGCATGCAAATGGCACTTTAAGCCGCGTGGCGGCAAAAATTGCTTGTAGCCATACACCTATAAGACCTATGAGCCTATCGGAGTAATCCTTCGACAGGCTCATATGTATTGTTTTTCGGATTAATTTGACGAAAGTTTTCTGGTTATCTTGGCCTGATGCTTCTTTTTTCATTTGATCAAATCAATTCTGCTGCGGCGATGCGGACGTGCTCTGGGGAGACGACCTGAGTCTGCCCCTCGGCGGCAGCTGTGATCGCGCCACGGGCCAGGTGGTTGGCCCTTCGGAAGAGGTCGCCGGAGTTTTGCTGTATGGCGGTAACGGCCGGATCAGAGAAGAGGTTCTGTTCGACGCCTGCGATGTTAAGGTGGTGCAGGAGATAAGCCTGCATGTCTTGGAGGGAGGCGCCGGCCAGGTGACTTCTGGCCACGACCCTGGAGGCCAGGGGCAGGAAGGTTCTGTATATGAAGAGGTAGGCGAGGTTGTTCTGGCCGGCCAGAATGATGGACAGGATTGGCTTGGAGTTGCCTTGAAGCTGAGTGATGGTGTGCAACTCGGCCAGGACTTTAAGCCTGAGGAAGGAGGCTTCCTTGACGATGAGAACGGGACTCTTCTTGCGGTCCTGGGCGATCTCCAGGACCTGCTTTCTGATGAGCTTGGTGAGGACGGCCCTGGAGAAGCTGGCGGTGTCCACTTCGAGCTCG
>CBCOTF020000247.1:0-3877 GCA_965112955.2 Desulfarculales bacterium
GACCCCGATGATGCGGGCCGCAGCTAGCACGGGCATCTCCCGCACCAGGGTCATGACCGCCTGCTCGAACAGCAGGGGGAACCGGCTGCCCTCGCGGGCCCAGGGCTTCGTGATCTGTTTGGCCACGTGGTCGGGGCAGTCCACCCGGGGCACCCGGACAGTTACATAGCAATGATGCTGGAAAAAATTGAGGTGACGCCAGGTGAATTCGTGGAAGTCGTGAGCCTTGGACAACCTGCCACACTTCGGGCAGGGGTACTCGGCTCCCCGGTCGGCGGCAGCCTCCAAGAAGACCTCGTGAGGCTGTTTATCGGTATCCACACGCTATCCCACCAACCGCCAGGGCGGTTGCAATCCCAGGTCAAAGTCCAGAAGCTCGCCGGCGTCCATGATTGCCGCCTGCTTCAACTCCGCCATGCGAATCGCTGCATCATGATACCGGAACTACACCAACTCCATTCATGACGACGAAAAAGCCGGTTTTTTCGGGACCTACCATCAATGGGAGCCGTCGGTGCCAGCTCGGAGGAAAACGCCGCCAGAACCATCTAAGCCCCGCGGGGGCACCCCGCACCAGGCGATTACCAGCACCATGCCCAGGCTCACCAGGATAGAGCGACCATGAGTCGCAAAGTCAAGGGCTTGCCCATCAGCAGCACCTCGCTGGTGAACACCCCCAGGATAGGCGTTAAGAAGGTGACGCCGTGCAGCAATCTGACGCGGGGTAGCGGTCCACCAGCCTTAACCACCACAGAAAGCTCAAGAAGGCCACAACTATGCATTGATAGAAAACAGTTTGGCGGCCAGCCCCTCCAAGAAAAGCACCGCAGGGGCTGGTGCTCCCAGAGGGGGCTACAGTCGAACAACAGCGGTGTGGAAAAGGCCATCTGGTAAAACAAGGTCTGCACCGGCCTGGCCTTGCCCACCAGAAAGCGCTTGATATCGAGGATGGTGGCCGTCCACAGAGCACCCCGGCCCGCAGGAACAGCGGGGCTCCCAGGAATTGGCCCCCGCTGAGCGCTTGGCGCTCGCCCGCGAACAGCACTCCCACGCCTGTTGTTTTTCGGATTAATTTGACGAAAATTCTCTGATTACCCTGGACTGATTCTTCTTTTCTCATTTGATCAGATCAATTCTGTTGTGGCGATGCGGATGTGCTCCGGGGAGACGACCTTAGCCTGCTCCTAGGCGGCAGCTATGATCGCACCTCGGGCCAGGTGGTTGGCCTTTCGGAAGAGGCCGCTGGAGCCCTGCTGTATGGCGGTGACGGCCTGATCAGAGAAGAGGTTCTGCTTGACGCCTACGATTTTGAGGTGGTGCAGGAGGTAGGCCTGCATGTTCTGGAGAGAGACGCCGGCCAGATGACTTTTTGCCAAAACCCTGGAGGCCAGAAGCAGGGGAATTCTATATATGCAGAGTTCGGCGAGGTTGTTCTGGCCGGCCAGGATGATGGGCAGGATTGGCTTGGAGCTTCCCTGAAACTGAGTGATGGTGTGTACCTCGGCCAGGACTTGAAGCTTGAAGAAGGAGGCTTCATCGATGATGAGGAAGGTTGCTTCTTGCGGTTCTAGGCGACCTCCAGGACCTGTTTTCTGAGCGATGCAGAGAGGCGTTGATCTCTTCCAGGTGGTGAGAGCGGAAGGCTGGGCCGTTGTCGAGGTAGAGCTTGCGTGGTAGCCCCTGTTTGAGCAGGGCCTGGCGCAAGGCCAAGGCCTGTAGATAAGTGGCCAGGCCCTCGGAGAGATAAAACTAGGCATGGGCAATCAGGCGGCTCATGCCGTCGATGAAGGCGAAGAGGTATGTCTTGCGCCGGTTGTCGCCCACCATGAGCATCGGCCCATATAAGACGTCACGCTGCCAAATGTCGTTGGGCCGTTCGGCCTCGAAGCGCCTGCGGTCGACAGGTGGAGCGATCTGTTTGCCCATCAGCCCCTGCTGGTGCAGGAAGCGGTAGGCGATGGGCGCCTTGAGGATCATGTCGAGCGAGGTTAGGTGTCGGGCGCATCGTCTCGCTGATGAGGGTAGTCACTGACTCAGTGGGCAGCGCCCTGCGCAGGTGGGTCAGGGCCTGGGCGGTGTCCTCGTCCAAGGCTCTGCTGCCGCCCGGCCATTCCTGCCCATGGGGTAATGGGAGATTCCAGCTTGCCGTCACCCTGGCGGTAGAGCCTGACCCATCCCAGGATGGTAGAGCGCGACAGCCTGATGCGATGAAAAAAGGGGATTTGCCACCGCTGGGCGCGCTTGTCCCGCAGTAACCTCTCCCGTTTACCACGCTCCATGTAGTCCCTGGCAAAAAAATCGCTGATGCCGTCGAAATAGAAGATGGCTACTCGTTTTTTCTGGTCCTCGTCCATGTCGGTTCTCCATGGTGGTGTTTCGCCCATGTGTAGACCGGGGGGTCGGGCCAGGGCAACGGCATCCTTGGGTAGGTAGCTCAGGGAAGAAAAGGGCTCTCGCTTTGCGCCGACCGGCTGGCAACGGCCAAGCCCCGGCCACTGAGTCAATCGAGGGCCCCAAACAGGTCGCCCGACCAGCTGACCCAAGGTATAGACTCACCTGCCGCAGCAGATCCTTGAGCCAGTGGCGCTGGAGGGAGCGCGGCAGGTTAGGGTCCCATCTACCCCGGGCTAGCTTATTAGAAAAAGCTTTGCCGAATGGTCTCCACCAGGCCTTGGAATCGGCTTCAGTAGCCTCGCGGCCGCAGCCGGATAACCGCCCGGCAATCAGGGCAGCGTAAACGTCGAAGCCAAATCGCTGCAGGGGCTTTATCAAGATAGGCAAGCACGGGAAGCCGTGCCCCCAAAGCTGGACGCTCCCACACCGGAGTCACCTCTCCGGCCGGGGTCAGGGGAAACGCCGCCCCAGCTCCAGGACTTTCTTGACGCAGGCTGCAACGAAAAATACGATGACAACCAGATGGCAGGGAACTATTCCCGTTTCTCGGGGTCAAGGGGCTCCACCATTTTCAGACACTTTCTCATTTTTAGACCCACATCCAAGGTCTAAGATAATGGGATAAAAATCCCTACCTGACCAAGCCAATCTGAAAAGTTCCCTTACTGCCCGATCAGAACAAAATAAGAATCAACATCTGTCGATCACAGGCGCTTCGAGGCCGAGTTTTCCAACGACATTTGGCAGAGCGACGCCATGCATGGGTTGTTGCTCCTGGTGGGTGACAAACAGCGCGAGACCTACCTCTTCGCCTTCATCGATGATATGAGCCGTCTGATCGCCCATGCCGAATTTTACTTCTCCGAGGGCTTGGCCACTTATCTATAGGCCTTGCGCCAGGCCCTGCTCAAACGGGGACTATCACTCAAGCTCTACATCGACAACGGTCCAGCCTTCCATTCCCACCACCTGGAAAAGATTACTGCCTCCCTGGGGCATCGCCCTGGTCCACTCACAGCCCATACGTGCTCCAGGGCAGGGGCGAGATCGAAAAATTCTTCCGCACCGTCAGATCCCAGTTTCTCCCGGCTTGAAGGGCTACACTCTTCGAGACATGAATGAGGCCCTGGAGCGTTGGGTTAGGGGCGCCTACCACCAGCGCAAGCATCTGGGCACCGGACAGGCCCCCCTGTAACGCTTCACCAGTAGGATGGAGTGCGTTAGGCCGACTCACGCCGACTGGGGAGACTACTTCAGAAAAAGGGTCACGCGCCGCGTGGCCCTGGACCACACCGTTTCCCTGGCCGGCAGGCTATACGAGGCTCCAATGCCTCTGATCGGCGAGCAAATCATCCTCCTCTACCACAACCATAACTACGACCGCGCAGAGGTCCTACTGGAAAATCGCTTCCACGGCTTGCTCAGGCCGCTGGACCTCGCTGTCAATTGCAGGGTCAAGCGCGACCACCATCTGCTGCGCTTG
>CBCOTF020000248.1:0-1710 GCA_965112955.2 Desulfarculales bacterium
CGCAACAGAATTGATTTGATCAAATGAGAAAGGAAGAATCAGTCCAGGAGGATCAGAGATCTTTCGTCAAATTAATCCGAAAAACAGCAGCGGCCTTACCGTCCGCGTCCTTGGCTTCCGTGGTCTCGCACTTGCCCAGGAAGACCTCGTGCATGCCCTGACGCTGGTTGGGGGTGAAGGTGACCTCGCCCATGATACCCTGGAAGTCCTTGAGGCGCTCCATAGCCTTGACAAAACTTTCCGAGGGCAGGTCCTTGCCGGCCTTCTTCAGACCTTCCACCATGGGCTCCACGAAGCCGAAACCGACGTAGAAGAACACGCCCCAGTAGTCGTTCTTCTTGTCAGCGTACTTGTCGAAGGCAGCCTTGTATTTCTGCATCAAGGGATCGATGGAGTCGGGCAGCTCGGCAAAGTTGCCAAAGATGACCCCCTGCCACAGGCCCTAGTGAGGTTGTACATCAAAAGCGCGTCGGAGAGGGTGGCGGCGGCCACCCACTGGGGCTTGTATCCCAGTTTGGCGGAGGAGCCCATCAGGATGGCGGCGTGCTCGGACAGCACCCACATGATCACCGCCTCGGCCCTAGCCTCCTTGAGATTGAGCACGTGGCTGACCAGCTCGGTGTCGGTCACCTCCACGGGTATCTCCAGGACCAGCTTCCTGCCGTGGGACTTCATCTCGACCTGGCTCCCTTCCAGGCCGGCATTGCCATAGTCGTCGTTCTGGTAGATGTAGCCGAGCTTTGCCTTCTTCAGGATGAAGAGGGTGTAGTTGGTGAAAATGGACGACTCGTCGAGATAGAGGGGATATACGCCGAAGACGTTTTTCTTTAAAGGCTGCAACCAGTGGGGTGAGCCTGTAGCCGGTCCCACCCATACCGCGTTAGCCTTGACAATATTGTCCACCACCGCCATGCCCGGGGAGGTGCCCACACCGCCATGCCCGGGGAGGTGCCCACGCCGCTGGCTAAGCCGAAGACGCCCACGTTCTCTAGAAACTTCTTGGTCACGGCCTTGATGCGGTTAGGCTGGTAGCCATCGTTGCGCAGGTATTATTCAATCTTGCGTGCGTTGATGCCGCCTTCACCGTTGATCTTCTTGAAGAAAACGCCAAACCCCCTGGCCACCGATCCCCACAAGGCCACCGGCCCGGTTTGCAGCCCCCACTGACCAATTTTGATACTGATGGACATCATGCCGAGCACCTCAGCGGCCAGCGCCACCGTGACGAATGCCAGGCTTAGGGGCAGGCACAAGCCTACGGTAATCCCTTTACGCATACGCCCCTCATTGTAGTTAGAAAACTTTTATCCGCCGGCCCACCCCCTGCGCAAGTCCGCTAAACCTTGCGCACGTAATGCTTGGTAAACAACCAACTGGG
Source organism: Desulfarculales bacterium (assembly GCA_965112955.2). Taxonomy (GTDB): domain Bacteria; phylum Desulfobacterota; class Desulfarculia; order Desulfarculales; family Desulfarculaceae; genus JACRDC01. The sequence continues at coordinate 1,379 of CBCOTF020000248.1, forward strand.
CTTGAAGCACAGCACCAGCACGATCACCGGGAAGGCCACCACGCTCTTGAACTCCACCGAGACGTAGCCGCCGAAGCGGTTCTCGATCGCCCCCAGCAGGAAGCCGTCGGCCACGCCCCCACCAGAGAGGTCATACCCCCAACACCGTCGCCAAGAATCCCTTGAATTGGGGGATCCACATCAGGTTAGGGTCCAGGGTGTCGGTGGGGACGATGAGGAAGGCCGCCGCGGCCCCCAGCAAGGGGCTTATGCTCTGGTGAGCATCAGCCACCCGATTAACCAGGATGCCCATGAGCCGCGCCGCTGACTGATTCTGTTGGGTGGCCTTCATG
>CBCOTF020000249.1:0-7238 GCA_965112955.2 Desulfarculales bacterium
CGGTGAGGAGTATGGTTTGATCAGCCAAGACGTTTTGGGCCTTAGGCCCTGGCCGGTTGGCCATCCCCTCGAAAACGGCGTTAGATTTGAGGCTGGTGACAAAGAAGACGCCCGGGCCGGTCCACTTGCCAAACAGGGCATAGTCCTGGTAGCCCCGGTCCAAGACCAGGATGGAGCTAGGGTTTAGGGCCAGCCCCTGGGCTACGGTGACATCGGCCATCTTGGCCTTGGTGAGCAGAACAAACCTGGGCATGTTGGTCGTCGTGGTCCAGCATGATGTGAGCCTTGACCCCCCCCTGGGCCCGCTTATACTCGGTCCAGAGGGATAGGCTCAGGCATAGGATGATGGTGGAGGAGTCCAGGCTCAGGAGCTTGTTCTTGAATTTGAAGTTGCCCTTGTTCCTGCTCAGGGAGCCTTGGGTACGGAAACGCTTCATGGCTTCGAAGAACAGGACTCGGAACAAGGATGAGGGCCTGAGCTGGTTGGCGTAGGACAGGGTGGACCTTTTTGGGACCGCGCTCACTTCAAGGTGGGGCAGCTTGCCCATGCAGCAGGAAAGACCCTGGCAGATATCCTTTAGGGAGTTGGCCCTGGCCAGATGACAGAAGAGCATGGCCACGAATTGGGTCCAACAGGGAAATCCCTTGGTCCTGCCCGCGGCGCCGTGTTCCTTGTCCAAGGCAGCGAATTCAGTGCGGGAGAAGTGGTGCAGCAGTTGACTGAACAGGCTGGCTACTAGTACCATGGCCTTGCGCTCTCTTGGCCGCGGTATTGTTGGCTTTTGGCATAACCACACTACTACGCTGTGATGAGGGCATCTCGCTTCGACCAATTAGCTGATTTTTGAGAAATTATCTTGGACAACACTGACCTGGTCAAGCAAATTTGAAAGGTTCCCTTACTTCCCGAACTTCTCGATCAGAACAAAGCAAGAATCAACAGGCGTCAACCGATTTGTATATGCCCAGCGGCGGGCACGCCGCCGGGAGCCGCTGGCCTGGGTCAGAGCGAGGGCTTAATCGACCCGTATATGCCAAATGGGGGGGCATCCCACCCCGTCAGGTGATGCCCAGCTTTTTTTGCGGTAGCGCAGGGTGTGGTAGTTTAGGCCCAGGAGTTTGGCGGCCTTCACGTCGGAGCCCTCGAACATGGCCAGGGCCTGTTCCAGGTAGTAGCGCTGCACGTTCTCCAGCAAGAGCGTCAGATCCAGGCCTTGGGGATCCAGGGCCGGCAGGCCGCCCCACGTCCCGCCTGGACCGGCCGATCGGGGAATCTCGTCGGCCTTGCCCAGCGCCAAAAGTCCCATCTCCGGCCCCTGGCAGGCCAGCACGCCGCGCTCCATGATGCTTTTCAGCTCGCGTACGTTGCCAGGCCAGGAGCGCTTGACCAAAAAATCTGGGCTTCCTGGCTGATGTCCGTGAATTTCTTGCTATACTTTTTGGAATACTCCAGCAGGAAATGGCGGGTCAGGGGCAGGATGTCGGCCCGGCGCTTGTTCAGGCTGGGCACCACGATCTTCAGCACCGCCAGGCGGTAGTACAGGTCGCTGCGAAAGGCCCCGTGCTCGATCATGGCCGTTAGGTCGCGGTTGGTGGCGCTGACCACCCGGGTGCGGGTGTTGAGCTTTTTGGTGCCGCCCACCTTATAGTACTCGCCGGCGTCCAGAAAGCGCAGGAGTTTGGCCTGGGCCTCGAGCGAGAGATGGCCCACCTCGTCCAGGAACAGAGTGCCGGCCGCGGCCTGCTCGATGAGCCCAGCCTTGCCGTGGGCCTTGGCCCCAGAGAAGGCCCCGCCCTCGTAGCCGAACAACTCGCTTTCCAAGAGCTCGCCAGGCAGGGCCGCGCAGTTGAGCGTCACCAGCGGGCCGGCGAAGTTGGGGCTCTGGAAGTGGATGGCGCTGGCGATCAGCTCCTTGCCGGTGCCGGTCTCGCCCACGATTAGAACCGGGGCGTCGGGGCTCTTGGCCACCATGGCCACGAACGCCAGGACGTCCTGGATGGTGTTACTCTCGCCGATGAAACAGGGAAGGTTCTCGCGCAGGTAGCGTTCCTGCAGCGCGTGGACATCTTTGCGCAGGCGTATGGTTTGCAAGGCGTTGGCGATATTGGTGCGCAGCTTGTCCATGTGCAGGGGCTTGGCCACGTAGTCGTAGGCCCCGCCGTACTTCATGGCCGTCATCACGGTTTCCACGTCCTCGTAGGCGGTGATCATGATGAACAGCACCTCGGAATGGCTCTGCTTGACCTGCTTCAAAGCCTCCACGCCGCTCATGCCCGGCAGGCCAATGTCCATCAGCACGAGGTCAGGGGGGACGGCTTCGATGGCCGCCACGGCCTCCTCGGCGGTGGGGAAGGTGCGCGCCATATATTGGGTGAGGGTGAGCTGGACCGCGTCGCGGATGCTCTCCTCGTCGTCCACCACAAAGACCGTGTAGTCGATCATGCTAACTATGGCTATCATACCCCCAATACACCACTACCGGTATCTTTATCACGAATTCGGCCTCGCCCCACTTGCTGCTTCCCACTTTTAGCGAGCCGCCGTGGTGGCTTAGCTTTAAGCCAATGCCCGAACCCTTGCGGTTGACCGAAAAGAAGAGGAAAAGAAGAGGTCGAAGATCTTTTCGCGCAGCTCCTAGGGCTCCCCCGGCCCCGAGTCGGCCACGGCGATCATCATGCGGTCGTGGTCCACGGCAGCCCGCACCTCGAGGCTCTTGGTGTCCTCCACAGGCGTTAAGGCCTGGGCGGCGTTGGTCAATAGATTTAAGATCACCTGCTCTATGAGCTGGGCGTCAGCGTAGCATAGGGGCGTGCCCTCGGCCAGGGAGCGCTCCAAGCTGATGCCAGCCTTGTGCAGGCTCACCGAGGCCAGGTCTACGACCGTCTCGATGGCCTGGTTGAGGTTCATCCAGCCCAGCTTGGGGGTGGGAGGGGCGGGCGAAGTCCAGCACCCGCTTGATCACGCCCTCGATCTTGGCCGAGGCGTTCTTGGTGCTGGCCAGAATTTTTTTCATGTCCTTGGCCCGCTCGGGTTGGTCGACCAGCCTCTCCAGGGGGCTAAGATACATGTTGATGCCCCCGACAAGGGCTTTCTGACCTCGGGGGCGATACCGGGGCGGCCACACGCCCTAGGGAGGCCATCTTGTCCTGGATACGCAACAGGGGTTCCAGCCCTCGGGCCTTGGTGATGTCCTGTATGATAACCAACAGCGCCGCCTGGTCCTGGTGGTCGATGCGGTTGGCCCGGTAGGGCACCCAGCGGGCCTCGCGCCCGCCTAGGGCCGGCTCCACGGGATAGAAGCGCAGCTCCATGCCCAAGGGCCTGTTGGCCATCGCCAGTGAATCCATGCCGAGCTGCCCGATCTTGGTCATGTCCTCGGGATGCTGACCTTGTAGGCTCTGGCAGCGGAAGCCCGGAGGCAGGGCGCCCATGAGGCGGCGGGCTTCGGGATTTTGGTACACCACCTTGCCCTCTTGCAGGATGGAAATGCCCACCAGGGAGTGCTCCACCAAACCGCGAAAGCGCTTCTCGCTCTCGCGTAGGGCCTGCTCCATCTCGCGGTGCTCGCTGACGTCTTCCTGGATGCCGAGGATGCCCATCACCCGCCCCTTGCCATCGTGCAGGGGGATGCGGTTGATCTCCAGCCAGACCGTGCGGTTGTCGGGTAGGCCCTGGGGCTCCATCCGGTGTAGGTCGGGAATGTTTTTGTCCATGACTATGCGGTCGGCACGGCGCATCTCGTGGGAGGGCTTGAGCCCCCAGCCCAGGTCGAATTCATTCTTGCCCTTGATTTTCTGGGGGCTGGCTACCCCAGCCAAGCGGACGAAATTCTGGTTGCAACCCAGGTAGATGCTCTCGGCGTTCTTCCAAAAGACAAGTTGGGGCACGTTGTCGATAACCAGACGCAGCATGCTGCGCCTGGTCTTGAGATCTTGTTCTGCCTGCTGGCGGCCGCCGCTCTCGGTATCGAAGCCCTGCTTGATGATGTAGGAGGACAGCAGAATGATCGTAACCAGGATGGTCAGCGATACCGCCGTGAGCTTGTTCATCATGGCCGTCATCTCGGCGGCCACGTCTTCAATATAGATGCCGGTGCCCACGATCCAGCCCCAGGGCTTGAACTCTTTGACGAAGCTCACCTTTGGCACGATGTGTTTGGAGTCGTCCACCAACTGCCACATGTAGCCCACGTAGCCCTGGCCCGAGGCCTGGGCTACCTCTAGGCTCAAACGTCGCACCCGGGGCATGATGGCCAAGGGGAAAAAGGCCGGGAGCCACTGGCCCAGCTCGTGTTGGCCCAAAACAAGCAGATCGGACACGCCGTCCAGGCTGCCACCTACCCTGGCCGGCGCCCGCAACATCATGGCCGAGTCGATCAACGAGGACGCCGCCGTGCGCGTGGCTATGCGCCGCCTCTTCGAGGAGAAGGCGATCATCGCCGGCAAGGTCGTCAACGGCCAGAAGGTGCCTCGCCTGGATCCTAAGGCCTTTGAGCAGGCTGCCGGCTTCCTGCGCATCCAGAGCGGCGCCGAGCTCCTGGACGCCTCGGCCGTGCACCCCGAATCCTACCCTCTGGTGGAGACCATGGCCCTAGACCTGGGAGCCACCGTGGTCGACCTGCTCAAAAATTAGGACTTGCGCCGTCGCAGCGACCCGGCCCGCTACGCTCCTCCTGAAAAAAGCCTGCCCACCATTACCGACATCCTGGCAGAGCTGGACAAGCCCGGCCGCGACCCCAGCCAGGCCGTCGAGGCCTTTGCCTTCGCCGAAGATGTGCATACCCTCACAAATCTGCAAGCCGGCATGCGCCTGCCGGGCATCGCCACCAGCGGCACCACCTTCGGCGCTTTCGTGGACATGGGCGTGCATCAGGACGGCCTGGTGCACATCAGGGTAGTCAAGGTACACGACCGGGTCATGGTCACCGTACTGGAGGTGGACCTGCTCCGGGGGAATATCTCCCTGTCCATGCGCTAAAATCCCGAGGCGGCCCGCCGGGGCGAGAAATCCATAAACCACAAGAACGTCCGCCGGTCCGTCGGGGCCAGCCCCTGGCTCCGACGCCCCCGGCTCCCTTCAAAAGCTCCTTCGCTAAGGCCTTGGCGGGAGCGGTGTGCCCGCCGCGGGGCGTAAACGCGTCAACCAGATAATCGTGATGACCCAGGCAGACGGCTCCTGATGGGGATTGTGTCGGGGAAACGAAGATTGGCAGCGGTCGGTTGGCCTCTCCAGTGCGCAATTAGGCCCGCCCGCTAATGGCTAGGGTCGGCGCAGTCAGGCTACTCCGGTGGTTCGGACGAAGGCGGTCGCCTTTTGGGCCTGAAAGCTTCCTACAAATGGTTGCGCTTGGGAGCTACCACCAATTGTTGCCAGGCTAACAGGAAAAAGATCGTCCCTCCCACTCCCAGGCAAAGGCCCAGCGTAATCAGTTCCCAGGTGTAGCCGGCCCAGAACTTGTTCAGTAGATAGACGGCTAGCGCCAAACAGCAGCCCCCGGTCAGGGCTAGATCCAACATCAGGCATATTTTGCCCAGGAGTTTTTGCCGCAGGCGTACCGGGGCTTTATGTTCATGGCCTTTTATAGCCATATGGACAACCTACTCCCTTGCTGCCCGGAAGGCGCCAGCCTGACGCCATCGAGCAGCTCCTGGTATTTTGGCCTAATGCAGATTCCGTTTCAAGCGGGCCAATAATTTTACGCGATGTGAGCCAATTGGGGTAGTAGGTAACGCTGGATAACACTTGATTGGCTATACTGCGCCTTTTTTCCAACACGGAGGGTGCATATACCAGCGGAGAGGTTACCCATGCATGCGTAAGGTTAAGGCCGTACTTCGGCTAAAGCATGAGGTCAGGTGCGGCAACCGGGATATCGCCAAGAGTTGCGGGATAGGTCGGACCACGGTGTCCCGTTACCTGCGCCGAGCCGCGCGCGCCAGTCTGTCCTGGCCCCTCCCCACCACAGTTTGGATGAGACGCAGTTTGAGCGGCTGCTCTTTCCACCTCCACCCTGGCCATCTACGGATTTTCGTTCGGAGCCTGACTGGTCCCAAGTCCATCAAAAGCTGAGGCGTAAGGATATGATCCTGGCGCTGCTGTGGGAGAAATATAAGGCGGTCCATGCCTTGGGCTACCAATACAGCTGGTTTTGCGAGCGTTACCAGGAATGGTCGAGCGAACTGAGGCTGGTCATGCGCCAGGGGCACCAGGCCGGCGAGAAGACGTTTATCAATTATGCCGGCCAGACCGTGGACGTGGTGGTCCCCCTAACGGGTAAAGTTAGTGCAGCCCAAATTTTCGTGACGGTTCTGGGCACCAGCAGCTCGACTTTTGTCGAGGCCACGTGGACCCAGGGTCTGCCCGACTGGATCGGCTCCCACCAGCGAGCCTCCCAGTTTTTGGCGGGGTGACGGAGTTGATGGTGATCGACAACCTCAAATCCGGGGGGCGCAAGGCTCTTGCCGCTACGAGCCTGACATCAACCCGACTTACCAGGAGATAGCTGCCCATTACGGCACGGCGGTTTTGCGCGCTCGGGAACGAAAACCCCGTGACAAGGTCAAGGCCGAGGTGGAGGTGCAACTGGTGGAAAGGTGGATACTGGCCGCCCTGCGCAAGAGGCCCTTCGTCAGTCTGGCTGAACTCAACCAGGCGATCCGTGGGCTCCTAGACCAGCTTAACAACCGGCCTTTTAAGAAGCTGCCCGGCAGGCGGCGCTCCATGTACGAATCACTGAACAAATCGGCGTTCAAACCTTTGCTCGCCACGACCTACTAGTATGCCCAATGGAATAAAGCCAAGGTCCACCAGTGTTGCCCAAGATAGATTCTCAAAAATCGGTTAAGCGATCGAAACGAGATGCCTCATCCCAGCGTAGTGGTGTGGTTCTGCCAAAAGCCAACAATCCTGCGACCAAAAGAGGGCAAAACTATGGCACGAGTAGCCAGCCTGTTCAGTCAACTGCTGCATTACTTTCTCCGCGCTGAGTTCGCTGCCTTGGCCAAGGAGCACGGTGCCTAGGCCAGGATCAAGGGATTTTCTTGTTGGGCCCAGTTCGGGGCCATGGTCTTCTGTTACCTCTGGCCAGGGCTGACTTCCTAAGGGAGCGTTGCCGGGATCTTTCCTGCTTCCTGGGCAAGCTGTCCTACCTTGAGGTGAGCGCGGCCCCAAAAAGGTCCATGCGGGGTCAAGGCGCACATCATTCTGGACTACGACGACTACATGCCCAACTTTGTCC
>CBCOTF020000250.1:0-8604 GCA_965112955.2 Desulfarculales bacterium
ACCACCAGGAGCGAGCTAAGGTTGCGATGGAGTGCAAGGTCAAATGGTCAGTATTGACATTAATTGGTCCCTGGCGTTCCAGATTGCCAACTTCCTGGTGCTGATCTTCCTGCTCAACGTGGTGCTTTATAAGCCCATCCGGGGCATCCTGGCCGAACGTAAGGCCAAGATCGCCCAGATGAACAGCGAGATCAACGCCAGCGTGGAAGGTGCGGTGTCCAAGGCCCAGCAGCTGGAGGTGGCCCGCGCTGAGGCCCGCAAGGCTGGCGCGAGCGCCCGCGAGGAGATCAAGGCCGAGGCCCGCGGCAAAGAGCGCGAGCTGATCAACGCGGCCACCGCTGAGATGGAACAAACCGTGAACAGGTTGCGAGCCCAGATCTCCGAGGAGATCGGCAAGGCCCGCGACCAGCTTAAGGGCGAGATGCAGATCTTTGGCGTGGAGCTGGCTCAAAAGATCCTGGGAAGGAGTATCCAGTAATGCGTTCTGGCTACGAGAAGCCTATGCTGGCGGCCGCGGCGGCCCTGTCGATCCTGGGGGCTGGCCTGGCTATCGCCTCTGAGGCCGGCGGGCATCACGTTACTCCGCCAAACATGGACCTGGTCTATCGCCTCATGAACTTCGGCGTGATGGCCGTAGTTCTGGTGGTGCTGCTGCGTAAGCCCCTGAAATCGGCTTTAAGTGGGCGCATTGAGCAGATCAAAGGCGAACTGGCCGAGTTGGAGGCCAAGAAGGCCGCGGTTCAAGCTGAGCTGAGCGAGGTTGCCAAGCGCCTGACCGACGCCCAGGGCGAACGGGAGACCATCGTGGCCGAGTTCAAGTCCCAAGGCGAGCGCGAGAAGACCAAGATATTGGACGCGGCCCAGACCCTGGCGGCCCGCATCAAGGTTCAGGCCCAGTTCACAATCGAGCAGGAGACGGCGGCGGCCAAGGCCGATCTACGGCGCGAGGTGTCCGAGCTGTCGGCGGCTTTGGCCGAGGACTTGCTAAAGCAGAAAATAAATGCTGAGGACCAGACCCGTTTGGTGGATGAATATCTGGCTAAAGTGCAACAGGAGGTACAGTGACCAGCCTGGTAGTCGCCAAGCGCTATGCCAAGGCCTTGCTGGAGATCGGCAGGGAGGACGGCAATTATGAGCAGTATGGCCGGGAGCTGGCCGACATGGCCTCCTTATTCGTGGAGGCCCCGGACCTGCCCACGGCTTTGGGCAATCCGGGATTTCCCTTTGACGGGCGGCGGAATCTCCTGGCTGCTATACTGCAGAAGGCGGGGCCGAGCCCCTTTGTCAGTAATTTTTTCCGTCTGCTGATGGACCGTGGCCGCATCGGCGAGGTGCCGGGCATCCATGCCGTGTACCAGCGGCTCCTGGACGAGGTCAAGGGCATTACCCGCGCCGAGGTCTCCTCGCCCCAGGCCCTGAGCCAAGCGCAGATCAAGCAACTGGCCGCTACAATAAAGAAAGTGGTTGGGCGCGAGGTCAAGCTTGAGGTGAAAGAGGACCCCAGTCTGATAGGTGGCGTCGTTTCCCGGATCGGCGATCTGGTTCTGGACGGCAGCGTCAAGACTCAGCTGGCTAACTTAAAGAATTCTTTAAGAAGGGGTGATTACGCCTAATGCAAATCAGAGCTGAAGAGATTAGTCAGGTCATTCGGGAGCAGATCAAGGACTACGATAAAAAGGTCGAGGTCTCTGAGACCGGTACCGTGCTTTCGGTAGGTGACGGTATCGCCCGCATCCATGGTGTGGAAAAGGCCATGGCCGGCGAGCTGTTGGAGTTCCCCCACGGCATCCTGGGCATGGTGCTCAACCTTGAAGAGGACAACGTGGGTGTGGCCATTATGGGTGAGTGCGAGCACATCAAGGAGGGCGATACGGTAAAACGTACCGGTCGCATCGCCGAGGTGCCCGTGGGCGACGCCGTCATCGGGCGCGTGGTCGATGGTGTGGGTAACCCGCTCGATGGCAAGGGACCCATTAATACTAAAGAGTTCCGCCGTATCGAGATGGTGGCCCCCGGCGTCGTCATGCGTAAGTCGGTGCACGAGCCCATGTACACGGGTCTCAAAGCCATCGACGCCATGACCCCCGTGGGCCGCGGCCAGCGCGAGCTGGTGATCGGCGACCGCCAGATCGGTAAGACCGCCGTCTTGGTCGACGCCATCATCAATCAAAAGGGCCAGGACGTCTACTGCATCTATGTCGCCATTGGTCAGAAGAAATCCACGGTGGCCCAGGTCATTGACATTTTGACCCGCCATGGCGCCATGGAATATACCTGCGTGGTGGCGGCCTGCGCCTCCGACCCCGCCACTCTGCAGTTCGTCGCGCCCTACGCCGGCACGGCCATCGGCGAGTATTACCGCGACAGCGGCCGCCATGCGCTGATCTGCTACGACGACCTGTCCAAACAGGCTGTGGCTTATCGCCAGATTTCGCTCCTCCTGCGCCGTCCCCCGGGTCGTGAGGCCTTCCCCGGCGACATCTTTTACAACCACTCCCGTCTGCTAGAGCGCTCGGCCAAGCTTAGCGACGATCTGGGCGCCGGCTCACTGACGGCCCTGCCGGTGATCGAGACCCAGGCCGGCGACGTGTCGGCCTACATCCCCACCAACGTGATCAGCATCACCGACGGCCAGATTTACCTGGAGCCCAGCCTGTTCTTTTCGGGCGTGCGTCCGGCCATCAACGTCGGTTTGTCGGTCAGTCGCGTGGGCGGCGCCGCCCAGGTCAAGGCCATGAAGCAGGTGGCTGGCACCATGCGTTTGGACATGGCCCAGTTCCGCGAGCTGGAGGCCTTCGCCCAGTTCGGCTCGGATCTGGACAAGGCCACCCAGCAACAGCTCAATCGCGGTATGCGTCTGGTGGAGGTGCTCAAGCAGCCCCAGTACCAGCCGCTGAACATGGCCAAGCAGGTGACCATTCTCTTCGCCGGCACCCGCGGTTTCCTGGACAAGTACCCGGTTTCCGCCCTGGCCGCCTACGAGAAGCAGCTGTTTGAGTTCGTGGAATCCAAGCACCCCGACGTTTTCGCCGACTTGGAGTCAAAAAAGGCCATCGACGACGACCTGGACGCCAAAATAAAGAAGGCCCTGGGCGAATTCGACGGCGTGTTCCAGGCCTAGTCTGAGAGAAGGTTGCCATGGCGTCACTGCGTGACATAAAAAACAAGATTGCCGGCGTAAAAAAGACTCGGCAGATCACCCGGGCTATGAACATGGTTTCGGCGGCCAAGCTGCGCGGGGTGCAGGAAAAGACCGAACGTTTTCGGCCCTACGCCACCAAGTTCGCCGAGGTCTTGGCCTCCTTGAGCCAGGGCGTGGATTCCGGCATTCACCCCCTGCTGGCTCAGCCCGACAAAGTGGAGAAGGTTGCCCTTATCCTATTCACCGCCGATCGCGGGCTGTGCGGATCCTTTAACATGAACCTGATCAACGTCGGCTTGCGCTTCGTGAAGGAACAGCAGGCCGCCGGCAAGCAGGTGCAGCTCTACATAATTGGACGTAAGGGGCGCGACTTTTTCAAGCGCCGCCCCGATATCGAGGTCAAGGAAGCTCTCACCGGCGTGATGAACGTGGTGGACTTCGATTTGGCGGTGCAGGTGGCCCGTATGGGGCTGGACGCCTTCCTGGGTGGCGAGGTGCAGGAGGTCTACTACCTCTATTCCAACTTCCGCTCCATGGCGCGTCTGGTCCCCACGGTGGTTAAGCTGCTGCCCATTGCCCCCGAGGTGATGGCCGGCGAGGCGACCAAGACCGGTGGGCAGGAGTACATGACCGAGCCCTCGGTGGAGCAGATCCTGGCGGATCTGCTGCCCCACTACGTCAACGTGCGCATCTACTCCGGGCTTCTGGAGACTGCCACCAGTGAGCAGGCAGCGCGCATGTCGGCCATGGACAACGCCACCCGCAACTGCAAGGACATGATCGATAATCTGACCCTGCTCTACAACAAGGCTCGCCAGTCCACCATCACCACCGAGTTGATGGATATCGTCGGCGGCGCCGAGGCCCTCAAGGGTTAGTTACCGTTAAGCAAACCGCTTCTTTTTAGGAGGCTTGTTCTAATGAACACCGGCAAAATAACCCAGGTCATCGGGCCCGTGGTGGACGTCGAATTCGCTGAAGGCAAACTTCCGTCTATCCTTACGGCCCTGTTCGTCAGCAATAAGGGCATCAATGACAACGAGGACAACCTGGTTCTCGAGGTTGCCCAGCACCTGGGCGACAACGTGGTGCGCACCATCGCCATGGACGTTACCGACGGTTTGCAGCGCGGCTTGCCCGCCAAGGACTCCGGCAAGCCCATCCAGATGCCTGTGGGCGACGACATCCTGGGTCGCGTGATCAACGTGGTGGGCCGCCCCGTGGACGGCCTGGGTCCGGTTAACGCCAAGCAGTATTTTCCCATCCACCGCGCCGCCCCTAGCCTCACCGAGCAGGATACCTCGGTCAAGGTGTTGGAGACCGGCGTTAAGGTTATCGACCTGCTGGTTCCCTTCCCCCGCGGCGGTAAGATGGGCATGTTCGGTGGCGCCGGCGTGGGCAAAACCGTTGTCATGATGGAGATGATCCACAATATCGCTATGCAGCACGGCGGCATCTCGGTCTTCGCCGGCGTGGGCGAGCGCACTCGCGAGGGCAACGACCTCTACCGCGAGATGCGTGAGTCCGGCGTTATCAGCAAGGCCGCCCTGGTCTACGGCCAGATGACCGAGCCCCCCGGAGCCCGCGCTCGCGTGGCTCTGTCGGCCCTAGCCGCCGCCGAGTACTTCCGCGATGAGCAAGGCCAGGACGTGCTCCTTTTCGTGGATAACATTTTCCGCTTCACCCAGGCCGGCTCCGAGGTCTCGGCCCTCTTGGGCCGTATGCCTTCCGCCGTGGGTTATCAGCCCACCCTGGGCACCGACCTTGGCGAGCTTCAGGAGCGCATTACCTCCACTACCAAGGGTTCCATCACCTCGGTGCAGTGCGTGTACGTGCCCGCCGACGACCTTACCGACCCGGCGCCGGCCACCACCTTCGCCCACTTGGACGGCACCGTGGTGCTCAGCCGCCCCATCGCCGAGCTGGGCATCTACCCCGCGGTGGACCCCTTGGACTCCACCAGCCGTATTCTAGACCCTAACTATCTGGGCGAGGATCACTATCTGACCAGCCGGCGCGTGCAGATGATCCTTCAGAAGTACAAGGACCTGCAGGACATCATCGCCATTCTGGGCATGGACGAGCTTTCCGACGAGGATAAGCTCACCGTGGGTCGCGCCCGCCGCGTGCAGCGTTTTCTGTCCCAGCCCTTCCACGTGGCCGAGACCTTCACCGGCATCAAGGGCGCCTACGTCAAGGTCGAGGAGACCGTGCGCGCCTTCCGTGAGATTGTTGAAGGCAAGCACGACGACATGCCCGAGCAGGCCTTCTACATGGTTGGCGGCATCGAGGAAGTCCGCGAGAAGGCCGCCAAGATGGCCGCCGCTTAGTGAAGCAATAAAGTAGAGGCCGGATTTACCGCTGGCCTCCCCCGCCCCAAGGGCCTCTAGGCCGTTTTTGGCCAGGCCGCCAAGCCAGCAACCGTAGGGGGTTCATAGCCCATGGCCAATAAAATTCTGTTGGAAGTCGTCACCCCGGATAGGCTCCTCCTTAGCAAGGAGGTGGAAGTGGTGGTGGCCACCAGCGTGGAGGGCGAATTCGCCGTCCTCTACGGCCACGTGCCCTTCCTGGCCTCCCTGGCCGTCGGCGAACTCAAACTGAAAGATGGCAACAACATCGACTATGCCTCGGTGAACGAGGGCTTCGCCGAGGTGACCGGCCAGAAGGTGACCATCCTGACCAAGTCCGCCGAGCTGGCGCGGGAAATAGACGTGGACCGGGCCCGCAAGGCCCGTGAGCGCGCCGAGCAGCGTCTGGTCAAGTCCGGCAGCGAGCAGATTAACTGCGCCCGCGCCGAGGCCGCGCTCAAGCGCGCCATGCTGCGCATAAAGATCGTCGAGAGAAGTAAGGCCATCTAGCCGATCCGGCCAAGCTAAGAAGCTACACGGGCGCTCCCATAAGGGGGTGCCCGTTTTTTGGTGATCAGGCTATCCAGCCCCGAATTCAGTGCTGACCACGGGATTAACCTTGGGGCCTACCTCAAAACATCAAAATCATAGGTGTAATTGCGAGCGTAGCGAAGCAATCTACCCTCCTTTTCAAGGTCACTTCCCCATTTTGCTTCTTCGTGCGGATTTCGTTTCAAGCGGTCCAGTGATTCCACTCGATGTGGGCCACCGGTTCCACGGAATGTGGGCCACGTGGGGTAGTAGGCGACGCTTGATAACAGCTGATTTTGGCTATGCTGTGCCTTTCCAACACGGAGGGTGTGCGCAGATGCCGGCGGAGAGGCTACCCATGCGTAAGATCAAGGAAGTACTTCGGCTGAAGTACGAGGCCGGCTGCGGCAACCGGGACATAGCCAAGAGTTGCGGGATAGGCCGGACCACGGTATCATATTGCCTGCGTCGAGCCGTGCGCGTTGGCCTGTCCTGGACTCCTCCCCACCAGCTTGGATGAAATACAGCTTGAGCGGCTGCCCTTTCCACCTCCACCCTTGCCGTATACGGATTTTCGCTGAAGCCTGATTGGTCCCAAATCCATCAAGAGCTGCGGTGCAAGGGTATGACCCTGGCGCTGCTGTGGGAGGAGTATAAGGCAGTCCCTACCTTGGGCTACCAATACAGCTGGTTTTGCGAGCGTTACCGGGAGTGGTCGGACAAGCTGGAGCTGGTCTTGCGCCAGGAGCACCGAGCCGGCGAAATGATGTTTATCGATCATATCGGCCAGACTGTGGACGTGGTTGTCCCCCTGGCGGATGAGGTTAGGGCGGCCCAGATCTTCGGGGCGGTTCTGGACGCTGTTGATTCTTGCTTTGTTCTGATCGGGAAGTAAGGAAATTTTTCAGATTGGCATGACCAGGTAGGGATTTTATCCTATTATCCTGGGCCTTGGATGTGGGGCCAGGAATGAGGAAGTGTTCGAGGGTGGTGGAACACCCCTAGCCCCGAGAGACGGGAATAACTCCCTGCCATCCGGTTGCCATCGTACTTTTCGTTGCAGCCTGCATCAAGAAGATCATGGAGCTGGGACTGCGTTCCCACTAGCCCCGGCCGGAGAGGTGCCCCCGGTGTGGGAGCGTCCGGCTTTGGGGGCACGGTTTTCTTGTGCTTGCCTATTTTGATAAAGTCCCTACAGCGATTTGGCTTCGGCGCTTCCTCTACTTTGACTGCCAGGCGGTGATCCGTCTGCAACCGCGGGGCTATTGGAGCCGGTCCCAAGCCCTGGTGGAGACCATTCGGCAAAGCCCTTCCAATAAGCTGACTCGGGGTAGAGAAGACCCTGGCCTGCCGCGCTCCCGCCAACGCCACTGGCTCAAAGGCCTGCTGCGGCAGGTAAGCCTATGCCTGGGATCAAGCTAGTCGGACGACCTGCTTAGGCCTTCGATTGGCTCAGTGGCCGAGGCTTGGCCGCGGCCAGCCGGTCGGCGCAAAGCGAAAGCCCTTTCTCTCACTGAACCACCTACCCAAGAGTGCCGTTGTCCTGGCACAGCCCCCCGGTCTACATATGGGCGGAAACACCCCCATAGAGGACCGACATGGACGAGGACCAGAAAAAACGGATAGCAATCTTCCGTTTCGGCGCCATCAGCGACTTTTTTGCCAGGGACTACATGGAGCGTGGTGAACGGGAGAGGTTACTGCGGAACAAATGCGCCCAGCGGTGGCAAATCCCACTACCGCTTCCTGCACCAGCAGGGGATGATGGGCAACAAGGTCGACTCACCTGCCAGCTGCAGGCGCTTCGAGGCCGATCTGCCCAACGACATTTGGCAGAGTGACTCCACGCATGATGGGCCGATGCTCATGGTGGGCGACAAACGGCGCGAGGCCTACCTCTTCGCCTTCATCGACGACATGAGCCGCCTGATCGCTCATGCCGAATTTTACCTCTCCGAGAGCCCGGCCACTTATTTCTCGCAAAAACTAGACCCTAAGGTTAGCAGCTCATGAAACCAAACTACCGCGTCTTTTTCGCCCTCACCAGGGATCCCTTCGGCTCTGACCTGGCGCCTAAGGAAATAATGCAGACCTCCGAGGTCCTCGGCGTGGCCCAACGCTTCGAATACGCCATCCGCCTCGGCGCTACTGGCCCTGGTCACCGGAGACGTGGGCAGCGAAAAATCCACCGCCTTGCGCTGGGCCGCCAGCAGACTGCACCCATCCGAGTATCAGATCATCTAGGTCACCGCCTCACAGGATTCCATCCTAGAGCTCTACAGGCAAATCTGCGTCGAGCTCTATGGGGACACCACCAGCTTGTCCCGAGCCGTCCTCACCAAGCTCATAATAAAACAGGTCCTGGAGATCGCTAAGGCCGCAAGAAGCAACCCGTCCTCATCATCGATGAAGCCTCTCTCCTCAGGCTTCAAGTCCTGACTGAGTTGTACATCATAACTCAGTTTCAGGGAGACTCCAAACCAATCCTGCCCTTCATTTTAGCCGACCAGAACAACCTCGCCGACCTCCTCATATAAAGAACCTCCCTTCCCCTGGCCTCCAGGGTCGTAGCCAGAAGCCATC
>CBCOTF020000251.1:0-4889 GCA_965112955.2 Desulfarculales bacterium
CGGCGTGTACAGGCGGTTAAAGTCAGCGGAACAGCTTGGCACGGTCCTAGGGGCAGGGGCATTCGAAAGGGTTGGTGGTGAAGCCGCCGGGGCCGCGGCTGACGTAGATGCGCACCGCAAGCTCCGGTAGGCCGGCGACCTTAGTAACCGCCACCACCAGTCTTTTGAGGGCGCCCAGGTCGGCGGGCAGCTCCAGCTGGATGGCCTGGGCTGAGCCGGCCAGGCGCACCAAATGGCGGTCCAGCTGGTAAATGCGCCCGGCCATGCACTTGGCCATCTCGAAAATGCCATCTCCACGGTGCACCATGTGGTCGTCGATAGGCACCTGCATCAGCCAGGGCTCAGTGACTATGCCTCCCAGCCAGGTGGAGTACATGGCCAGATAGTCGCCGGCCCAGGGACGCGCCAGGCCCTTAAGCCGCGTTATGGCCTCTTCCTCGCTGATAATGGTTGGGGTGTACTCCAACATGGCCCGGAATCTACACCTCAGCCCCGCGGTCGGCAATAATTTTTTGGGCGCGACGGCTGCCACCTAGCCTAGGATGGTAATATGGATTACGCTGCCGCCGCAACCGTCCCGGCAAGCCCTTGCTACCGCCGTACGATAAGCGCCACGCCATAGCTCAAACCGCTGTGGCAATCATGGGGGCCGCGCGGCTTTCCGGCCAGACTGTGGGTTTCCTGCTGCAAGGATACGCATGCCATGACCGCTAAAAACAACTCCAGCCGCCCAGCCCAGCACCGCAAGAAATTCTATAGTCCCGGACGGTTGCTGCAAAAAAGCCTGATGGGTCTGGCCGAGCGCGTGGACTTCGTGGCGCTTTTGAAGCGCATCAACCGCACTACCCCCGGCCGCCCCTGGCTGGAGCTGTTTCAATCGAGAATTCCCCTAGACGGCCCCCGTCAGGATGAGATCCTGGAGCGGGCCGTGAAGTTGACCCTAGCCCAGCTCTCCGACGAGGGCGAGCACGTTGATCCCCGGGAGGTCCGCGCCCACACTGAAGCCATCTCCTGCCGCTACAATCCCGAGACCCACCTGGAGGCTGCCTCAGCCATCTGCATGTTAACGTCCCATCTCTTCGAGCACGCCAACCCTTGCCAACCCTTTGTCTCCACCGACCACCGCGAACTGGCCCATCTGGACCTGTTGCAGCAGTACCGCCGCCAGGGCCTGGGCGTGGTTTTTTTGTGCAACCATTCTTCCCATATGGACGAGTTCATCGCCGAAGCCCTGTTCCAGGTGATGTCCCTGGGCCTGCCGCTGTTCGCCGCCGGCACCAACATGATGGCCATCAAGAGCCTGGCCAGGCTGCTCATGAACGGCGCTTACACTGTGCAGCGCCGGGGAGCGGGCAAGTCCTACCTGACCACCCTGTTCAACTATTGCCGGGCTTTGAGCGACACCGGTCAGATCAAGATCTTCCTGGAGGCCTGGCACGGCGGCGCCCGCAGCCGCGACGGCAGCCTGCGCTACCCCCGCCGCCTGTACCCTACGCGGCGCCCTGGCCGTGGAGGGCGATGCGGTGGGGCAGCCGGTGGCCATATCCTACGCTGTGGTGCTCGAGGACCTCTCCTGGCCGCCCGCCAGGGGGGCAGCAGGCCAGGGCCTGGGGATGTTGCATCCCCCGCCCTATCCCTTCTTCACCCCAAGACCGGCCTGTGGCGGGCCGCCCAAGGGCTCTACGGCCGCGCCTACTGCACCCTGACCCGCCCCCGACTGCTCAGCGAGCTGCACCAGATGCACGCCCAGGACGACGTCGGGGGCCTAACCCTGGACGAGTTCACGGCGCTCACCGCCATCAAAGACATCGCCCGGGCCAAGAAGGTCATGTCCAGCCAATTGGTGGCCCGAGGGTTGTCGCGGGTGCGGAGACAGACGTGTCCGCCAGCTCAAAATTACGCCGGCCAGGCAATCCCTACCAAGCGGCCGGACCTTGTGGAAGCCGTGGCCTTGGAATTGGAGAGGCTTAAGGAATACCACCAAGCCACCTTCGACCAACACCCCGATCTGGAGGACATCATCCTCCAGCGCCCCCTCAAGGACGTGGTGGCCGACGGCCTGGCCACCCTCAAACGCCGGGCGGTAGTACACGGTCTGCTGAAGGATGAGCTGGGCCTGCCCAAGGTCAAAAGTGAAGCCGGCCTGGCCTACTACGCCACCCACGGCGACCGCCGCCTCTACTCGCCCCAGGCTAAGGAAAATCTGGTGGTGGTGGGCGCTGGTGACTGGGGCTTCGCCCTGGCTCACTTGGTGGGCAGCCGCATCCTCGATGAGAAGCGCTACCTCAACGCCAGCCTGACCTCTACGACTCCTGTCCCGAGGTGGCCGCCGACATGGGCGTCAATCGCAACCTACCCGGGTGCTTCGAGGGCCACCGCCTGCCCAAAAACGTCTTCGTTACCAGTGACGCCCCCAGCGCATTCAAGAAGGCCACGGAGGTGATACTGGCCGCGCCCTCGGCCGAGTTCGACCATCTGGTGCGCACCCTGTTGGAAGAGTCCGAACTGGCCTTGCGGGTCATCGTGGCCACCAACGCCTTCGAGCCTACAAGCGGCAAACTGTGTTACCAGCTGGTGGCCGATCTGGCCCAGGAGCGGGGACGAGGCGACGTGGAGGTCTACGTATTAGGCGGGCCGTTGCTGGGCGACCTGGTGCGTCCTCGGACCGCCTCCGAGTGCTGCCGGCCCCGCCGCGGGCCTGAGCGAGTTGGCTGACCTCGCCTGGCCGCCGGTGGGCGTCAGCACCAGCAACGATCCCGTGGGCGTGCAGCCGGCTTGGGTCCCGGCCCAGATCTACAGCCTGTGGAGCGGCTTTCTCATCCGCTTGGG
Source organism: Desulfarculales bacterium (assembly GCA_965112955.2). Lineage (GTDB taxonomy): Bacteria > Desulfobacterota > Desulfarculia > Desulfarculales > Desulfarculaceae > JACRDC01. The sequence continues at coordinate 2,830 of CBCOTF020000251.1, forward strand.
GCGCATCCTGGGCGCGGCTCAGGTGGGGCACTACATGTCTCAGGCTTCGACTGAGGCCATCATCCTGGCCCGGGCTCTGGGCGGCAGGGCTGAAACCTTTAGCGCCGCCAGCCCTGCCTGGACCGCCAGCTTCGCGGCCCTGGGTCTGTCGGGTCCGGTGCAGGAGCTTGGGCGTACCCTGGGCAAGGAATCCCGCAAAACCAAAGACCTGCCGGCTCTGGCTAAGAAGCTTTGCCAACAGGAAACTCAGGCCGGTCGCAAGGTGCGCGCTCACGAAGAACTGCACCACGCATTTATGGCCGCCCGCCAGAAGGGCCTGGAGCTGCCCATCCTTTTCGAGGCCCACGCCACCCTCTGGGCGCCGAGTCCGGGGCCCCCGGTAGGCGCAAACGGGTCGGCCGAATGCCTTGCTCCATAACGGGTCGAGAAGGTGTGTAGCCGCGGCCTAGGCCCGCGGCTCTCGTTAAAAGATGCCATCAAAGACGCTGGCGAGTTTAACACCCCGCCAACATTTTGCTTTATTGGCGATGAGTATTGGGCTGATATGGAACAGGTGTCAATTCTTGGGCGGTGCCCACCAGTCGTCGCGCTTCTCGAACCACCAGTCGGTCCAGCCGGTGTCCAAAATGGCTGGGGCCAACTCCTGACCGGCCGGGGTGTCCAGGCGCTTTAAGGCGTAATGGATCCAGTGGGTGGCGTAGGGGTTGCCCATATCCTTTTGCTCCTTCAGCTCCACCAAAAGGTCCAGCTGGTCCGCGTCAAAGGACGGGCCTCGGGGCTTGACCCATCCTCGAATTCGGCGGCCAGCTCCTGCATCCGCCCGCCACCGGGCGGCAGCCCTTCCAGCTGATCCTGGCGGCCTTTTTTCGTCGGCCTTTGCATAGCGCTTGTGCACGTAATTTAGATCGTTGGTGCGCGACTCGGCCAAGTCGTGGTGCATCAGCATCAGAGCCACCCGGGGGGCGTCCAGGGCTGGATCCAAAAGGGCCAGGTGGTAGCCCAGGAGCGAGGCACGGAAGCAATGATCCGCCACCGACTCGCCGCCGCTGCCCAGGAAGTGGTAGCCGGTCCGGCGCATCTTTTTCAGCATGCCGGCCTCGAACAAAAAGCGGGCCAGGCCTTTCACGGCTAGGCCTTCAGGGCGCAAGGACGACACAACTTCTGCTCTTCCACCCGCACCGCCTTGCTCTCCTGCACCACCTCGCCGCAGCGGGCGTAATTTCGCGAGGGGCAGCGGGCGCAGGTTTGCGAGGGCTCGATGCGCACCGGGTCCGGCGGAGCCGACTCCACCTCCTCTATCTTTAGGATATCCTGGTCGAGCGCCTCCAGAAACAGGTGGTTGAAGGCCTCTCGGTCTACAGAGCCATCGGCGCGTTGGAGAAGCCGAACATCACCGGTGAAGGCCACACGCACGGTTCGGTTTTGCCACCGGTCGCTCAAGGTGAAGACCTGCTTTCCGTCGTAGTCCAGCCACTTGAGATTGCCCTTGCTGAAGGTAGTGCCCAACAGAGCTTGGAAGTCGTCCACCCTGCAAAAGTCGTTTTCCACCACTACCAACTCCTTGTCCTGGCTGCGGGTCAAGCTCAAAGCCTGGACTGCGGCTTTGGCCGCGCGGTAGCCGATAAGAAGCCCCGGGCAGAGGTGGCTGTGGAAGGGCACCGCTTCTTGCAGGTCCGGAGGCAAAATGGCCGGGTCCATGGTTTTTTCCTGTCAGGGGCAAGGGATACAATTTATAAGTATAGCATGACGCCCTCGTCTGGCAAGGTCAAGGAACTGTGCCACGCGGTAGGCTTTTGTCTCGCCGGACATAACAGGTGTGCCAATGGGCAAAACACGTCGGTGGGAGGACCTGGCGGCCGTAGTCAGGGACAAAATTATTAAAGCCCAAATTATGACTAGCTAAACCGCCAAAGCACCAAAGCTAAGCAATTCACTAGATAAAATGGTGTTGATATTGCAAAATTAGTCGATGCGTAGGCGCGGCCCAGGTGTGACCGTGGTGCGAATTCCAGGGAAATGGGGCATGCATTCCATTTGAAGAGGGGCACCTAATCCGGTGA
>CBCOTF020000252.1:0-3588 GCA_965112955.2 Desulfarculales bacterium
TGCCATCCTCGATCGCCTGATCCATAACGTCTAAAAGATAAACCTGAAAGGAGAGCCCATGAATCGGCAACGCCCCTACGGGAGCCGCCAGCGCTGGTTCAAGCCACAACACCACCCGACCCGTTTATGGGAGCCGAGGCACTCGGTCCGGGGGGCCCCAATTGGCTACATTATCGCCTGCACGCTGCTCACGCCAGGCAGCTCTGTTTTGAGGGCTTTTTCGATGACGTCATGCAAGGTGGCTCCAGCACTTTTGCACCCCGAGCAGGCGCCCATGAGTCGCACCAGCACCACGCCCTGCGCGTTGATCCCCAACAGCTGCACGTTGCCCCCGTGCTTGATCAGATCGCTCCGGCATTTGTCCAGGGCGGTCTCGACCTCCTGGCGGGTGGGCGCGGGCATCATTGCATCTCCTTGACGGTCGCTAAATCCAGCCGGGCTGCCACCTTGCGGGCTAAGTCCTGGTAGGCTTGACCCGAGGCCGCCTCGGACTCCACAATGGGGGTGCCGGCATCCATGGCCTCGCGCACGGCCTGGGCTAGGGGTATCTCGCCCAGGAAGGGCGCGCCCAGGCGCTCGGCCAGGGGCTTCACCGAACCGTGGCCGAAGATCTCGTGCCGGCGGTGGCAGTCGGGGCAGATGAAGTAGCTCATGTTTTCCACGATGCCCAGCACCGGTACGTTGGTGTGGTTGAACATGTCCACGGCCTTGATGGCGTCCACCAGGGCCACGTCCTGGGGAGTGGTCACCACCACCGCCCCGGCGATGGGCACCTCTTGGGTCACGGTGATCTGGATGTCGCCGGTACCGGGAGGCAGGTCCAGCACCAGCACGTCTAGGGGCGCCCAGGTTACCTCGTGCAGAAGTTGCTTGATGGCCTTCATTAGGATGGGGCCGCGCCAGATCAGGGCGCGCTCGGCCCTCACCAGGAAGCCGATAGAGAGCACCTTGATGCCGTGGGCCTCCACCGGGGCGATCTTGCCGCCCTCGGCATCGCCGGGTTGGGCGTCGGTGAGCCCCAGCATCAGGGGGATGGAGGGCCCATAGAGGTCTAGGTCCAACAGCCCCACCTTGAGCCCTAGCCTGGCCAGACCCAGGGCCAGATTGACGGCCACCGTGGATTTGCCCACGCCGCCCTTACCGCTGGCCACCGACACCACGGCCCTGACACCGTCTATGGCCCGGGGAACGGGGCTTTTTTTGGGCTGGGGTGGGTTGGGCACGCTCAGCTCCAGTTCGGTTACTCCGGTCAGGCTGGAGACGACTCCGGCGATCCTGTTCTCTAATTCCTCGCTCACCTCAGGCGGAGCGGCCAGGGGCTTTAAGCGCACCACGGCCTTGCCGCCCTCCAGGTGGGCTTCAATCACCAGGTCCATAGCGATGATGTCGGTATCGAAGCCGGGATAGTATACGGTCTGCAAGGCCTGTGCGAATACCGGTAAAATGGAGGGTGCGTCTTGATTGTGCTTCATGTTCAATCCTTGGGGAACGGGGTGAAAAAACAGCCTAATTATAACTATCCCCTGCTGAGTTGCCACCCTATTGCAGGCTTCAATTCAATACCTCCAGAAAGGCCTCCAGACGCAGGCGGGTGCGGGCGTCCAGGGGACCTACACGGTCGCCCTCCAGGGTGAGCATGGGCAGGCTCAAGCCCTGGCGCAGGGCCAGGTCTTGCATCTGACGAAAGCAAAAGGTCTGGGTGTAGTGGATCAGCCCGTCCAGCCGTCGCAGTTTGACCTGGCGCTGGATGTCCCCCAAGCGGTGGAAGACATCGTAGGAATAGGTGTAGCGTAGGTACTGGGCCGCCAGGTCGGTGTCGCCGCCCTGCTCGGGCGGTAGCATGGCGAACTGGCGAGGCACCTCGTTGAAGACCACTGCGGCGCCCATCTCCTGGAGGGCCGCGTGTAGGCCGCTCATGATGGGCGGCACTCCCAAGATTCCCAGCCTGGGCCGGCGCTCTTGGCTGGGGCGGGTTAGCGCCAGCTTGAGAAAATTTCTGAGATTTACGTGAAATACCTCGGGATCACTGTCGAAATCGCTAGCGTTCACCAAACAGAAATGGTTCTCCTCGCCGCTGATTTGGCCGGTCTGCCAGGTCAGATCATCCACATGGGCCAGGTCAGCCCGCAGAGGTACCAGCTGCCGGCGTACCTCCTCGGCGGCCATTAGGTTGGTGCCCAGCAACTCGGCCAGGCCGGCCATTTGTCGAGCCAGGTCCGATAAACCACGCTGGTGGGGATACTCGAAGGCCAGCATTCGGCGGCCGGCCAGGCTCAAGAGCTCCATCAGGGCGTGGGTGTTAGAGCAGTCGCCCTGAGTGACGCCTACGATGGTCTGCACTTCGGGGTGGGCCAGGCACCAGGCGTAGATGCCTTTGATCCAGGCGCAGAGGGTGGGAGGCAGCCCCAGCTCCTCGGCCCGGGCTACCAGGCCGGCGGGGTTGGGATCGGTTATGAAGCGGTTGTTCAGGTCCAAGGGCTGATAGCCCGCCGCCAGGGCCACCTCCACGGGGATGGTGGTGGTGATGCCCAAGAGGGGCTGCGCCTGGGCAGATCTGAAGGCCTGGTCTGTCATGGGGGGAGCGCTCCTTTGCTTAGCGACAAGCATACCGTTTGCGGGCCGTCGGGCAAGGGGCGCCGGGGCCGAGGCCCGGCGATTTGGGCCGGCCCTTGTTCAGGAGTGTCTGCATGCCTTACACTAACTAGCATAGTCGACAACTCAAACGGCTTGGCTGCCCTGGTCGATGGTGTTGGGCAATCTGGACCAAGGGGAGGCAAGTCATGGGCAAAAAATGGTTTCCGAGCCGGCCGCTGGCGGCGGGGCTGATCGTGGCCATTCTGTCCGGGTGCTCCTTAGATAGAGTCCGTTCTACCCGAGGCCCAGAGCGGTGGCGGGGGCCTTGATCAATGGCTGGGAGGGAGGGCGTGATCGGCGGCGTTATAGGCATGGTGGCTGGGGCGACCATCGCCCATATAGTCAAGAAGGCCTCCCGCGAGGCGGTTCATAACAGAAAGCTCGTGACCTACACTAGCAATGGCGGCGCTCATCGCGTGGAGGCCTATCCCGCAGCCAGCCGGGGCCGCAGCCATAACACCGCCAAAGAGAAATATTTCGAGAACGGCCAAATGACGCGGAAGGTCGAGCGCGAGGTCTGCGACTAGCACAGGCTTTTTTGCTTCTGGCGGTTTGGCGGGTGGTTGGGAGAGGCTTTGACTTGGGTGGCCACCTGGGCTAGCCTAGCAGACGAACGATGCCTAGGAGGAGGCTATGAACGACAAGCTGCAGGCCCTGGCTCAAGCCCTGCGTGACCGTTTTGCGGAAAAACCCAAGACCCTGCGCCAGGAGGAGGTTACCCGTTAGGCCATTATCTGCCTGCTGAATCAAGTGGTGGAAGAGATGGGGCTGGTGGCGGTGCCGGCCTGGACGCCGCCGCGCTCCACCCGCGACCGTATCGACCTGGTGGGCGTGGAGCCAGGCAGCGACCCCCCACGGGTGGCCGTGCCCTGTTGATTCTTGCTTTGTTCTGATCGGGAAGTAAGGGAATTTTTCAGATTGGCTTGACCAGGTAGGGATTTTATCCCATTATCC
>CBCOTF020000253.1:0-10396 GCA_965112955.2 Desulfarculales bacterium
TGCCATCCTCGATCGCCTGATCCATAATGCCTACAAGATAAACTTGAAAAGAAAGTCCAAAAGGGAGAAGCTGGCAAGCTTGACCGGCGATAAGGCCCTGTGGCATAATGTAGACATCAGTGGCGCCGGGCCCCGGCCACCAAGCCCACATCACTGGATTAGGTGCCCCTCTGCAAATATAATTCAGGGCCCTCTTTCCTGGACGCAGCACACAAGGCTTCCAAGGGGTAAAACTCCTTGACATTGGCCAATTCTCAGGGCTATAAACGCACCCACTAGGGGTAGGCAAGCGAAAGTCCTGGATTCCGCTTTTTTTGCTATCGAGGAGGAGGAAGACACAACCATGAAGAAGGGTATTATTGCCATTGTGGCCCTGGTGGCCTTCGTGGCGCTGGCCTTGCTGGGCGGCGCTGCCTGGGCGGCCAAAACCAAATCCGGTGAGGTGAAGGACGAATTTCTCATCGACAACACTAAGGTTTTCGGCCCCCTGACCAAGGCCGTGGTGAGGCTCACCCACACCAAGCACGGCACGGAGCACAAGGTCGCCTGCGACAAGTGCCATCACGTCAAAGCTAACAAGAAGACCAACATTTGGAAGGAAGGCGACAAGGTGGAGAAGTGCGCCGAGTGCCACACCTCCGCCGACAAGAAGCCCGCGGCAGAAGGCGTGCCCCTGAGCCTGTATAACGCGTTGCACAAGCAGTGCCGCGAATGCCACAAAGATCAGAAGAAGGGCCCCACCAAGTGCGACGAGTGCCATCCCAAGGCCAAGTAGCACCGGCCTAAATCCCGGCGATCCTTACAGGGCCGGCCCTCTGGGTTGGCCCTTGAGCTTACAGCAAGCCCTCAGTCGGCCAGCGCGCCGCCGCCACGGCGGCCGGTCGGGCCAGTCCATAAAAAACCCGCCGCGAAATCAAGGCGATTCCGTGGCGGGTTGCTCTGGTCTGCAACTGACGGGCTAGACTTCTGTGATCGTGATGGCGTCGTTTTCGCACACCTCAACGCAGCTCTCGCAGCCCAAGCACTCATCCGCGTTCACGGGAACCGCCTTGCCATCCTGCATTTCATACACGTCGACCGGGCAAACCTCTACGCATTCCTCGTCGCCGATGCATTTGTCAGCATCAACCGTCACCTGGAACATAAGCTATCCTCCTTCCGATTGGCAAAAAAACCGGGCTAAACATTAAAGCTCAGCTGGTTTGACCCACGTTCCTGACCACCTCGGCTCCCATTTGAAAAAAGCGCCATATTCACGCAGGAAGCGGCGGAACAGAGCCAGACAGCCCTTGCCCTTGCCCTTGCCGGGGGTAACGAAGATGGCCGGCTTTTGCTTGCGGTCTAGGTCGATGAAGATGGTGATGTAGTTGTGGCCTCGCTTGGAGGCGATTTCATTTAGAGCCACGGCCTTGCCCCCCACCCAGGTCCATTTTGGACAGGATCTGGGCCACGTAGAACTGGACCACCCGCCAAAATCGCGTGTCGCTAATCCCGATGATGCGGGCCGCAGCCAACACTGGCATCCCCCGCACCAGGATCATGGCCGCCTGCTCGAACAGCGAGGTGAGCTGGCTGCCCTCGCTGGTCCAGGGCATTTTGACCTGTTTGGGCCCGTGGTCGGTGGCAGTCCACCCGGGGCACCCTGGCGGTTACGTAGCAATGATGCTAGAAAAGATTACGGTGACACCAGGTGAATTCGTGGAAGTCATGAGCCTTGCACAACCTGTCACACTCCGGGCAGGGGTATTCGGTTTCCCGGTCGACAGTAACCTCCAAAAAGACCTCGTGAGGCTGTTTATCGGTGTCCACACACTGCCCCACCAGCAACCAGGGCGGTTGCAACCCCAGGTCAAGAGCCAAAAGCTCGCTGGCGTTCATGATTGCCTTTTGCTTCAACTCGGCCATGCGAATCGCTGCATCATAACACCGGAACTACACCGAGTCCGCCCATGACGACGAAGAGGCTTTTATTTACCCCTGCTTCGTACAATAGGCTATCGACTACTCAGATATCCAATAGTGAATCAAATATGGTGGCTGGCCGTGCTTCGCTCGCAATGACAGCTAGTTAAGATTGATTAGGCCTCAACTTTTTCCACGGATGTTCTTCCTCCTGCCCCCTTGGCCTGCCTATTGCTTTACCCACTGCAAACTCCGAGCATAACCACGGGCAATTTGTTAGATTAGGATAGTTGGGTAGGCGCCCGCGGGGAGGCCCTCGCCCCTGGCCCTCAATGTTCCCCGTCAGTCCAGTCAAAGGAGCATCAGCCCATGTGCGGGATCATCGGTTATATCGGCCCCAAGAACGCTGTGGATGTGATTATGGAAGGCCTGAGCCGCCTGGAGTACCGAGGTTACGACTCAGCCGGCCTGGCCCTGGTGGGGCCGCAAGGCTTCATAGTATGGCGCGCTCAGGGCAAGCTATCGGAATTGCGCGGCAAGCTGGGGGCAGACCCCCTGAGCGGAGCCTTGGGTATGGGGCACACCCGCTGGGCCACCCACGGCCACCCTTCTGAAATCAACGCCCATCCCCACCTGGCTGGCGAAGTGGCAGTGGTGCATAATGGCATCATCGAGAACTATCTAGAACTCAAGGCTGTTTTGCAGGCCAAGGGCTGCGTTTTCAGCAGCGAAACCGACACCGAGATCGTAGCTCACCTGCTCAGCACCATAATGGCCGAGGGCGCACCGGACCTGCCCACGGCCCTATACCGGGCCCTGAGCCATATCCGCGGTTCCTACGCCCTGGTGCTCCTAGATCGCCGCCGCCCCGACCTGATGGTAGGGGCACGCAAGGACTCACCCCTGATCCTGGGTTTAGGCAACCAGCCCGGCGAGTTCTTCCTGGCCTCGGACGTGCCGGCCTTCCTCTCCCACACCAACCGCGTGGTTTTCTTACACGACGGTGACGTGGTGGTGGTGCAGAACGGCTTCCACGTCATTACCGACATGGAAGGCAGGGTGCAGGAGCGGCGGGAGGACCTGATCTCCTGGTCGCCGGCTATGGCCGAGAAGGCCGGCTACACCCACTTCATGCAAAAGAGATCTTCGAGCAGCCCCGGGCCTTGGTGGACACCCTGGCTGGCCGGGTGAAGGCCGGATCGGCCGACGTATTTTTGCCCGATCTACGCGGATTACGAGCTTAAATACGCTAACCGAATCATATTTCTGGCTTGCGGCACCAGCTACCACGCTGGGCTGGTGGGCAAATTCCTGGTGGAGAACCTGGCGCGGGTACCCACCGACGTGGAGTTGAGCTCCGAGTTCCGCTACCGCGATCCCCTGGTGGCCCCCGGCGACCTGGTGGTGGCCCTCAGCCAGTCCGGCGAGACGGCTGACACCTTGGCGGCGATGCGGGAAGCCAAAGCCAAAGGGGCTAAAGCACTGACTATTTGCAATGTGGTCGGCTCGTCCCTGGTGCGCGAGTCCACCGGCGTGCTCTACACCCACGCCGGCCCCGAAATCGGAGTGGCCTCCACCAAGGCTTTTACTACCCAACTCATAGCCCTGTTCCTGCTGGCCCTGCACCTGGGGCGCCTGCGTGGGGCTATCGACGAGGCCCGGGGGCTGAAGCTAGTGGACGAGCTGGTGCAGCTGCCCGGCCTGGTCACCCAAGCCCTGGAGCTGGAGTACCAAGTGTGCACCGTAGCCGAACGCTTCTGCCAGGCCCGGGACTTTTTGTTTCTGGGACGCGGAATCTGCTACCCCATAGCCCTGGAGGGCGCGCTTAAGCTCAAGGAGATCAGCTACATTCACGCCGAGGGCTACCCCGCCGGCGAGATGAAGCACGGACCCATCGCGCTGATCGACGAAAAGATGCCCGTGGTGGTGCTGGCCAACCGAAACGATGTGCTGGAGAAGGTCATCTCTAACATGCAGGAGGTACGCGCCCGCGGCGGCAAGGTCATTGTCGTGACCGAGGCGGACAACGCCCTAGCCTGCGGCCTAGCCGATGCCATGATCTCAGTGCCGGTCTGCCCGCCCTTGCTGGCGCCCATACTGCTCACGGTGCCCTTGCAACTTTTGGCCTATCACGTGGCGGTGCTCAGAGGCACCGACGTAGACCAGCCCCGCAACCTTGCCAAAAGTGTCACAGTGGAGTAAAAGTAGTAAGGACTTATAACTTTGATAGATCGGCCGGCAGTACCGGTCCGCCCGGGGTTGGCGGTGAAAAACGTCATTTCCTTAGGCGCTTGCCAGCACAAGCGCTACAAAACCTTTGACCCCAAACCTGCCATCACCTATGGTGATAATGCGGGAGACAAGGTGGACAAATTATGGAAGTAGCCGCCTTTGCCCGCCTCGAGGCCAAGATCGAGGATTTACTCAACCGGCTAAACTCCCTTAAGGCCGAAAACTTCGACCTGAAGGGCCGGCTGGACGAGAAGGAGAAGGAAGCTAACGAGTTGGGCGAGCTGATGGCCGCTCAGGACGCCGAACGCGAAGATGTGCGTAAGCGCATAGAAAGCCTAGTGCAAAGGCTGGAGAATTATTGAGGTGCCGGGAGGTGGAGGCCGTCAAGATCCAGATACTCGGTAACGAGTATGTGCTGCGATCCCAGAACAGCGAGGGGCAGGTGCGGCGGGTGGCTGCCCATCTTAATGCCCGCTTGAACGAAATCTTGACCAACACCAATACCTCCTCTACCCTGGCCGCCACTGTGCTGGCCGCCCTGAACATAACCAACGAACTGCTGCAACTACAGGAACAGCAGCAACATATGCTACAGGAGATCGAGGCCCAAGCCGAGAGATTGCTTAAAAAGATCGAGCTTGCTCAGACTTGAGGACCCCTGCGCTGTGCGTGGCTAAAGGCGAAGAATTCTTTTGAGCCAACACACAAAAAAACGGGTCGAACGCCACTGAATACCAAGGGGGTGGACCTCCCAAAGCGGGGGACCCGAACCGAGGTCATGCCCGACCCACCTGGTCAGCCAGGTTCAAAACGACGGCGCCACACGGCAGAGGCGGGGGCACCTCATTAAAAGCGCGTCTCTCGAAGAACGGCAAGGGGGTTCGCCCCGAGACGATGGTACCCGTGAGTCTGCTATTGGTCCTGGTCACTGCTCTGTGCCTGCCGCGGCTTCTCCCGCCGGCCTGGCGCTTGGCCGGACTTCTGTTCAGCCAAGACGAAGCAAACGGCATTCGGCCGTGGATGCGGCGGGCCAAGTCCTGCCAGCACAAATTCAGGGATTGGCCGGCCTGGCCAGGGTTGGGCCCAGCCTCAGGCCGGCGCCGCTTATTCCGTTCGGACTCTCAAGACCTCGCCCCGCCGTTTTAGGCCCCGGCCTCCTTGCTCAAGCAGACAAGGAGGACCCATGTCCACACCGCTAGCCGTCATCGGTATCATCGTCGCCCTGATCGTAGGCATGGCGGTGGGCTATATCGTTCGCCTCAGGCAGGCCCAGTCGCGTTTGCAGTCCGTGGAGGCCTTGAGCCAGCGGCTGATGGACGACTCTCGCCGCGAGGCTAACACCCTTAAAAAGGAAGCCCTCCTACAGGCCAAGGATCAAATCTACCAGATGAAGCTGGAGTTGGAGGGTGATATCAAGGAGCGCCGCGTCGAACTAAATCAAGTCGAAAAGCGCCTGACCCAGAAGGAAGAGCTTCTGGACAAGAAGGCCCAGAGCCTGGGATCCCGGGAGCAGGAAACCACCCGCCACGAGCTTACACTAATCGAGCGCGAGCGGGGAGTGGACGAACAGCGCGCCAAGTACGACCAATTGGTGGCCCAACAAAAGGAGACTCTGGAGCAGATCGCCAGCCTGACCCAGGACCAAGCCCGCCAGCAGGTTATCCAGTCTATCGAGGACCAGGCCCGTCACGAGGCGGCTAAGACGGTCAAGCGCATCGAGCAGGAGACCAAGGAGACCGGCACCAAGAAGGCCCAGGAGATCCTGGCGCTCGCCTGCAAGCGCTACGCCGGCGACTACGCCGTGGAAAAAACCGTCAGCGTGGTTACCCTGCCCTCCGACGAGATGAAGGGGCGCATCATTGGCCGCGAGGGACGCAACATCCGCGCCATTGAGGCGGCCACCGGTATAGATCTGATCATTGACGACACGCCTGAGGCGGTGATCCTTTCGGGTTTCAACCCCATGCGCCGCGAGATCGCCCGCCTGAGCCTAGAGCGCCTCATCGCCGACGGCCGCATCCACCCCGCGCGCATCGAAGAAGTGGTCAAGAAGGTCACTACCGAGGTGGAGGCCAGTATCAAGGAGGCCGGCGAGCAGGCCACTTTCGACGTGGGCGTGCACGGCATTCATCCAGAAATAGTAAAGCTTATCGGTCGGTTGCGCTACCGCTCCTCCTACGCCCAGAACGTGCTGCAACACTCCCTGGAGGTGGCCTTCCTCTGCGGCATCATGGCTAGCGAGTTGGGCATCAACCCCACGCACGCCAAGCGCGCCGGACTTTTGCACGACATCGGTAAAGCCGTAGACCACGAGATCGAAGGCCCCCACGCGGTTATCGGTGCCGACCTGGCCAAGCGCCACGGCGAGAAGCCCCACATCATCCACGCCATCCAAGCCCACCACGAGGACATCCCACCCGAGTTGGTGCTGGCGGTTCTGGTGCAGGCGGCCGACGCCCTCTCCGGCGCCCGCCCCGGCGCCCGCCGCGAAATGCTGGAATCCTACGTTAAGCGTCTGGAGGACCTGGAGCGCATCGCCAACGCTTTCCAGGGCGTTTCCAACTCCTTCGCCATTCAAGCCGGACGCGAGGTTCGCATCGTCCTGGAGGCTGAGAAGACCACCGACGACCAGGCTCTCCTGCTCAGCCACGACGTGGCCCGCAAGATCGAGGAGGAGATAATGTACCCCGGCCAAATCAAGGTCACGGTCATCCGCGAAACCAGGGCCGTGGACTTCGCCCGCTAATGGAATGCCCCTACGGGGCGATAACGGGTCGGGCGAAGCTGTCGCCTGACGAAGGTTGGCTGGTTCCCGTGGATAGGTTCTCGTGAAAAAACTAAGGCGGGTGGGGCTTGTTCCCGCCCGCCTTTCTTTTGCCTTTGAATTTAAACAACTGTTACGGGAGCCGCTGGCTTTGGTTGGCGGCATAGCGCCAACCGACCCGTTTATGCCCAGCCGGGGGCAGCCGGTACCGGCTCCGCCTTGCTTCCCGCCAGCTTTACTGTAGGCTATTAAGGGTTTTTCACCCCTAACCTGGACGGCCCATGATCCGCCTGCTATTCATCGGCGATGTCTTCGGCTCGCCGGGGCGGCGCTGCCTGGAGGTGTTATTGCCCTCTTTGCGCCACCGCCTGGCCGTGGACTTGGTGGTGGTCAACGCCGAGAACGCCGCCGGCGGCCTGGGGGTCAACGACCGCCAGGCCCGCGAAATGTTCCTGCAAGGTGTTGACGTCATCACCACCGGTAACCACGTCTGGAAGCAACGCGACCTCCTGCCCCTGCTGGATTCCGAGCCCCACCTGCTGCGCCCGGCCAACTACCCCGAAGGCAGCCCCGGCCAGGGGTATGTGCGCGCCCGCCTGAAGAACGGGGTGGCGGTGGCGGTGGTCAACCTGGAGGGGCGCACCTTCATGTCCAGCCTGAACTGCCCCTTCGCCACCCTGGAGGCGCTTTTGGCCAATCCTTTGCGGGGCACGAACGTGGTATGCGTGGATATGCACGCCGAGGCCACCAGCGAAAAGCAAGCCCTGGCCTGGCACTTCGACGGTCGGGTCAGCGCCGTTATGGGCACCCACACCCACGTGCAGACGGCAGACGAGCGTATCCTGCCTTTGGGCACGGCCTTTATCACCGACCTGGGCATGACGGGGCCTCAGGAGTCGGTGATCGGCATAGAGCCGACAGCGGCCATCAGCCGCTTCCTTAGTCAACGCCCCCAGAAATTTCAGGTGGCCAAGCGGGACCCCTGGCTGCAAGGGGCCTTGGTGGAGGTGGATGAGGTGACGGGAAAGGCCAAGAGCATCGAGAGGGTGAGGGCGCAGCTTAAGTAGGCTTTCAGGCGAGTAAGGCTTAACTAACTCGAAACCCTACCCCTACTCGTGCTTGGTCTCAACCTGGGAAATCTTCGAGACCAGGATCTCCATATTGAAAGACTTGACGATGTGGTTGCTCACCCCCGCCTGGATGGCCTGCATCACGGGGTCCTTGTCTGCGGCGGTGGCGACCATTACAAAGGGCAGGCCCGCCGTGGTGGGGTCGCCGCACACCTGTTTGAGCAGCTTCAGCCCGCTCATCTTGGGCATGCTCCAGTCGCAGATGATGAAAGCAACATAGTGCTGCTTGAGCATGGTTAGGGCGTGGTACCCGTCCTCGGTGGCCAGGATTTGCTTGTAGCCCAGGTCGTGCACGGTCTGGCCCAAGAAGGTCCGCATGGTGCGGGGGTCGTCCACCACCAGGAGTACGCTGTGGGCGGTCAGGGGCATGGCGGTCTCGCGCTATTGGGCCTGGATAGGAAGTCAGGTTCAATCATTTCGCACAGTTAATCACAAAAATGTTACCCAGGTCAAAGGCGGCATGGACGGGGCCAGGCGGTCAAGCTCCGTTTTTTTGGGCCAGCCAGTCGGCCACGGCCAGGCCGGTGGCGCTGTCCAAAGCCTTAAGCTTGGCGATGGGCACCGGCTTCATTCTGGCCAGTTCCGCGCTGGGGGAGTAGGGGCCGCTGACGGTGAGGTGATCTGCCATGATGACTTGGTTGGTGCGGATTCCAGGGAAGTGAGCCATGCACCCCATTTGAAGAGGGCCACCTAATTCGGTGATGTGGGCCGGGTGGCCGGGGCACGGCGCCGCTGGTATCTGCATTATGCCACAGGGGTCTTGTCGTGCGGATTCCGCTTCAAGCAGGCCAGTGATTCCACGCGATGCGGGGGCCACTTGGGGTAATAGGCGACGCTGGATAACATCTGATTGGCTATACTGCGCCTTTCCAACACGAAGGGTGCAGATGCCGGCGGAGAGGTTCCCCATGCGTAAGATCAAGGAAGTACTTCGGCTGAAGCACGAGGCCGGCTGCGGCAACCGGGACATTGCCAGAAGTTGCGGGATAAGCCGGGCCACGGTGTCCCGTTACCTGCGTCGAACCGCGCGCTCCGGCATGTCTTGGCCTTTCCCCACCAGTTTGGATGAGACGCAGCTTGAGCGGCTACTCTTTCCACCTCCACACTTAACGTCTACGAATTTTCGCCCGGAGCTTGGCTGTGGTCCCAGGTCCGTCAAGCGCTGAGGCGCAAGGATATGGCCCTAGCGCTATTGTGGGAGGAGTATAAGGCGGTCCATTCCTTGGGCTACCAATACAGGTGATTTTGCGAGCGTTATCGGGAATGGCCAGGCAAGCAGGGGCTGGGCATGCGCCATGAGCACCGGGCCGGCGAGAAGACGTTTATCGGTTATGCCGGCCAGACCGTGGACGTGATGGTCCCCTGACGGGTGATGTTAAGGCGGTCCAGATCTTTGTCTTCGTGGGGGTTCTGGGCGCCAGCAGCTACACCTTTGCCGAGGCCACGTGGCCAAGGGCCAGCCCGACTGGATCGGCTCCCACCAGCGGGCCTTCCAGTTTTGGTTATTCGTCGTTAACTGTGAAAGTTAATGAGTTCCCC
This sequence comes from Desulfarculales bacterium, assembly GCA_965112955.2. GTDB lineage: Bacteria > Desulfobacterota > Desulfarculia > Desulfarculales > Desulfarculaceae > JACRDC01. The sequence goes on from CBCOTF020000253.1 coordinate 9,568, forward strand.
CAGTGGTATGACGATGAAGTAGATCATATCATGAAAAGGACCGGGGCCAGTGTTTTGATGTCAGACGATATGCACTTCAGGGCATGGCGGGTGAAGTAGGTGATGCGCCATTGGGCGGCCCGTACGGTGTTGATTTTTGCTTTGTTCTGGTCGGGGAGGAAGAAGATCTTTCAGATTGGCTTGACCAGGTAGAGATTTTATCCCATTATCCTGGACCTTGAATGTGGATCCAGAAATGAGGGAGGGGTCGAGGATGGTGGAACACCCCTGGCCACAAGAGACGGGAATAACTCTCTGCCATCTGGTTGGCATCGTACTTTTCGTTGCAGCCTGCGGCAAAAAGATCATGGAGCTGGGGCGGCGTTTTCCCTGGCCTCGGCCGGAGAGGTGCCCTCGGTGTGGGAACGTCCGGCTTTTGGGGCATGGCTTCCCCCGTGCCTGCCTACTTTGATGAAGCCCCTACAGTGATTTGGCTTTGACGTTTCCTCTACCCTGACTGCCGGGCGGTGATCCGGCTGCGGCCGTGGGGCTGCTAGAGCCGGTTCCAGGCCCTAGTGGAGATCATTCGACAAAACTTCTCCAATAAGTTAGCCCGGGGCAGAAGGGACCCTGACCCGCCGCGCTTCCGCCAGCGCCACTGGCTCAAGGGCCTGTTACGGCAGGTGAACCTATACCTCAGGTGAACCTATACCTGGGGTCAGGCTGGTCAGGCGGCCTGCTTGGGGCCTTCGATTGGCTTAGTGGCCGCGGCCAAGCCGCGGCCAGCCGGTCGGTGCAAAGCGAGAGTCCTTTCCCTCCCTGAGCCACCTACCCAAGGGTGCCGTTGTCC
>CBCOTF020000254.1:0-20233 GCA_965112955.2 Desulfarculales bacterium
GTGGTAAAGGAGGATGATTCGCTTGCCGATTCTGAAGTAGCCTTCCAGGTCGGCGTGGGCAAGCTTGATGCACTCTATTTTGCAGGTGAAGCGTTGCAGGGGGGCCTTTCCGGTGCCCAGATGCTTACGCTGGTGGTAGACGTCCCTAATCCAGCACTCCAGAAGGCCTCATTGATATCCCGAAGGGTGTCGCGTCTTTGAAGCCGTGGAGAAACTGGGACTTGACGGTACGGAAACCTTTTGATCTTGCCCCTGCACTGGGGCACGTAGGGCGGTGAGTGGACTAGGCCAATGTCCAGGGAGACGGTGATCTGTTCCAGGTGGTGGGAGCGGAAGGCTGGGCCGTTGTCGAGGTAGAGCTTGCGTGGCAGCCCCCTATTTGAGCAGGGCCAGGCGCAAGGCCTTTAGATAAATGGCAGGCCTTCGGAGAGGTAAAATTTGGCATGGGCGATAAGGCGGCTTATGTCGTCGATAAATGCGAAGAGGTAGGTTTTGCGCCGCTTGTCGCCCACCAGGAGCAACGGCCCATGCATAGCGTCATTCTGCCAAATGTCGTTGGGCAGCTTGGCCTCGAAGCGTCTGCGGTCGACAGGTGGGGCGACCTGTTTGCCCATCAGTCCCTGCTGGTTTAGAAAGCGGTAGTCGGTGGGTGCCTTGAGGATCACGTCGAGCGAGGTCAAGCGTCGGCGCATCATTTCGTTGATGAGGGCAGTTCCCTGCGCAGGCTGACCAGGGCCTGGGCGGTGTCCTCGTCCAAGGCCCTGCTGCCGCTCCGGTCATTCCTGCCCATGGGGTCGAGAAATTCCAGCTTGCCGCCGCCCTGGTGATAGAGCCTTTATCCGTCCCAGGATGGTAGAGCGCGACAATCTGGTGTGGTTGAAGAGGGGATTTGCCACCGTTGGGCGCATTTGTCCCGCAGGAGCCCCTCCCGTTCACCATTCTCCATATAGTCCCTTGCAAAAAAGTCACTGATGGCGCCGAAACGGAAGATGGCTACTCGTTTTTTCTGATCCTCGTCTATGTCGGTTTTCCATAGGGGTGTTTCGCCCATGTGTAGACCGGGGGGCCGGGCTAGGACAACGGCACCCTTGGGTAGGTGGCTCAGAGAGGGAAAGGGCTCTTGTTTTGCGCCCACCGGCTGGCCGCGGCCACTGAGCCAATCGAAGGCCCAATCAAGTGGCCCGACCAGCTTGACCCCAGGTATAGGCTCACCTGCCGCAGCAAGCCCTTGAGCCAGTGGCGCTGGCGGGAGCGCGGCAGGCCAGGGTCCCATCTGCCCCTGGCTAGCTTATTGGAAAGGCTTTAACGAATGGTTTCCACCGGAGCCTGAAACCGGCTCCAGTAACCCCGCGGCTGCAGCCGGATTACCGCCCGGCAGTCAGGGCAGAAGAAAAGCCAAAGCCAAATCGCTGTAAGGTCTTCATCAAAATAGGCAGGCACGAAGCCGTGCCCCCAAAGTCGGACGCTTCCACATCGGGGGCACCTCTCCGGCTGGGGGCAGGGGAAACGCCGTCCCAGTTTCATGATCTTATTAACGCAGGCTGTAACGAAAAGTACGATGGCAACCAGATGGCAGGGAGTTACTCTCGTCTCTCGGGATCAGGGGTGTTCCACCACCCCCCCTCGGCCACTGCCTCATTCCTGGACTCACATCCAAGGTCCAGGATAATGGGATAAAATCCCTACCTGGTCAAGCCAATCTGAAAAATTCCCTTACTGCCCGATCAGAACAAAGCAAGAACCAACAGCGGGTGGTCTTTTACTTGTCGTAAAGCGTAAGCCCCGGCGCCGGTATCACCAGCAGGGCGCTGCCCCCGCCGGAGAGCAGGCAAAAAATCAGGGTGTCCTCGCCGGCCTACTCCAAGAGCCGGGTCAGGGCCTGTCCCGGCGGCCAGCCCGCGCGAGTCCGGCAGGGGGTGGCTGGCCTCCAGAAGCTCGATGACTCTGGTAAGGCCGCTGTGCTCATCTTTGATCACCACCCGCCCCGCCTTCAGCCGCGGCCTCAGGACATATCCTCCAGGGCTCTGGCCATGGGCGCGCCGGCTTTGCCCGCCTCCATGGTGATGATGCGCCTAAAGCGCGAAAGGTCATACGCAAGCCCTCGCCCACGCGCGGACGCGAGAGCCATTCAGGCTCAAAGCCTGGCGACGGCCTGGTAGGGGCCTACGGCCTCCAAGCAGGCCTGACAGATTCCTTGGCCGTGAGTTTTGAGTTGTTGGCGGCTCTTGGTCCGCCCCCACGGATCAGGCTAGGTCGGGGGAGGGGGGGCTACTTGCCGCAGATATCGGCCCGGGAACTGGAGTACTGGCCGATGGAGTTTTCGCAGTTGCGCTCCTTGAGGGGCGGCGCCGAGAAGTGGATGCCGTTTTTGTCGGCTTAGCCGAAATAGTAATTCACCACGGGGTGGCCGCGCTTGACCCAGCCCACCAGGCCTCCCTCGCTGCCGTCCGGGGCCTTGGACACCAAGAAGACATTCTTGTAACCATACTTGTAGAGGGTGCCGGCTGCCAACTTAGCGCGGTGGTCGTTGCTGCAAAAGACCCAAATCTCGGTGGCTGGGTCCTTAATCCTTTTGGGAATGGTGAAGATGTGGCCTGCATCGATGTGGCTGGAGCCCTCGATGTGAAAGGCCTCGAATTCGGGTAGACTGCGCACGTCCAGCAGGATGGCCTTGGAGGCCCCGGTGATGACCTCCTCCCACTTCTTATGCAGGTCATTGATAGTTTTGATCTTGCCCTTGGGAATCGCCGCCGCGAATTCCTCGCTAAGGGCCTTCTCGCCGGCCATCAGCGGTGTGTCATCCTCCGCCGCCGCAGCCCAACAGGCACAGGCCGTGGCCAAGAATACCGTCAGGGCGATTGCCAACAGTTTCTTCATTTGATTGTCTCCGGGGTTTGAAGTCCAAGTCCTGGCCCCATGCCCAGGACTATATACATCATTTTCCGTTCTCGGCGGGCTCGGCGGTCCAATGGGTCAGGTGTTAAGGCCAATGGCTAGCACGGTAGGTGGTGGGTGGCAACGCGAGGCTGGTTTCTAACCGGTAGGGCATGGCCGGCCTGGCAGCCAGAGTCCGGCGGGATGGCTGACCGGAAGGGCGCGGTTCCAGCGCCTGGGCAGGACCCATAGACATTATGGACGCCCATGGCCGCGACTGAGGTCAGGTCCAAGACCATGGTGAAAAGAGAGCCGCGCATCGTCCGTGTCTCCAGCAAGTTGCCTTGTGTCCTTTCCGGAGGAAACAAAAAAGGAGCCCGCTCAGGCTGACCGCGCTAGCCGCACGCTCTTCATACCACTTAGTATATCAACCCAAAAGGTAAATTCAACCGCGCTTTGGGCTGCCTAAAGGGCCGCGGCGTGGGGAGTATGGGCTTGACAGGCGATGACCGGTATATCATCATAGGGAGGCTAGCCGTATAGGGAGGCTAGCCGTGCGCCGCGTCCGTGCCACGGACATTTGCCGGCCAGAAAATACAGAGCACTTTCCCGGATTGCCTCCTGCTTCAACTCGGCCATGTGGATCGCTGCGTCATGACACCGGAGCTACACCAATTCCACTCATGGCGACGAAGAGGCACTTTTAGGAGAGTTAGTCGAATTAATTCGGCTAACTCGAGTTGAAAGAGTCCATGGGCGGGCTTTTTTAGTATCCTGTCAGCGGGCGGCCATGGGTCACCAAGTGGTAGTAGCTAAATGATATTATTGATTAATTTGCTGAAATTCGTGGGTTGGCTGCTTGACGTTTACACCTGGATGGTTATCATCGCCGCGGTCATCACTTGGGTCAACCCTGATCCGGACAATCCCATCGTGCGCTTTTTACGCGCGGTTACCGAACCGGTCTTCTCCCGCATCCGCAAGATCATCCCCACCAATTTCGGCGGCATGGACATAGCCCCCCTGTTGCTCATCCTGGCCCTTTATTTCCTGCAACGGGTGGTGCTGAGTAGCCTGGTGGTCTAGGGCCGCGGCATCGTCACCTAGCACCCAACCCGGAAAGGGGTGGCCGCCTCCTGCTGGCTGGGGCGCCGGGGTGCGTGCCATTATGTCCAGACGCCTCCCAGCGGCCTCTGGGGGCTTGGCCGACCCTCTGTACTAAGCGTTGAAGCAGACCTCCATGATGAAATGGCCGTTGGCGGTGGAGAAGGGAATGGCGATGGCCGGCCCGTTGGTTATGTGCTTGGAGGACTTGCCTCTTCTCGACCAGCTCCCGGCGGGCGCTGCCGGAGATTTAGTGATCTCACCCACCGCGTCCTCCACCTCCAATATTCGCCCGAAATGTCGGGTATACCTAGTGGAAAACCTGAACGTTACTAAATAGGGAGGAAGCCTATCTTTTTTTGAACGTGGCTCATCCGGCAATACAAGCCGCGGCTTTATCCCGGGGGACAAAAATGGAAATCTGGCGCACTTGCCACACCGAGTTGGCTTTTGATCATCCCGTCTTGCGGGTGGAACGGGCCACCCGCCGGCTGGTCGGCGGAGACGCCCATGATTTCACTATTTTGTACGCACCCCATTGGGTCAACGTAATGCTCATAACCCCCCAGGGGTAGTTGGTGCTGATCCGCCAGTGGCGTCAAGGCGGCTCCGCCCCTTGCTGGAAATACTCGGCGGTATCGTCGACTCTGGCGAAAGCCCGGAACAGACCGGCGCCCGCGAGCTCTTGGAGGAGATGGGCTACGCCGCCGCCTAGATGATGTGCCTAGGGCAGGTGAACCCCAACCCGGCCCTGTTCGGCGACACCTGTCACTCCTACCTGGCCCTGGGGGCGGTGCCCCGGGCCGGCCTGATGAAGGGTGGCTTCATATTCTGGCTGGAGGGCGGCTGGCCGTCCGTGGGGGAGGAGGGTTGAGCCAACCCTAGTAAGGCCTTGTTTCCACCTGCGCTTTGGTGTAAGCCAAGCATAGCATTTAGGCATGTGTCGGAGAAAGCACTCCCTGGCCTTCTCCTTTTGACGTTTGCCAAAAATAAATTTGGGAATTTAGCGTGCTTCCGGGCGGGCAATTCCCGGAATCCCCAGCCAGGCCAAGGCCTGATTGAGGTGGTCTTGGTCCGCTCTAGGCGCCTTTCGAGGTGTTACTCTGACAGGCGCCTAGTTGGAGAAATTGCCATGGTCGAGCAGAGTTTCATGGCCCGCCTGCCCAAGGTAGACCAGGTGCTGGCCCGAGCGGAATTGGCCTCGCTGGCCGGCGAAGTGCCGCGCCCTCTGACCTTGCAGGCCGTGCGCCTGGTGCTCGACGACCTGCGCAGCCGGCTGCTGGCCGGTCAGGAAGTGCGCCTCGGAGATCTGACCCTGGATGCGGTGGCAGGGCAAGCCGCCGCCCAGGCCCGCCTGCTGGCCCGCCCAAGCCTACGGCGCGTGGTCAACGCCACCGGAGTGGTGGTGCACACCAACCTGGGGCGCTCGCTGTTGGCCGAGGAGGCCCTGGAACGACTGGCAGAGCTGAACTGGACCTACAGCAACCTGGAGTACGATCTGGCCGCCGGCGCCCGGGGCAGCCGCTACGTACACGTGGCGGGCATCCTCAAGGAACTAACCGGCGCTGAGGCGGCCCTGGTGGTGAACAACAACGCCGCCGCCGTATTCTTGAGCCTGCAATCCCTGGCCGCCGGCCGTGAGGTGATCGTCAGCCGCGGTCAGCTGGTTGAAATCGGTGGCTCCTTCCGTATCCCCGATGTCATGGCCACGAGCGGGGCTATCCTGCGCGAGGTGGGCACTACCAACAAGACCCATCCCAGCGACTACGAGAACGCTATTACCTCGCAAACCGGGCTCTTGCTCAAGGTGCACACCAGCAACTTCGCGGTGGTGGGTTTCCACCAGGAAGTCAGTTTAAGCCAGATGCGCCTGATCGCGGACCGCTTCCACCTTCCCCTAATGGAGGACCTGGGCTCCGGCAGCCTGGTGGACTTCGCGCCTTGGGGCCTGACCAGAGAACCCACGGTGCAGGAGGCCCTGGCCGAGGGCGCCGACCTGGTCACCTTCTCCGGCGACAAGCTTTTGGGCGGCCCCCAGGCCGGGGTGATCCTGGGCAAGGCCGATCTGATAGAGTGCTTGCGGGCCAATCCCTTGAATCGGGTTTTGCGCATCGACAAGCTGACCCTGGCCGCCTTGGAGGCCACCCTGGAGCTGTACCGCGAGCCCCAGCGGGTCATGTCCCAGATACCCACCCTGCGTATGCTCTGCCGCCCTTATCAAGAGCTGCACAACCAGGCCACGGCCCTGGCCCGCAGGCTCAAGGCCCTGAATATGCCGCGGCTGAGCGCGGTCACCCGCGAAGGCGCCAGCCAGGTGGGCGGCGGGGCTATGCCATTAGCCGCCCCGCGAACCCGCTTGGTGGAGGTGGCGGTGCAGGGATTGAGCTCCACCCGCCTGGAGGGGGGGCTGCGCGGCGGCGAGGTGCCCATCATTGCCCGCCTGGAGGACGGACGTCTACTCTTGGACGTGCGCACCCTGGTGGGCGATGACCAGGATGTGATCACCCAGGCCCTGGCATGCCTGGCCGGGGTTGCCTGCCCGGTCTGAGGGCGGTGGGGGCCAGCGTTTTGCTCTCAGCTATTATTCTCGCGCCATTCTGGAGGTGACTTTGCCTGCGGACCTGCTGCCCCCGGCTTCCGAGCTGACCTACGAGTTGCTGCAACGCTTTGAGGAGACCATTAAGCCGCCGTTTCGGCGGGCTTTGGAGAGTGGCCGGGTGGACCTGTTGCCCCCGCTGCCGGCCGACCCCAACTCCGACGAACCCCTGGCCCGAGCCGTGACCAAGGGCCGGGCGGTCTTCGACGAGCGCGCTGGCCGTCTGGTGGTGCCGCTGTTGTCCGAGGGGCGCACTCTGGGCCTGTTGGTTATCTGGGGCGTGGTAGCCGAGCAGTTGGCGCCGGCGGTGAGCTCCTTCCTTTCTTCCTTGGTGGAGACGGCCTTGGACCTGGTGCGTCTGCGCCTGGCCGCTGAAAGCGACTCGGTCACCGGCCTTTACAATGAGCCGGCCATGGACGAGGCCCTGATCCACGCCCTAGGCAGGTTGACTCCGGCCAAGGTGCGCGGCCGGCCGGCCCTTGACCGTCAGGGACTGGACCAAGGTTTGTCGCTCCTGGCCTGCCAGCCCGAAGGGCTGCCGGGGCTCTTGGAACGCTACGGCCGGCGTTTCGGCGACCGCCTGCTCAGGGAGGTGGCGCATAAAATAGCAGGGTTGGGCGAGGAGGTGACCAGCGCCGCCCGGGTGGGCAACGCCTTTCTGGTGCTGGTGGCTGGCGGGACCTCACGCGTCCGGGAATTGGCCGACCGCCTAGCCAGCTCTGTCCAGGCCTTGGAGCTGGCCCCGCCCCAGGGCGAACCTTGGCGGGGCGCGCTCAGGCTGGGGGCGGCCAGCCTGGGGGGCCAGTCCTGGGAAGGCGGCCAGGCCCCCGAGGCGGCGGCCATCTTGAAAAGCCGTGCTTTGCGCACTCTGGAGTGCGCCGCCCGCCTGGATTTGCACGGGACCCTGTTCTTTAACGAGATTGTGGACAAGGCCGGATGGCTTACCGAGGTGATGCCGCTGGACCGGGTGCGCCTGAATTTGGGTAGGGTGCATGGCTTGGTGGAGGGCGAGCGCTTCCAGGTGGCCGCCGGCCAGGAGCAGCCCAGCGGAGGCGGCTTGGGCAAAGCCGAGATTATGGTGGTGAACGTGGGCGAGACCGAATCCCTGGCCGAGATCGTCTCCCTGGGCGATCCCACTTGGAGTCTAAGGCCTGGCGACCGCCTGCGCCGCCTGGGGCATGAGGCGGCCACTCAGATGGAGGCGGGCCTGGAACGGGTAGCTGTGGTGGCCGATCGCGAGATCAAGGTTAACCTGGACGAGGTGACGGGACTCGCCAATCACCGCTCCTTCATGGCCCTGTTCAGCGCCCTGTGCGTAGAGAAAAAGCCCCTATGCGCGGTGCTGATGCGCGTGGAGGGGCTGGAAGGGCTGCGGGAGATGGTGGGTCGGGTGGGAGCCGATTCTTTGATGGGCTCCCTGGCCGATACCGCCCGCCAGGTCTTTCCCCGCCACGAGCTACTGGGACGCTACGCCCCCGACACCTTGGCGGCCTTGGTGCCGGGCGAGGAGGCGCTGGCGGCCCAGCAGCTGGCCCGATGGGTGCTTGAGCGCCAAACTCAGGGCAGCGAGCGGGTGTTTCGCGCCGGCGTGGGCTATCATCCCTGCCCGGGCTTCGGGGTGGCCGAGGCCCTGGACAACGCCGCCAAGGCCCTGGTGCACGCCGGGTTCCTGGAGCCGGGTGCGGTGGTTGTCTTCGACGCCGTGAGCCTCAACATAAGCGGCGATGAGCTTTTCGGCCAGGGGCGTCTGCGCGAAGCCATCCGGGAGTACGAGAAGGCGCTGTTGCTCAGCCCCCAGGAGCCCAACGTGCTCAACTCTTTGGGGGTGTGCTACGGCCACCTGGGGCAGGCCGACAAGGCATTGGAGTTCTTTCAGCGCGTGCTAACCGTCGCGCCTCAGGACTTCATGGCCCACTATAACCTTGGCTATGCCCTGATGAGCCAGGGCCGACTGGCCGAGGCCCGCCACAACTTGGAGCAAAGTTTACGCCTCTCGCCGGACCACGCCGATACCCTCTTTCAACTGGGGCGTTTGGCCCAGGGCGAGGGACAGTTGGAGACGGCCCTGGATCTTCTGGGGCGGGTCTCACGCCAACCGGATTGCCGGCGCGCGGTGCACCGCCATCTGGGCGAGGCCCTGATCACCGCCGGGCGCTTCAGTGAGGCCGAGGAGTCCTTCAACCAGGCGGTAAAGGCAAACCCCAACGACGCCGATGCCCTGGCCAGCTTGGCCGGGCTTTACTTGGACAGGGGGGCCAACCGCGAGATCGCCTTGTCCCTGGCCCGCCGCGCCCGCAAGCTGGATCCACAGGCGTCGCGTCATCTGCGGGTGTTGGCTCAGGCCCTGGCCGCGCTGGACCGCTGCGAGGAGGCGGCCCAGCTGTTGCGCCTGGGCGTGGCCGAACATTCCGGGGATACCTTCCTGGCCTTGCAACTGGCCAGGGTGGAGGAGGCCCGCGGTCAGACGGAGGCGGCTCGCGAGGAATACCGCCGAGCCTTGAGTCTGGAGCCCAACCTGCAAGCCGCCCGCGAGGGTCTGGCCGCCCTGGAGCAGGCTTGAGGGCTTGCGGTCCGACGCGTAACGAACGCCGGACTATTTGGGCGGCGATTCATTCGTCGCCCCGAAGGGGCTTCTCGCAATAATTGATTTTGCCTTTTCGCCGTCATGAGTGGAATTGGTGTAGTTCTGGTGTCATGATGCAGTTATCCGCATGACTGAGTTGAAGCAAGAGGCAATCATAGACGCCGGCGAGCTTCTGGCCCTTGGCCTGGGGTTGGCAACTTGCCCTGGCGATTGGTGAGGCAGCGTGTGGATACCGATAAACAGCCCCACGAGGTCTTCTTGGAGGTTGCCGCCGACTGGGGAGCTGAGTACTCCCCCTGCCCGGAGTGTGGCAGGTTATGCGAGGCTCACGATTTTCACGAATTCACCTGGCGTCCCCTCAATCTTTTCCAGCATTATTGCTACGTAACCGCCCGGGTGCCTCTGGTGGACTGCCCCGGCACCAGGCGGCCATGACCCTGGTGCGGGAGATGCCCGTGCTGGCTGCGGCTCGCATTATCGAGGCCAGCGACACGCGACTTTGGTGGGTGATCCAGTCTCATAAGTGGCCCAAGCTCTGTCCAAAATGGACCTGTGCGGGGTCAAGGCCGTAGCTCTGGACGAAACCGCCTCCAAGCGGGGCCACAACTACGTTATCGTCTTCATCGACCTAGACCGCAAACAGAAGCCGGTTATTTTCGTTCCCCACGGTAAGGGCAAGAGCTGTCTGGCCCTGTTCCGCCACTTCCTGTTTAAGCATGGCGGCGATTACAACAATATCGCCGAGGTGGCCGCGACATGTCACAAGCCTCCCTGGCCGCCATCGGCGAAAAATTTCCCGGCTCCAACGTCACCGTGGACTGATTCCATGTAGTCCAACTTTTCACCACCGCAGTGGACGAGGTCCGAAAGGTCAAGGCTGAGGAGTATAATTTGCCCAAGGCTACCCGCTGGGCCTTGCTCAAGGTCCCTGACGGCGGCAGGCTAACCGAAAAGCGGCAGCAGACCCTCTGACCGAAGTGGAAACCGGCGGCTTCGCCACCGTTACCGCCTGGCGGCTCAAGGAGATGCTGCGCTGGATCAGGAAGGCCATCTAGGCACAGGTGTTGTTTTTCGAATTAATTTGACGAAAAGTTTCTGATTATCTTGGACTGATTCTTCCTTTCTCATTTGATTAGATCAATTCTATTGCGGCGATACGGACGTGCTCCGGGGAGACGACCTGAATCTGCTCCTCGGCAGCAGCTATGATCGAGCCTCGGGCCAGGTGGTTGGCCCTTCGGAAGAGGCCGCCGAAGCCCTGCTTTATGGCGATAACGGCCGGATCAGAGAAGAGATTCTATTTTACGCCTGCGATTTTGAGGTGGTGCAGGAGGTAGGCCTGCATGTCCTGGAGGGAGACGCCGGCCAGATGGCTTCTGGCCACCACCCTGGAGGCCAGGGGTATGGAGATTCTATATATTCGGCGAGGTTGTTCTGGCCGGCCAGGATGATGGGCGGGATTGGTTTGGAGTCTCCCTGAAACTGAGCGACGGTGTGCACCTCGGCCAGGACTTGAAGCCTCGGGTTGCTTCTTGCGGTCCTAGCGCCCTCAAAGACCTGTTTTCTGATGAGCTCAATGAGGACGGCCCTGAAGAAGCTGGCGATATCTCCGTCGAGCTTGACGTAGATTTGCCTGTAAAATTTTAGGGTGGAGTCCTGTGAGACGGTGACCCAAATAATCTGCTACTCGGATGGGTGCCGCCTACTGGCGGCCCAGCGCAAGGCGGTGGCTTTCCCGCTGCCCACATCTCCATTGACCAGGGCCAGTGCGCCGAGGCGGATGGCGTATTCGAAGCGTTTGGCCACGCCGAGGACCTCGGCGGTCTGCATTATTTCCTTAGGCATCAGGTCAGAGCCGAAAGGCTCCCTGATGAGGGCAAAGAAGGCGCGGTAGTTTGGTTTCATGCGTTGCTGACCTCCGGGTCTGATTTTTGTTAGAAAAGGGAGCCGCCAGTGAGGGCCGTGGTGGAGCTGGATTCCAAGCGCAGCAGATGGTGGTCGCGCTTGACCCTGCAATTGACGGCGAGGTCCAGCGGCCTGAGCAAGCCGTGGGAACGATTTCCCAGCAGGACCTCTACGCGATCGTGGTCATGGTCGTGGGTAAAGGAGGATGATTTGCTTGCCGATCAGAGGCACTGGGGCCTCGTATAGCCTGTCGGCCAGGGAGACGGTGCGGTTCAGGGCCACGCGGCGCGGGGTTATTTTTTTGGAAGTAGCTTTCCAGATCGGCGGGGGCCGGCCTGACGCACTCCATTTTGTTGGTGAAGTTTTGCAGTGGAGCCTGTCCGGTGCCCAGATGCTTGCGCTGTTAGTAGAAGTTCCTAATTCAGCACTACAGGGCCTTATTGATGTTCCGAAGGGTGTCGCTTTTGAAGCCGGGGAGAAACTGGGACCTGATAGTGCGGAAGAATTTTTCGATCTTGCCCCTGCCCTGGGGCACATAGGGCGATGAGTGGACCAAGGCGATGCCCAAGAGGCGGTGATCTCTTCCAGGTGGTGGGAGCGGAAGGCTGGGCCGTTGTCGAGGTAGAGTTTGCGTAGTAGCTCCGTTTGAGCAGGGCCTGGCGCAAAACCTGTAGATAAGTGGCCAGGCCCTCGAAGGGGTAAAATTAGGGCATGGAAGATCAGGCGGCTCATGCCGTCGATGAAGGCGAAGAGGTAATTTTTACGCCGTTTGTCGTCCACCAGGAGCATCGGCCCAGGCATGGCGTCCCTCTGCTAAATGTCGTTGGGCAGCTCGACCTCGAAGCGTCTGCGGTCGACAGGTGGGGTGACCTGTTTGCCCATCAGCTCCTGCTGGTGCAGGAAGCGGTAGACGGTGGGCGCCTTGAGGATCACGTCGAGCAAGGTTAAGCGTCGGCGCATCATCTCGCTGATGAGGGTAGTCACTGACCGCAGTGGGCATTTCCCTGCGCAGGCGGGCCAAGGCCTGAGCGGTGTCCTCGTCCAAGGCCCTGCTGCCGCCCCGGTCATTCCTGCCCATGGGGTAGAGGGATTCCCACTTGCCGCCGCCTTGGCGGTAGAGCCTGACCCATCCCAGGATGGTGGTGCGCGACAGCCTGGTACAGCTGAAAAAGGGGCTTTGCCACCGCTGAGCGCACTTGTCCCGCAGTAATCTCTCCCGGTCACCACACTCCATGTAGTTCTGGGCAAAAAAGTCGCTGATGATGCTGAAACGGAAGATGGCTACTCGTTTTTTGGTTCTCGTCCATGTCGGTCATCCGTGGGGGTGTTTCGCCCATGTGTAGACCGGGGGGCCGGGCTATGACAACGGCACCCTTGGGTAGGTGGCTCAGGGAAGGAGAGGGCTCTCCGCTTTACGCCGACCGGCTGGCCGCAGCCACGCCCCGGCCACTGCGCCAGTCGAAGGCCCCAAGCAAGCCGCCCGACCAGCTTGACCCCAGGTATAGGCTCACCTGCCGCAGCAGGCCTTTGAGTCCGTGGCGCTGGCGGGAGCGTGATAGGCCCAGGGTCCTATCTGCCCCGGGATAGCTTATTAGAAAGGCTCTGCCGAACCAGTGCTGTCGAAGACAGGCGTAGCGGCGTCAGGGCAAGAGCGGTAACTGGACCTGTTCGGGCATGAAGGGCGGGGTATAATAGGAGTGTTGAAGCCAGGCGCACCACTCACTGTATGTGAAGAGATGTAGGCGCAGCATGGCGGCCAGGTTGGACAGCGACCATGCGGCCAGGGAAAGATGGTGAAGCCTCTTGAGCAAGGGCAGGGCGATGAAGGCTATCCAAATCTGGATTCCCAAGGCGTTACTGCTGGTGCCCACGAAGATTTTGACCTTAAGGTTTTGCTTAAGCGCCTTGAAAAACAGCTCGATCTTCCAGCGGTCCTTATAGATGTCAGCCACAATGGCGGCCGTCAGTTTGTGGTGGTTGGTCAAGAGCACGACCTGCTTTTGATTCTTCTCGTCTCACACCACCAGGCGACGTGGGGGATAGGAACAATCGGTCAGGCTGCCGGTGAGGAGTATGGTTTGATCGGCCAAGACGTTTTGGGCTTTAGGCCCGGGCTGATTGGCCATCATCTCGAAAACGGCGTTAGATTTGAGGTGAGTGACGAAGGAGACACCCTGGCCGGTCCATTTGCTAAACAGGACATAATCCTCCTGGTAGCCCCGTTCCAAGACCAGGATAGAGCCAAGGTTTAGGGCCCCATCCCCTGAGCCACGGTGACATCGGTCACCTTGGCCTCGGTGAGCGGGACAAAGCTGGGCATGTAGTGGTCGTGGTCCAACATAATGTGAACCTTGACCCCGCTCTTGGTCCGCTTATACTCGGCCTAGGGGAACAGGCTCAGGCGCAGGGTGATGGTGGAGGAATCCAGGCCCAGGAGCTTGTTTTTGAATTTGAACTTGCCCTTTTTCCTGCCCAGGGAGCCTTGGGCACGGAAGCGCTCCATGGCCTTGAAGAAAGGGCTCGGAACAAGGACGAGGGCCTGTGCTGGTTGGCGCAGGGCAGTGTGGACTTTTTTGGGGCCGCGTTCACCTCAAGGTGGGACAGCTTGCCCAGGTAGCAGGAAAGATCCTGGCATATCTCCTTTAAGAAATCAGCCCTGGTCAGAGGTGACAGAAGATCATGGCCACGAACTGGGTCCAACAGGAAAAGTCCTTGATCCTCACCGCGGCACCGTGTTCCTTGACCAAGGCGGAGAACTCAGTGCGGGGGAAGTGATGCAGCAGTTGACTGAACAGGCTGGCTACTCGTACCATGGTCTTGCCCTCTTTTGGTCGCGGTATTGTTGGCTTTTGGTATAACCATACTACTACGCTGGGGGGAGGGCATCTCGCTTAGATTACTTAGTTAATTTTTGAAAATCTACCATTGGACAATATTATTGCCGAATGGTCTCCACCGGAGCCGGTAACCGGCTCCAGTAGCCCCGCGGCCGCAGCCGGATCACCGCCCGGCAGTCAGGACAGCGGAAACGTCGAAGCCAAATCGCTGTAGGGGCTTCATCAAAATAGGCAGGCACGAAGCCGTGCCCCCAAAGCCGGACGCTCCAAACCGGGGGCACCTCGCCGGCCGGGGCCAGGGGAAACGCCGCCCCAGCTCCATGATCTTTTTGACGCAGGCTGCAACGAAAAGTACGATGGCAATCATATGGCAGAGAATTATTCCCGTCTCTCGGGGTCAGGGGTGCTCCACCACCCTAGGGCACTTCTTCATTCCTGGATCCACACCCAAGAGTCAGGATAATGGGATAAAAATCCCTATCTGGTCAAGCCAATATGAAAAATTTCTTTACTTCCCGATCAAAACAAAGCAAGAATCCCCCCCCCTTGGCCGGCGAGGTGCCCTGGACCTGAAGCTTGCCGGGGATTGGGGTTTTTCCGCCAATTGGGGCCTGAAGATGGCCACCTTGGCCGAGGCCTGGCGGCGGCTCTCGCTGACGCGCATTTGCCAGATGGACCTGCCCCAAAGCTACGAGCACAAGCATCAGGGCCTTTCCCGGGGGGATCTCCACAAGGGGCTCCTGCACATGACCACCGACATCACCCTATGCATCTTGGGCGAGCTGGGCTCAGTGCGGGGTCCAACTCTAGCTGGGCCTGGCGCGCCCCCTGCAAGCCGCCTACCCCCTCCTCTAGCCGGGCAATATCAGGAGGCCTGCGCTGCGGAAGCGGCGATCAACGGCCTGGTATATGATTGGCTGGAGAAATCCAGGCTATGCAGGCCTTCAATCGCGGCCTTGCTCGAGGCGTCGAACAATTCCTGAGTGATGGCCGCCCGTCACCGCACTTAAGCCCTTTGCGGCAGGTCCTGGCGGCGGTGCCCGACGGCAAGGCGCGCTTGCTGCGGACCGTGGAAACCGACAGCCCCTGATCCTGCTCCGGTCCTCGCATCTGACGCCGCCGAATAGGCTCTCAATAAGGTCTGCAACTTGACATCCGCAAATAATCTCGAGACGTCTGAATCTGGTAAATCAGCCCCCCAAGCCGGTTCCTCGCACCAACCCCTCAAATGGAGCCTGGCCCTGGTGGCCCTGGTCGTCTGCGGTCTGCTCGCCTGGCTGTACTGGCGGCCGATTTGGGGTTATAGCCTGGGGTGGTGGAACCTCCTTCAGGACAGGGACACCTTCCGCACCCGCATTGAGTCCTATGGCGTCTGGGCCCCAGCCGTATTTATTATCTTCCAAATACTGCAAGTCTTCATCGCCCCCATCCCCGGCGAGCTGGTAGGCGCTGTCGGGGGCTATATCTTCGGCTGGGGATTGTCCTTGGCCTTCTCCACGGTGGGGCTGACCGTAGGCTCCCTGATCAACTTCGGCGTGGCCCGCATAGTGGGGCGAGCCTTCGTGGGGCGGATGGTGCCGGCCCAGTACATGGCGCGGCTGTCCTTCCTCATGGAGCGTCAAGGGGTGCTCGGTGCCTTTATCTGTTTTGTGGTGCCCGGATTCCCCAAGGATACCCTGTGCTACATACTGGGCCTGGCCCCCATGAGTTGGCGCATGTTCATCATCGTCTGCGCCATCGGACGCATACCCGGTACCCTTATGCTCAGCGTGCAGGGGGCCTTGGCCTATCAGGAGGACTGGTGGATCATGGTCTGGCTCTTCCTGGTGGGCCTGGCCTTCGTCGCCCCAGTTTACATATGGCGCGAGCGGATTTACCAGTTCATCTATCACCTGGAAAAAGGGCGCGGCCCCTTGCCGGAGCCGGCCCCGCCAGGCAACGACCAGTCAGGGGGCAAATAGAGGTCATAGCGCGGTTGCGTCTTGGAAAGTAAAGGCATTTTACTGTGGTCAGGGGAAGCAATGGCTAGTGCCTATAGGCGGTTGGCGAAAACGCACCCCTGCCAAGTTGAGTGTTTCACCGAGGCGGGCCGTCCTTATGCAGTGATCTAGAATCAGTGTTGCCTAAGATTAGGTTTTCAAAAATCGGCTAAGTGATCGAAGCGAGATACCCTCATCCCAGCGTAGTGCTGCATGACTTTCCCCGCACTGAGTTCTCCGCCTTGGTCAAGGAGCACGGTGCCGCGGTGAGGATCAAGGACTTTTTCTGTTGGACCCAGTTCGTGGCCATGCTCTTCTGTCACCTCTGACCAGGGCTGATTTCTTAAAGGAGATATGCCAGGGTCTTTCCTGCTGCCTGGGCAAGCTGTCCCACCTTGGGGTGAGCGCGGCCCAAAAAAGATCCACACTGTCCTACGCCAACCAGCACAGGCCTTCGGCCTTGTCCCTAGCACTGTTCTTCAAAGCCATGGAGCGCTTCCGTGTTCAAAGCTCCCTGGGCAGGAAAAAGGGCAAATTCAAGAACAAACTCCTGAGCCGGGATTCCTCCACCATCACCCTGTACCTGAGCCTATTCCTCTGGGCCTAGTATAAGCGGGCCAAGAGCGGGGTCACGGCTCACATCATGTTGGACTACGACGATTACATGCCCAGCTTCGTCCTGCTCACCGCAGCCAAGGTGGCCGATATCACCGTGGCCCAGGGGCTGGCTCTAAACCCTAGCTCCATCCTGGTTTTGAACCGGAGCTACCAAGACTATGCCCTGTTTGGCAAATGGACCAGCCAGAGCGTCTCCTTCGTCACCCGCCTCAAATCTAACGCCGTTTTCAAGGTGATGACCAACCGGCAAGGTCCTAAGGCCAAAAACGCCTTAGCCGATCAAACCATACTCCTCACCGGCAGCCTGACCGACTGTCCCTACCCCCTGCGTCGCCTGGTGGTGTGGGACGAGAAGAATCAAAAACAGGTCGTGCTCTTGACCAACCACCACAAGCTGACGGCCTCCATCGTAGCTGACATCTATAAGGGCCGCTGGAAGATCGAGCTGCCCTTTAAAGCGCTTAAGCAAAACCCTAAGGTCTGTTGATTCTTGCTTTGTTCCGATCGGGAAGTAAGGGAATTTTTCAAATTGGCTTGACCAGGTAGGGATTTTATCCCATTATCCTGGACCTTGGATGTGGGTCCAGGAATGAGAAAATGGCCGAGGGTGGTGGACCACTCCAGACCCCGAGAGACGGAAATAACTCCCTGCCATCTAGTTGCCATCGTGCTTTTCGTTGCAGCCTGCGTTAAGAAGATCATGGAGCTGGGGCGGCGTCTTCCCCGGCCCCGGCCGGCGAAGGGCCCTCGGTGTGGGAGCGTCCGGCTTTGGGGGCACGGCTTCGTGCCTGCCTATTTTGATGAAGCCCCTACAGCGATTTGGCTTCGACGTTTCCGCTGTCCTGACTGCCGGGCGGTGATCCGGCTGCGGCCGCGGGGCTACTGGAGCCGGTTACCGGCTCCGGTGGAGACCATTCGGCAATAATATTGTCCAATGGTAGATTTTCAAAAATTAACTAAGTAATCTAAGCGAGATGCCCTCCCCCCAGCGTAGTAGTATGGTTATACCAAAAGCCAACAATACCGCGACCAAAAGAGGGCAAGACCATGGTACGAGTAGCCAGCCTGTTCAGTCAACTGCTGCATCACTTCCCCCGCACTGAGTTCTCCGCCTTGGTCAAGAAGCACGGTACCGCGGTCAGGACCAAGGGATTTTCCTGTTGGACCCAGTTCGTGGCCTTGCTCTTCTATCATCCACCTGGCCCCAGGACCGACTCACTAAGAGAGAGCTGCCCGGGTCTTTCCTGCTGCCTGGGCAAACTGTCCCATCTTGAGGTGAACGCGGCCCCCAAAAAGGTCCATCCTGTCCTACGCCAACCATGCACAAACCCTCGGCCTTGTTCCGAGCCCTATGCTTCAAAGCCATGGAACGCTTCCGTGCCCAAGGCTACCTGGGCAGGAAAAAGGGCAACTTAAAATTGAAGAACAAGCTTTTGCGCCTGGACTCCTCCACCATCACCCTGTGCTTGAGCCTGTTCCCCTAGGCCGAGTACAAGCGGACCAAGGGCGGGTCAAGGCTCACATAATGTTGGAGCACGACGACTACATGCCCAGCTTTATCCTGCTCACCGAGGCCGAGGTGGCTGATGTCACCGTGGCCCAGGGGCTGGCCCTAAACCCTGGCTCCGTCCTGATTTTGAACCGGAGCTACCAGGACTATGCCCTGTTTGGCAAGTGGGCCGGCCAGGATGTTTTCTTCGTCACCCGCCTCAAATCTAACGCCGTTTTCGAGGTGATGGCTAATCGGCCAGGTCCTAAGGCCCAAAACGTCTTGGCCGATCAAACTATCCTCCTCACCGGCAGCCTGACCGATTGTCCCTACCCCTTGTGTCGCCTGATGGTGCGGTCTCGGACCACGCGGCGCGTGGCTCGTTTTCTGAGTAGTCTTCCAGGTCGGCGTGGGCGCTTGCCTGACGTACTCTATCTTGCTGATGAAGCGTTACAGAGGGGCCTGTCCGGTGCCCAGATGGTTGCGCTGGTGGTAGACGTCCCTGATGTCTCGAAAGGTGTCGCTCTTGAAGCCAGGGAAAAACTGGAACCTGACCGTGCGGAAGAATCTTTCGATCTTGCCCCTACCTTGGGGCACGTAGGGCGTTGAGTGGACCAGGCCAATGTCTAGGGAGGCGGTGATCTCTTCCAAGTGGTGAGAGCGGAGAGCTGGGCCGTTGTCGAGGTAGAGTTTACGTGGTAGCCCCCGTTTGAGCAGGGCCTGGCGCAAAGTCTATTGATTAAGTGACCAGGCCCTCGGAGAGGTAACCTAGGCATGGGCGATCAGGAAGCTCATGTCGTCGATTAAGGCTAAAAAGTAGGTCTTGTGCCGTTTGTCGCTCACCAGGAGCAGCGGCCCATGCATGGCGTCACTCTGCCAAATGTCGTTGGGCAGCTTGGCCTCGCAGCGCCTGCGGTCCACAGGGGTGGGGCGGACCTGTTTACCCATCAGCTCCTGCTGGTGCAGGAAGCGGTAGTCGGTGGGTGCCTTGATGATCACGTCGAGCGAGGTCAAGCGTCGGCGCATCATCTCGCTGATGAGGGTAGTCACTGACGCAGTGAGCAGTCCCCTGCGCAGGCGGACCAAGGCCTGGGCGGTGTCCTCGTCCAAGGCCCTGCTGCCACCCCGGTCCTTTCTGCCCACAGGGTTCGGTCCTCTATGGGGGTGCTTCGCTCAGGTGTAGATCGGGGGGCAAGGCCAGGACAACGGCACCTTTGGGTAGGTGGCTCAGGGAGGGAAAGGGCTCTCGCTTTGCACCGACCGGCTGGCCTCGGCCACTGAGCCAATCGAAGGCCCCAAGCAGGTCGCTCGACCAGCTGGACCCCAGGTATCAACTCACATGCCGCAGCAGGCCCTTGAGCCAGTGGCGCTGGCGGGAGTGCAACAGGACAGGGTCATGAGGAAGCTGGGCTAGCTTATTGGAAAGGCTTTGCCGAATAGTCCCCACCGGAACCTGGAACCGGCTCTAGTAGCCCCGCGGTCGCAGCCGGATCACCGCCCGGCAGTCAGGGCAGAGGAAACGTTGAAGCCAAAGCGCTGTAGGGGCTTCATCAAAATAGGCAGACACGAAGCCGCGCCCTCAAAGCCGGACGTTCCCATACCGTGGGCACCTGTCCGTCCGGGACTATGGGAAACGCCGCCCCAGCTCCATGATTTTCTTAACGCAGGCTGCAACGAAAAGTACGATGGCAACCAGTATAGCAGGGAATTATTCCCATCTCTCGTGGGCGGAGGTGCTCCACTACTCTTGGCCTCTTCCTCATTTCTGGACCTACATCCAAGGTCCAAAATAATGGGATAAAAATCCCTACCTGGTCAAGCCAATCTGAAAGGTTCCCTTACTTCCTGATCAGAACAAAGCAAGAATTAACATGGGCCTTGGTCTGGGATTGCAACCGCTCTGGCGGTTGGTGGGACAGCGTATGGACACCGATAAACAGCCCCATGAGGTCTTCTTGGAGATTGCCGCCGACCAGGGAGCCGAATACCTCTACCCGGATTATGGCAGGTTGTGCAAAGCTCACGAGTTCCACAAATTCACCTGGCGTCACCTCAACTTTTTCCAGCATCGTTGCTACGTAACCGCCCGGGTGCCCCGGGTGGCCTGCCCCGATCACGGGACCAAACAGGTCAAAATGCCCTGGACCCGCTAGGTCAGCCGGTTCACCTTGCTGTTCGAGCAGGCGGCCATGACCCTGGTGCGGGAGATGCCCGTGCTGGCTGCGGCCCGCATCATCGGGGTCAGCG
>CBCOTF020000255.1:0-5857 GCA_965112955.2 Desulfarculales bacterium
CGATGGAGGCCGTCAGCTTGTGGTGGTTGGTCAAGAGCACGACCTGCTTTTGATTATTCTCGTCTCACACCACCAGGCGACGCAGGGGGTAGGGACAATCGGTCAGGCTGCTAGTGAAAAGTATGGTTTGATCGGCCAAAATGCTTTGGGGCTTAGGCCCTGGCCGATTGGCCAGCACCTCGAAAACGGCGTTAGATTTGAGGCGGGTGACGAAGAAGACGCCCTGGCTGGTCCACTTGCCAAACAGGACATAGTACTGGTAGCCCCGGTCCAAAATCAGGATGGAGCCAGGGTTTAGAGCCAGCCCCTGAGACACACGGTGATATCAGCCACCTTGGCCTCGGTGAGCAATACAAAGCTGGGCATATAGTCGTCATGGTCCAGCATGATGTGAGCCTTGACCTCTCCCTTGGCCCGCTTGTACTCGGCCCAAGGGAACAGGCTCAGGCACAGGGTGATGGTGGAGGAGGCCAGGCTCAGAAGCTTGTTCTTGAATTTGAATTTGCCTTTTTTCCTGCCCAGGGGTGCCTTGAGCACGAAAGCGCTCCATGGCTTTGAAGAACAGAGCTCGGAACAAGGACTAGGGCCTGTGCTGGTTGGCGTAGGACAGTGTGGGCCTTTTGGGGACCGCGCTGACCTCAAGGTGGGACAACTTGCCCAGGCAGCAGGAAAGACCCTGGCAGATTTCCCTGGCCACGAACTGGGTCCAATAAGGAAATCCCTTGGTCCTGGTCTCAGCACCGTGCTCCTTGACCGAGGCGGAGGACTCAGTGCGAGGGAAGTGATGCAGTACTACGCTGGGATGAGGATATCTCGCTTCGATCACTTAGCCGGCTTTTGAAAACTTATCTTGGATAATACTGGACACGAATATGCCTAGGAACTATCGCCAATAGGCGGCAATGCCAAGAGCCTAAGCGCCGGAGCAGATTATGCATGGCGGTTGACAAGGCCCCTACTTTGCAGCCAGTATGCCCCCAGCAGGGGAACGTCCGGCGGTCCCAGGCCGTATAATAAAATTGATTGTCCGCGCATCAATAAAGGAGTCCAGATATATGTCCACGGCTGAAATAGCTTTTTCCAATTTCATCCGCAGCATCATTGACGAGGATATGGCCAGCGACAAATGGGGAGGCAGGGTAGCCACCCGCTTTCCGCCGGAGCCCAACGGCTATCTGCACATCGGCCACGCCAAAAGCATCTGCCTGAACTTTGGCCTAGCGGGTGAGTACGGTGGCACCTGCAACCTACGCCTCGACGACACCAATCCCAGCAAAGAAAACGTCGCATACGTCGACTCCATCGTGGATACCGTGCGCTGGCTGGGCTTCGATTGGCAAGAGCGCCTGTACTACGCCTCCGACTACTTCGAGAAATTTTACCATTACGCCGAGCTTTTGATCCAAAAGGGCCTGGCCTACGTGGACGACAGTAGCTCCGAAGAAATCAGGGCCGCCCGAGGCACGCTCACCGAGCCCGGTAAGGACAGCCCCTATCGTGCCCGCCCAGCCGAGGAAAACCTGAACCTGTTTAAGCGCATGCGCGCTGGCGAGTTCCCCGACGGCTCGCGGGTGCTGCGCGCCAAGATAGACATGGCCTCGCCCAACATCAACATGCGTGACCCCACCATCTACCGCATCCGGCGGGCTCACCACCACCGCACCAGCGACCAGTGGTGTATCTACCCCATGTACGACTACGCCCACTGCATAAGCGACGCCCTGGAGGGCATCACCCACTCCATCTGCACACTGGAATTCGAAGACCACCGCCCGCTCTATGACTGGTACCTGGACCAGCTGCCCGTGCCCTGCCACCCCCAGCAGATAGAGTTCGCCAGGCTCAACCTGGAATACACCCTGATGAGCAAGCGCAAATTGCTGCTATTGGTACAGGAGGGGCACGTGGCCGGCTGGGATGACCCCCGCATGCCCACCCTGGTAGGAATGCGCCGCCGGGGTTACACCCCGGCCTCCATCCGCGCTTTCTGCGAGCGCATCGGCGTGGCCAAGCGCGATAGCCTTATCCCCATAGAACTTTTGGAAAAGACCGTGCGCGACAACTTGAACCTGAGCGCCCGCCGGGTGATGGCGGTGCTGGACCCCATCAAGGTGGTGATCGACAACTACCCCGAGGGGCAGGTGGAGAAATTCCAGGCTCCCTACTTCCCCGACGACCCCCCGGCTATGGGCAGCAGGGCGGTGCCCTTTGGCCGCGAGCTGTACATTGAGCGCGAGGACTTCATGGAAGACCCACCCAAGAAATTCTGGCGCCTGGCCCCGGAGCGCGAGGTGCGTCTGCGCTGGGCCTATTTCGTAACCTGCACCCATGTGGTCAAGGACGACCAAGGCCACATCACCGAAGTGCACTGCACCTACGACCCGGCCACCAAGGGCGGCGACGCCCCCGACGGCCGCAAGGTCAAGGGCACCATCCACTGGGTCTCGGCCCAGCATTCGCTCTTGGCCCAAGTGCGCCTCTACGACCGCCTTTTCACGCATACCAACCCGGCCCTCGAAAAGGGCCACCAATGGCGCGAGCTGCTTAACCCCGATTCATTCCAGAGCTTGACTTTGTGCCGTCTAGAGCCCAGCCTCGTCAGCGCTCAGCCCGGGGAGATGTTCCAGTTCGAGCGCAAGGGTTTCTTTTGCGCCGATATGGAGGAGCACGCCCCCGGCAAACCGATCTTTAACCGCACCGTGGCCCTACGCGACTCCTGGCAGAAGATCGTGGCCGCCGACAAGGCCGGCAAGTAGCCGCCCGGCTTCGCCGACAGCACAAGTTTGATTCTGGGAGCCGGCCCGTGGGCCGGCTCCCGGCTTTTTAGACTCGGAGCGGTCTCGGCTTCGACCCGGCATATTTCCCAGCGGACTAACGGGAAAAGAATTAATTTTTTCGGGATATTAAAGATTAAATTGAGGGCTGCCAATTAGCAACCGTAAGGACACAACCCTGGAGCGACCATAGCCCAAGCGCTGGATAAGCGTATCGAACGCCTGCTGTTGTTTTTCGGATTAAAAAGTTCTCTGATTATCCTGGACTGAGTTTTCCTTTCTCATTTGATCAAATCAATTCTGTTGCGGCGATGCGGACGTACTCCGGAAAGACAACCTGAGTCTGCTCCTCGGCGGCAGCTATGAGCGCGCCTCGAGCCAGGTGATTGGCCATTCGGGAGAGGCCGCCGGAGCCCCCTACTGTATGGCGGTGACGGCCAGGTCAGAGAAGAGGTTCTGTTTGACGCCTGCGATTTTGAGATGGTGCAGGAGGTAGGCCTGCATATCCTGGAGGAAGACGCCGGCCAGATGGCTTCTGGCCACGACCCTGGAGGCCAGGGGCAGGGAGATTCTGTATATTGAGGACGTCGGCGAGGTTGTCCTGGCCGGCCAGGATGATGGACAGGATTGGTTTGGAGTCTCCCTGAAACTGAGTGATGGTGTGCAACTCGGCCAGGACTTGAAGCCTGAGGAGGTAGGCTTCATCGATGATGAGGACGGTTTTTTTGCGTTCTGGGCAAATTCCAGAACCTGTTTTTTGATGAGCTTGGTAAGGACGGCCCCGGAGAAGCTGGCGGTGTCCACTTCGAGCTCGACGCAGATTTGCCTGTAGAGTTCCAGGGTGGAGCTCTATGAGGCGGTGACCCAGATGATCTGATACTCGGATGGGTGTAGCCTGCTGGCGGCTCAACGCAAGGCGGTGGACTTCCCGCTGCCCATATCTCCGGTGACCAGGGCTAGTGCGCCGAGGCAGATAGCGTATTCGAAGCGTTTGGCCACGTCGAGAACCTCGGCGGTCTGCATTATTCCCTTGGGTGCCAAGCTAGAGCCGAAGGGCTCCCTGGTGAGGGCGAAGAAGGCGCGGTAGTTTGGTTTCATGAAATGCTGACCTTCAAGTCTTGTTTTTGCGAGAAAAGGGAGCCGCCAGTGGGGGCCGCGGTGGAGCTGGATTCCAAGCGCAGCAGGTGTTAGTCGCGTTTGACCCTGCAATTGACGGCGAGGTCCAGCGGCCTGAGCAAGCCGTGGGAGCGATTCTCCAGTAGGATCTCTACGCGGACGTACTCCATTTTGCTGGTGAAGCGTTACAGGGGGCTCTGTCCGGTGCCCAGATGCTTGCGCTGGTGGTAGGCGTTCCTAATCCAGCACTCCAGGGCCTCATTCATGTCCCCCCGAAGGGTATCGTCCTTGAAGCCGGGGAGAAGCTGGGATCTGACGGTGCGGAAGAATTTTTCGATCTTGCCCCTGCCCTGGGGGGTGAATGGACCAGGGCAATGCCCAGGGACTCGGTAACCTATCCCAGATGGTGGGAGCGGAAGGCGGGGCCGTTGTTTAGGTAGGGCTTGCGTGGCAGCCCCCGTTTGAGCAGGGCCTGGTGCAAGGCCTGTAGATAAGTGGCCAGGCCCTCGGAGAGGTAAAACTAGGCATGGGCGATCAGGCGGCTCATGTCGTCGATTAAAGCGAAGAGGTAGATCTTGCGCCGTTTGTCGCCCACCAGGAGCATCGGCCCATGCATGGCGTCACTCTGCCAAATGTCGTTGGCAACTCGGCCTCGCAGCGCCTGCGGTCGGTAGGTGGGGCGACCTGTTTGCCCATCAGATCCTGCTGGTGCAGGAAGCGGTAGACGGTGGGCGCCTTGAGGATCACGTCGAGCGAGGTCAAGCGTCGGTGCATCATTTCGCTGGTGAGAGTAGTCACTGACGCAGTGGGCGGTTCCCTGTGCAGACGGACCATGGCCTGGGCGGTGTCCTCGCCCAAGGCCCTGCTGCCGCCCCGGTCATTCCTGCCATGGGGTAGAAGGATTCTAGCTTACCGCCGCCCTGGCGATAGAGCCTGACCCATCCCAGGATGGTGGAGTGCGACAGCCTAATGCGGTTGGAGAAGGGGCTTTGCCACCGCTGGGCGCACTTTCCTGCAGTAACCTCTCCTGTTCACCACGCTCCCTGTAGTCCCTGGCAAAAAAATCGCTGATGACGCCGAAACGGAAGATGGCTACTCGTTTTTTATGGTCCTCGTTCATGTCGGTCCTCCATGGGGGTGTTTCGCCCAGGTGTAGACCGGGGGGCAGGGCCAGGACAACGGCACCCTTGGGTAGGTGCTCAGGGAGGGAAAGAGCTCTCGCTTTGCGCCGATCGGCTGGCCGCGGCCATTGAGCCAATCGAAGGCCCCAAGCAAGTCGTCCGACCAGCTTGACCCCAGGTATAGGCTCACCTGCCGCAGCAAGCCCTTGAGCCAGTGGCGCTGGCGGGAGCGCGGTAGACGGGGTCCCATCTGCCCCGGGCTAGCTTATTGGAAAAACTTTGCCAAATGGTCTCCACCGGAGCCTGAAACCGGCTCCAGTAGCCCCGCGGCCGCAGCTGGATCACCGCCCAGCAGTCAGGGCAGAGGAAACACCGAAGCCAAACCACTGTAGGGGCTTCATCAAAATAGGCAAGAATTAAGCCGTGCCCCAAAAGCCGGACGCCCCCACACCGGGAGCATCTTCCTCATTCCTGGACCCACATCCAAGGTCTAAGATAATAGGATAAAATCCCTACCTGGTTAAGTTAATTTGAAAGATTCCCTTACTCCCCGATTAGAACAAAGCAATAATAAACAGACATTTATCGATTATGCCGGCCAGATTGTGGACGTAGTGGTCCACCTAGCGGATGAGGTTAGGGCGGCCTAGGTCTTCGTGACGGTTCTGGGCGCCAGTAGCTATACTTTTGTCGAGGGCACATGGACTCAGAGTCTACCCGACTGGATCGGCTTCCACCAGCGGGTCTCCCAGTTTTTTGGCGGGGTGACGGAGTTGATAGTGATCGACAAACTCAAGTCCGTGGTGAGCAAGGCTTGCCGCTACGAGCCCGACATCAACCCGACCT
>CBCOTF020000256.1:0-1810 GCA_965112955.2 Desulfarculales bacterium
CTCTTCGAGCACGGCACCAACATAGAGGACGTGCAGTAAAAGGTCATGGACGGGTACCTTCGTCATGACCATGCTGGCTGACGTCAGCGGCTGCAAGATGGGGCTATCGGGCCTGAACAAGATCCTGGAGGAAGCGGGCGCGGCCATAAACTTTAATTATCATGGTGCATAACGAGTCCGTGGTCAAGGCTATGCACAGGGTATAGGACCATGACTCTCTGGAAGAAGCAAAACCGTAGGATGTTCTACCCACAACTACATCCGCGCAGTAACGCTCTGCGTTAATCTGAACACCGATACGCACGTACGCTGGCCGGCCTGCCGTAAGCGCCTGAACAACTGGGCGCCCGCCTGGTACGCGAGGCCACCGAGATGACGAAGCCTTAGCCTCCCCTCGTTAACAAGCGAATCTCCATTACTCCCGCGGCCTAGCTCTCATCGAGCCCTGCCCCAAGGCATCGTCTGCGCCAAGTTCGTGGCCTTTGACAACGATCCCCAGAGAACAACCCCTTCATAGCCGGGGCCTTCCACGGCGCCGGCGATGGCGGCTGTGTGCTCAACGTGGGCATCAGCGGCCCCGGCGTGGCGCGCGCGATAGTGCCCCAGCACCCGGACTACGGTCTCACCGCCCTGATCGACGTCATCCGGCGCGCGGTCTCCAAGATAACCCGCGCCGGCGGGATGGTGGGGCGGGAGCTGACCCAGCGCCTGGGGGTCTCCTTCGAGGTGGTGGACATCAGCCAGCGCCCACCACCATGACCAGCGACTCAGGGAACGCATCCTGAGGCCATGGACTTGGAGCGCGTGGGCGCACCCGGCACCGCCAAGCCAAGTGCATCCTGGAGCACTAGGACCTCTGGCAACTTTTGGTGGGCACCATCCTCTGCCGCTACTGCTATGATCGACGCGGTCAAGCGCGGCAGGGCCATGGCCAGCGGCCACATGGGCGGGCTCTCCGGGGCACGCCGCGTTATGCCCTGGCGGCTCTTATTGCCGACGAGTTAGCCATCGGCATAGCCGATCAACAAAACTACCGGCGTGCGGATCATCTCCGCGCCAGCAAGGTGGCCGGCCAATCGGTGAACTTCGACGGGCTCCTGGGGCGCGCCCCGATGATGGCCCTGAACCGCTTCAGCGTTGAGAAGTTCATCGACCGGGGGGGCCTGCCCGCCCCCATCAGCGCCCTGCGCAACCAAAGAAAGAGCCATACTTAAACAGCGCCGCGAGTCCTGTTTCATGCTGATGGCCGCCCTGGCACTAGCGCTCTTGGCTCTGCCGCCTCGTTCCAGGCCCGCGGCGTGGAGTCGAGGTGCATGCTCTACGAAACCGACTCTCTCTACCACCACATCATTGTCATCGAGGCCCAAAGCGGCCTGCGCTATCTGTCCTTCAACCGGGCCATGGGGCACCAGAGCACGGTGATGCCCGGACGCCCCGAGGTACTTATTTTTGCCTACACCCAGAGCGCCTTCGCGGCCCTGGCCGCGAGCCCCGCGAGGTGCTTTTCGTGGACCTGAGCAGCGGCTCGATGCCCTTGTACATGCGCCTGTTGCTTTCCCCGAAGCCTTCTTGTAGGCCTTGAGCGCCTGTATGGTGCATACCTCCACCTGATCACGCACCTCGATTGCGGATTCCAGGGAAATGGACCATGCTTCCCAGATTTTTCGTCGTTAACTGTGGAATTTGATGAATTCCCCCAGTAGTGCGGCGATGAAGTAGATCATGGTCATGAAGGTGAAGACATTATGGTAGCCTCTGGCTCTTGCCCTGGTGGCCTTGAAAATACCGTTAAGCCCCTCCAGGCGGGCGT
>CBCOTF020000257.1:0-1145 GCA_965112955.2 Desulfarculales bacterium
TGCTCGGCCAGGGTGGTGAAGCCGCTTTGCCCCAGGATGCGACGGTGGCTGGCCATCCGCTGGCCCTTATGGAAGCATTCCGCCGTGCGCTCCGTGTAGCGGATGTCTAGCTTATTGCCCAACAATTGGGGGGAGACCGAGTAGTAGTGGCGGCCCACCGCCACGTGGTAATCGAGGTGGACCTTGGCCTTCTTTTATTGGGCATACTGATAGGCCGTGGCGAACAGAGGCTTGAGCTCCGGTTTGTCCAGTGACTCATACATGGAGCGCCGGCTGCCGGGCAGCTTTTTGAAAGGCCGATTGTTGAGCCGGGCTAGAAGCTCACGGATCGCCTTATTGAGCTCAGCCAGACTGAAGAAGGTCCTCTTGCGAAGGGCGGCCAGTATCCACTTCTCCACTAGTTGCACCCTCACCTCGGCTTTGGCCTTGTCACGGGGTTTTCGTACCCGGGCGGGCAAAACCGCTGTGCCGTAGTGGGCGGCCATTTCCTGGTAGGTCGGGTTGATGTCGGGCTCGTAGCGGCAAACCATGCTCATCCCGGACTTGAGGTTGTCGATCACCATCAACTCCGTCAACCCGCCAAAAAATTGGAAGCCCCGCTAATGGGAACCGATCCAGTCGGGCAAACCATGGAACCGCATGGCCTCGGCAAAAATGTAGTCGCGGCCACCCAGAACCGCCACAAAAATCTGGGCCGCCCTAACCCCACCCGTCAGGGGGACCACCACATTCACGGGCTGGCCGGTATAATCGATAAACATCTTCTCGCCGGCCCGATATTCCTAGCGCATGACCAACCCCAGCATGCCCGACCACTCCCGGTAACGTTCGCAAAATCAGCTATATTGGTAGCCCAAGGCATAGACCACCTTGTATTCCTCCCACAACAGCGTCAAGGTCATCCCCTTGCGCCTCAGCTCTTGTTGGACCTGGGACCAGTCAGGCTCCGAGCGAAAACCCGTAAACGGCAAGGGGGGGGGGCAGCACAAGCTGCGTCTCACCCACACTGGTGGGGAGGGGCCAGGACAGACCGGTACGCGCGGCTCGACGCAGGTAACGGGACACCATGGCCCGGCCTGTCCCGCAACTTTTGGCAATGTCCCGGTTGCCGCAGCCGGCCTCGTGCTGCAGCCGAAGTACTTCCT
>CBCOTF020000258.1:0-4996 GCA_965112955.2 Desulfarculales bacterium
CGGGCCGCAGCCAGCACGGGCATCTCCCGCACCAGGGTCATGGCCGCCTGCTCGAGCAGCAAGGCGAACCGGCTGCCCTCGCTTGGTTGCGGTATTGTTGGCTTTTGGCATAACCACACTATTACGCTGGGGTGAAAGCGTCTCGTTTCGATCACTTAGCCCCTTTAGCCGGTTTTTGAAAACCTATCTTGGACAATACTAATCAGAGGTCATATCTTCAGCCTTTCCTTCGTGCCGGTGGCCGAGACGGGCTACGTCAATATCTACGGCATGGATATAACCGAGCGTAAGCGAGTTGAGGAATTCTTGCGGGTGCTGGCCACTTTTCCCGACGAAAACCCCAACCCCGTGCTGCGGATCTCGTCCCAGGGCACCGGCACCTACGCCAATCAGGCCTGCCGTCTCTCCCTGGGCGACCAAAACTGCCAGAAAGGACAACCGGCCCCCCTCCATCCTGGAGTCTGAACTGGCCTATAACGCCGAGTCCCAGTCCAACCGGGAATGCGAGATGCACTTGAATGGGGTGCCTATCTGTTCATCTCCACTCCGATCTCCGATACGGGGAAAATCTACTTCTATGGCCAGGACATCACCGCGCGCACGCAGTTGGAGCACCAGCGCCAGATGGCCAACACCGTCTTCGAGAACAGCCTGGAGGGCACCATCACCGCCGACCCCGAGGGCACATAGGTGAAGATGGTCAACGCCGCCTACTCAAAAATCACCGGCTTCTAGGCTTGGGAGATCATCGGCCAAAATCTGGATGTCTTCCGCGTCGAGGGGCACGACCCCAAGCTTCTAGAAGAGATATGGGCTAGCCTGACCGGGCAGAGGCGCTGGAGCGGTGAATACTGGATCGCCGCAAGAACGGCGAGGCCTACCCCATTACCGACATCAAAAGCCAGGAGGAGCGCATCAAGCATCAGGCCTTCCACCGAGTGCTTTTCAAGGACTGCTTGGGCCAGACCATCGCCCAAGCTGACCGCGAGGTCAAGCGCCTGACGGTTGTGTTCCTGGATCTGGACAACTTCAAACGCGTCAACGATAGCCTGGGGCACCAGGCCGGCGACCTGCTGCTGCAGGAGACGTCCCGGCGGCTTAAGGGCTACCTTCGCGAAATCGACACCGTATCGCGCCTGGGCAGCGACGAATTCATCATGATACTGCGTGAGGTGAGGCACCAGGAGGCCGCCCTGGAGGAGGCGGGACGGATATTAAAGGCCCTGGCGGAGCCCTTCCTTATCCATGGGCAGGAGTTGTTCGTCACCACCAGCATGGGTCCACCTTTTTTTCCGACGACGCCAAGGACAACGAGCGCCTGTTCAAAAACGCCGACATGGCCGTATACTGGGCCAAGGACCAGGGCCGTAACCATTTCCAGATCTTCATACTCGCCCTGAACACCGAGATATAGCACCGCTTGCACCTGGAGTCGCAAATGCGCCAGGGACTGGAGGCTAGGAAATCATCGCCCATTACCAGCCCGTGGAGGTTGCCACCGGCCGCGTGGTTGGCATGGAGGTCCTATACGCTGGCAGCGGCCGGGGCAGGGGCTTGTGATGCTCGGAGCTTTTATAACCTTGGCCGAGGATACCGAGCTGATCTTGCCCATGGGCGAGATGGTGCTACGCTTGGCTTTCCTGGAGGCCTAGGCTTGACGCCAGGTGGGGACCCCTACCTGTGCGTGTTGGTCAACCTCTCGCCGCGCCAGTTCGAACAGGATAATCTGGTGGAAATGGTCGAGGAGATCTTGCATGAGACCGGGCTGCCCTCGGTCTGCCTGGAGTTGGAGATCACCAAGGGGACCATGATTAAAAGCGTGGATAAGGCCATCGCCAAGCTGGTGGGCCTGGCCTCCATGGGCGTACGTTTGTCTCTAGACGACTTCGGCACGGGCTATTCCTCCTTGAACTACTTGAAGCGCTGCTCTTTAAGCGCGCTCAAGATCGACCAGTCCTTCGTGCGCGACCCGACCCACGACACCAACGATGCCGCCATGGCGCAGACCATCATCGTCATGGGGCACGCCCTGGGACTGCAAGTGGTGCCGAAGGCGTGGAGACCACGGAGCAGCTGGACTGCCTGCGCGTCAACGGCGACGATAACTATATAGGGCTGTTACTTCAGCCAGCCCCTGCCCTCGGCTGAATTTCTGACCCCGCTCAGCGGCAACTCGGCTTCCGGCGAGCGCTAGGAGCCTGTCGGAGTAATACTTCGACAGGCTCCTAAGCGGGCCATGGACGGCCCGCCCGAAATTGCGCCAAATAATAAATTGGCGCAATTTCACGAGCTTGCCAAAAGTTACTTTTGGCAAGCACCAAGAGGAGAAAACCATGGATGGTTTTCTCCGACACACGCCTAGATCGCGAACGCCCCTTAGAGGGCAAAAGCCCCGGGACCTTTTGATCGCTGCCAACCCCCCCGGGGTTGATCTCCTAGCTACCGCCTCAACCTTAGGGCGGTAGCCAAACAGCCCGTCTGGCCCAAAACATAGTAATAATACAGTCAGGCATCCGGACCTGGGAGCCGGAGCCTTAAGGTAGAGCATGGTCGAGATGGGGAGAGCGCAAGCTTGGAGGGACCGGGGCGATTGCCGCATGATATGAAGTGACAGTGACCCGCCGTAAGTGGCGGAAGGCAGCGCGATCAACATTAGCAGCCCTGACTCCAACCTGAGCGACGGACTAGGCCGGCACTATTCCGGTCTGTAACTGTTGCTGGTCGCCTCGCTGGTCTTGGTGACCTCGCGTCTGGGGGCGGCCATCGGCATCGGGCTGAGCGTGCGGGCGCGATACCTTTTGCCTCTGTTGCTGACACGGCATGGGCTATCATCCCAACAGGTTGGCAGGGCTTTTACTATCTAGGTCCTTGCTGCCAGTATCTGCTGGGCTAAGCCCCGGAGGAGATGGGTGGGGAGCTACCTCATCGATTTGATGCGGAAATAGGACCGGCGTCAATGTGTGCGCCACTTCAAGCAGGTACGCGATCATGGTCTGGCTTTCGCCGAGATGGAATACCGCATGCGGTGGAATGATGGCCAGATGCGCGATTTTTTCCTACACCGACCCCTATAGTGACGAGCATGGGGTGGTCATCGGTATGATCGGTACGGCGGGTGGATGTCACCGACCAGCGCCGGCTGGCCTAAAAATAAGGAGCGCTATCGCTAGGAATTGGAGCAGACCCTGGAACGCTTGCGCCAGGCCAACTTGGACATCGTCAAGGCCTTGGCCGGGGCCATCGAGGCCAAGGACCTCTACACCCGAGGTCACGCCGACAGGGTTTGCCAATTGCCCCTGGCCATGGCCCAGGTGGGCGAGCGCCCGAATCAGACCGGCTGCTGCTGGAATACGTCGCCGTGCTGCATGATGCGGACAAGATAAGCATCCGCCGTGAGGTGCTCAACAAAAACGGCCTTTGAACGGTCAGGAGTACGCTCACATAAAATTGCATCCCAAAATGGGTAGCATCATGTCCGCGCTCATCACGAACGCTTCGGTGGCCAAAGCGATCCCGATGACCTAGCCGGCCCGGCCTTTCTTCTGTTAAGCCGCATCATGGCCTTGGCCAACGCCTTCGACGCCATACGCTCCCTCCGGCCTTACCGCGAGTCTCTTCCCGCCGAGCAAGCCTGGGAGCAACTCCGGCGGATGGCTGGCAGCCACTTCGCCCTCCAGGCCATGGCCTGGCTGAAGCGGGTGGCCCAAAGCCGCGCCGACGATCAAGAGTGGCTAGAGTCCCTGGGCATTATCTGATTCGATGATGCTCCGGACTGCAACCCTGGCTTCGGCTAAGCCTCGGCAGGACCCAATCAGCTGGAGGTTGCCTATTAACCGCGGGAGCGGGTGGCGGCGCGGGAGGCCTGGCGACGGAGCCGGCGACGGGCCTGGCGTTGCTTGCGCCGGCGGACATCGCTGGGCTTTTCGGCGAAACGCTTTTCCTTCAACTGGCGAAAAACGCCTTCTTTGGCGAGCATGCGCTTAAGGATCTTCATGGCCTTTTCGACGTTGTTGTCCATTACCTTGACTTGCACTACATCCACCTTCTTTGCTTTAGACCGAATCGGGCGGCGGTTACCACGCTCATTCGTTTAGCTGCCGATGTCTTTGTACCCTGTCTTTGTACCTTGGCCGGGCGGTTGGACGGACAGATTCTTATAGCTCAGCTTCATGCCTGCCCCTCTTTTTTCAGTATTGGGCCTGCGGCTCGGCTGCTCCCAATGCTTTGCCGGGAACACAGATCGCACCCACTCCCTCTGTCCCCGGGCCACGACCTCAAAGACCGTGCGGGCAACTTTATTTGGTCGCACCGCGAATCCCAGTAGCACACAAAAATTATACAATTATTACAGTACTCCAGGGGGAGTGTCCAGTAGATGGTTGCAATATTTATCACCGATGGCATTAATACATGGAATTAATGGTATTTTTGGTGCTTATTGTATCCTGGTCTTGAGGCCAATTTTCTGGTTTTCGAACAAACAAAATATGATAATTAATATTCACTATGCTTCATGCCCTAGCGCAGGCAGTTAAGTTTCGGACCGGAAAGGCGACCGCGACCCCACCGCCGCCCGGCCGCAGATGGCCAGCCAACAGACCAGGGCCAAGGGTCGGGAGGGTTGTGGCTCTCCTCACCTGTTGCTTCCGGGCACTGTCCCATGCCATCCGGCGCCCATCGCTTGGTGATAAGGCCCCACAAATGACAGAGGAGTGCAGTGTTATCCAAGATAGGTTCTCAAAAACCGGTTAAGTGATATAAGCGAGATACCCTCATCCCAGCGTAGTAGTGTGGTTCTGCTAAAAGCCAACAATACCGCGATCAAGAGAGGGCACAGCCATGGTATGAGTAGCCAGCCTGTTCAGTCAACTGCTGCATGACTTTCCCCGCACTGAGTTCGCCGCCTTGGTCAAAGAATACGGTGCCGAGGCCAGGACCAAGGGATTTCCCTGCTGGACCCAGTTTGTGGCCATGGGCTTCTGTCATCTCTTGCCAG
>CBCOTF020000259.1:0-5854 GCA_965112955.2 Desulfarculales bacterium
CATCGCCGCACCACTGGGGGAACTCATCAAATTTCACAGTTAACGACGAAGAACCGATAAATCTGAAAGGAGAGTCCATGAGAAAGAAGCTGACAAGCTTGACCGGTGACAAGACCCCAGTGGCATAATGCAGGCACCAGCGGCGCCGTGCCTCGGGCCACCCGGGGCCCACATCACCGGATTAGGTGGCCCTCTTCAAATGGAATGCATGGCCCATCTCACCAGGGATCCGCAGGTGGACCACTTGATGATCTCAGAGACCCAGGTGTAGCCGCCATAGACAATGACATTCTCGGGCTGCGTGCGGGCTCACACATCTTCGTAACTGATCTTCTGCAGGGCCATTTCCCCAATCTTTTCCGGGGGCCGTGGTGTGGCGCGCCTTGCGGCTTTCCTCTAATAGAAATGCCCGGTCTCCACCCCGGTGGGGCAGCTGGGCGATCCTGACCCGCGGCGCACGAATTCCTGCAGCTCATTACGGATAGCAATCAGAGGACTCATCTTCTATTTAGGAAAGGCGTTCACGTGAGTAGCCCTGTTGTGGGCTGATGTTTCTAGAAATTATTGCCGGAAAGGGCCGCCAATGCAGAGCCCTCCGGCTTGGGGGCGCGGAAGGTTGGGGCGCGGTATTAAGGTGGTCAGGCTATTTGCCCTTGCCGCAGCATTTCTTGTATTTTTTGCCGCTGCCGCAGATGCAGGGGGCATTGCGCCCCACCTTAGCGTTCTTGCGCTTCTTGGGCTCGGGCGCACCGTCGCCGCCGCCTGAGTAGGACAGGGGCACATCCTCCTGGGCAGCCAGGGTTGCCACATCCTCCTCGCGACGCAGTTGCGCGCGTAGGAGCATGGAGACGGCCTCCTGCTTGACGCGTTCAACCATGCCCATGAACATGTCGTAGCCCTCGCGCTGGTACTCGCGAAGGGGGTCCTTCTGGCCATAGCCTCTGAGGCCGATACCCTCCTTGAGGTAGTCCATGTTCAGCAGGTGGTCTTTCCACAGGCTGTCCACCACCTGCAAGAGGATCATGCGTTCCAGGTAGGACATGGTCTCCTGGCCGTACTGGTTGAACTTGGCCAGGTAAATGGCCCGGGCCTGCTCGATGAAGATCTCGCCCAAGCCCTCGGTGGTCCAGGCCTCCTGGTCGCCCAGGTCGGGCTTGAAGCCCAGGCTACCAGCCACCGTCGCTTCCAGACCCTCGCGATTCCACTTGCTGGGCGGTTTGCTCTGCTCGGTATGCTCGCCGGCCAGCTCCAAACACAACTCCTCGATCATCTCCAGGACCGCCTCGTGAACGCCCTCGCCGGAGAGTGCCATGCGCCGCTGGGCGTAGATCACCTCGCGCTGCTTGTTGAGTACGTCGTCGTACTCCAAGAGCTGCTTGCGGATCTCGAAGTTGCGACCCTCCACCTTGCGCTGGGCGTTCTCGATGGCCTTGCTGATTATGCCGGCCTCGATGGGTTCGCCCTCCTCCATGCCCAGCTTGCCCATGATGCCGCTGATGCGCTCGGAACCGAACAGGCGTAAGAGGTCGTCTTCCAGGGAAAGGTAGAAGCGGCTGGAGCCGGGGTCTCCCTGGCGGCCGGAGCGGCCGCGCAGCTGGTTGTCGATGCGCCGCGACTCGTGGCGCTCGGTGCCTATGATGTGCAGGCCGCCCAAGGCGGCCACGCCCTGGCCCAGCACGATGTCGGTGCCGCGGCCGGCCATGTTGGTGCTGATGGTCACTGCGCCCTTCTGTCCGGCCAGGGCCACGATCTCGGCCTCGCGGGCATGATGCTTGGCGTTGAGCACAGTGTGGGGCACGCCCAGAAACTTTAGCTTTTCTGAGACCATCTCGGACTTTTCGATGCTGATGGTGCCCACCAAGACCGGTTGGCCCTTTTTGTTTAATTGCTTGATCTCCTCCACGGCGGCGTTGAACTTCTCTCGCTCGCTGCGGTAGACCACGTCGGCGTGATCTATGCGCACCATGGGGCGATGAGTGGGGATGACCATCACTTCGAGCTTGTAAATCTTGTTGAATTCCTCGGCCTCGGTGTCGGCGGTGCAGGTCATGCCCGAGAGCTTGTCGTGCATGCGGAAGTAGTTCTGGAAGGTGATGGTGGCCAGGGTTTGATTTTCGCTCCTGACCGTGATCTTTTCCTTGGCCTCTAGGGCCTGGTGCAGCCCTTCGGAGTAGCGCCGGCCGGGCATGAGCCGGCCGGTGAACTCGTCGACGATCAGCACCTCACCATCCTTGACGATGTAGTCCACGTCGCGTTTGAAGAGGCTGTGGGCCTTGAGGCTTTGCTGGGTGTGGTGCAGAAGTTCCATGTTGCGCGGGTCGTAGAGGTTGTCCACGCCCAGCATCCTTTCGCAGTGCACCACGCCATTGTCGGTGAGCGCCGCGGTGCGGCTCTTTTCGTCAACCGTGAAGTCCACGTTGCGCTTGAGCCTGGGGATGATGTGGTCCACGTCGTGATACAGGCGTGTGGATTTCTCAGCCGGTCCGGAAATGATCAGCGGGGTGCGCGCCTCGTCAATGAGGATGGAGTCCACCTCGTCGACGATGGCGTAGTAGAAGTCGCGCTGCACCATGTCGCCCAAGTCGAACTTCATATTGTCGCGCAGATAGTCGAAACCGAACTCGTTGTTGGTGCCGTAGGTGACGTCGGCGCCGTAGGCCTCCTGGCGCTCCAGGTCATCTAAGCCGTGCAGGATACAGCCCACACTCAGGCCCAGAAACTGGTAGATCTCGCCCATCCAGGCGGCGTCGCGGCTGGCCAGGTAGTCGTTGACCGTCACTACGTGCACGCCACGGCCGGCCAGGGCGTTGAGGTAGACGGGCAGGGTGGCGGCCAGGGTCTTGCCCTCACCGGTCTTCATTTCGGCGATCTTACCCTCGTGCAGCACCATGCCGCCGATGAGCTGGGCGTCGAAGTGGCGCTGGCCGATGGTGCGCTTGGCGGCTTCGCGCACAGCGGCAAAGGCCTCGGGCAACAGGTCGTTCAGGGTCTGCCCTCTGGTCAGGCGTTCCTTGTAGACTGGCGTGAGGGCCTGCAACTCCTTGTCAGACAGCCGCACCATCTGGGGTTCGAGGGCGTTTATGGCATCCACCAGCGGCCACACGCGGTTTAGCTCGCGGTCGTTCTTGGAGCCTACGATTGTTTTCAGGAGCTTGCCTAACATGGTTAGCTATTCCCTCTCTCTTTGGTAAAAGATGCAACTCCCGGTATTAGGCTGGCGCCGGGAGTGTATCCTGCCCCGGGGCGGGAATAAAGTACTTTAGCAGGCTGTTGAAAAACAGTCTGCTAGCGGGCTAAGGGCCCACCTCAAGCAAACTGCGTTTGCTTGAGGACCCCCGGGACGGCTCGAGTTGAAAAATCCATGGATGGATTTTTTCAACACCCTATGAGTGACTTATGCTTCTTCGTCGTCATGAGTGGGATTGGTGTAGTTCCGGTGTCATGCTGCAGCGATCCGCATGGCCGAATTGAAGCAGGAGGCAATTATGGACGCCGGCGAGCTTCTGGCCCTTGGCCTGGGTTGCAACCGCCCTGGCGGCTGGTGGGACAGCGTGTGGACACCGATAAATAGCCTCATGAGGTCTTTTTGGAAATTGCCGCCGACCGGGGAGCCGAGTACCCCTGCCTTGAGTATGGCAGGTTGTGCAAGGCTCACGACTCCCACGAATGCTTACCTGGCGGCATCTCAATCTTTTCCCGCATCTTTGCCACGTAACCGCCTGGGTGCCCCGGGTGGACTGCCCCGACCACGGGACTAACCAGGTCAAGATCCCCTGGACCCGCGAAAGCAGCCGGTTCATCTTGCTGTTAGAGCAGGCGGCCATGACTCTGGTGCGGGAGATGCCCGTGCTGGCTGCGGCCCGCATCATCAGGGTCAGCGATACACGACTTTGGCAGGTAGTCCAATTCTACGTGACCCAGGCCCTGTCCAAAATGGGCCTGGGCGGGATCAAGGCCGTGGTTCTGGACGAACCAGCCTCTAAGTGGGGCCAAAACTACATCACCGTCTTCGTCGACCTGGACCGCAAATAAAAGCCGGTTATCTTCGTTATCCCCGGCAAGGGCAGAGGCTGTCTGGTCCTGTTCCGCCGCTTCCTGCGGGAGCATGGCGGCGATCACAACAATATCGCCGAGATGGTCTGCAACATGTCGCCAGCCTTCCTGGCCGCCATCGGCGAAAGTTTCCCCGGCGCCAACGTCACCATGGATTGGCTCCATATAGACCAACTCTTCACCACCGCCGTGGACGAGGTCCGAAAGGCCGAGGTTAAGGAGCGTAACCTGCCCAAGGCCACCCGCTGGGCCGTGCTCAAGGCCGCTGACGGCGGCAGGCTAACCGAAAAGCAGCAGCAAATCCTGACCGAACTAGAAACCGGCGGCTTCGCCACCGCCACCGCCTGGCGGCTTAAGGAGATGCTGCGCTGGATCAGAAAAGCCACCTCTGCACGGGCCCTGCACGGACCGCCCAGTAGCGCATCATCTACCTCACCCGCCATGCCCTGAAGTGCATAGCGCCTGACACCAAAACCCTGGCCCCGGTCCTAAAGGCGCTCATGACTCTGGAAGAGCTTGCAAACCTGATCCTAAGCCGCTAGACTTCCAACCGTTCCAACGCCAGCCTGGGGGGGCTTAGCGGCATCTTTCAGGCCACCAGGCAAGAGCCAGAGACTACCGTAATGTCTTCACCTTTATGACCATGATCTATTTCATCGTCGCACCACTGGGGGAACTCATCAAGGTCCACAGTTAACGACGAAGAACCCGTTTTGGACCAGTGTTGTTCAAGATAGGTTCTCAAAAGCCGGTTAAGTGATCGAAGCGAGAAGCCCTCGCCCCAGCTTAGTAATATGGTTCTGCCAAAAGCCAACAATACCGCGACCAAAAGAAAGTAAGGCATGGCATGAGTAGCCAGCCTATTCAGTCAACTGCTGCATCACTTCCCCCGCACTGAGTTCTCCGCCTTGGTCAAGGAACACGGTGCCGCGGTGAGGATCAAGGACTTTTCCTGTTGGACCCAGTTCGTGGCCATGATCTTCTGTCACCTCTGACCAGGGCTGATTTCTTAAAGGAGATATGCCAGGATCTTTCCTGCTACCTGGGCAAGCTGTCCCACCTTGAGGTGAACGCGGCCCCAAAAAAGTCCACACTGCCCTGCGCCAACCAGCACAGGCCCTCGTCCTTGTTCCGAGCCCTTTCTTCAAGGCCATGGAGCGCTTCCGTGCCCAAGGCTCCCTGGGCAGGAAAAAGGGCAAGTTCAAATTCAAAAACAAGCTCCTGGGCCTGGATTCCTCCACCATCACCCTGCGCCTGAGCCTGTTCCCCTAGGCCGAGTATAAGCGGACCAAGAGCGGGGTCAAGGTTCACATTATGTTGGACCACGACCACTACATGCCCAGCTTTGTCCCGCTCACCGAGGCCAAGGTGACCGATGTCACCGTGGCTCAGGGGATGGGGCCCTAAACCTTGGCTCTATCCTGGTCTTGGAACGGGGCTACCAGGAGGATTATGTCCTGTTTAGCAAATGGACCGGCCAGGGTGTCTCCTTCGTCACTCACCTCAAATCTAACGCCGTTTTCGAGATGATGGCCAATCAGCCCGGGCCTAAAGCCCAAAACGTCTTGGCCGATCAAACCATACTCCTCACCGGCAGCCTGACCGATTGTCCCTACCCCCTGCGTCGACTGATTGTGTGGGCCGAGAAGAATCAAAAGCAAGTCGTACTCTTGATCAACCACCACAAGTTGACGGCCTCCATCGGGGCTGACATCTATAAGGACCGCTGGAAGATCGAGCTGCTCCTCAAGGCGCTTAAGCAAAACCTTAAGGTCAAAACCTTCGTGGGCACCAGCAGCAA
>CBCOTF020000260.1:0-12701 GCA_965112955.2 Desulfarculales bacterium
CTACGTGGCCCAGGCCCTGTCCAAAATGGACCTGGGCGGGATCAAGGCCGTGGCTCTGGACGAAACCACCTTTAAGCGGGGCCACAACCACATCACCGTCTTCATCGACCTAGGCCGCAAGCGAAAACCGGTCATCTTCGTTACCCCCGGCAAGGGCAAGGGCTGTCTGGTCCTGTCCCGCCGCTTCCTGCGTGAGCATGGCGGCGATCACAATAATATCGCCGAGGTGGACTGTGAAATGCCGCCAGCCTTCCTAGCCGCTATCGGCGAAAGTTTCCCTAGCGACAACGTCATCGTGGACTGGTTCCATGTAGTCCAACTCTTCACCACCGCCGTGGAAGAAGTCCCAAAGGCCGAGGCTAAGGAGCGTAACCTGCCCAAGGCCACCCGCTGGGCCGTGCTCAAGGCTGCTGACGGAGGGAGGCTAACCAAAAGGCAGTAGCAGGTCCTGACCGAACTGGAACCCGGCGGCTTCGCTACAGCCACCGCCTGGCGGCTCTAAGGATATGCTGCGCTGGATCAGAAAGGCCACCTCTGTACGGACCGCTCAGTGGCGCATCACCCACTTCACCCCGCCATGCCCTGAAGTGCATAGCGCTCGGCACCAAAACCCTGGCCCCGGTCCTCAAGGCGCCCATGACTCTGGAAGAGCATGCTCACCTGATCCTAAGCCGCTGGACCTCCAGCCATTCCAACGTCCGCTTGGAGGGGCTTAACGGCATCTTCCAGACCGCCAGGGCAAGAACCACAGGCTAACGTAATGTCTTCACCTTCATGACCATGATCTATTTTCATCGCCGCACCATTGGTGGAGCGCCTGCGCGAACTGGGCTTCAAGCGAGTCATCTTGAAGGCCAGCGCATACTTCATGCGCGAGTTGGCCATGACCATCCGCTGGTCGGTCGACGCTAAGCCGGACCTTTTGACCATTGACGGCGCCCCCGGCGGTATCGGCATGAGCCCCTAGCGTATGATGGCCGAATGGGGCGTGCCTAGCCTATACTTGTATTCCATGGCCTACGAGGTGTGCGACCACCTGGCCGAGCGCGGGGCCTGGGCGCCGGACATCGCTTTTGTCGGCGGATTTTTCTCCGAAAGCCATATATTCAAGGCCCTGACCTTAGGCGCGCTCTATTGCAAAGCTGTTTGCATGGGTCGCGCGCTGATAATCCCTGGCATGGTGGGCAAAAACATCGGCCGTTGGCTAGAGGGCGAGGACGGCGGTCTGCCCAGCACCGTGAGCAGGTACGGCTCTACTAAGGAAGAAATCTTCGTGTACTACGAGGAGTTAAAGGCCAAGCTCGGCAAGGAGGCCGCC
This sequence comes from Desulfarculales bacterium, assembly GCA_965112955.2. Taxonomy (GTDB): domain Bacteria; phylum Desulfobacterota; class Desulfarculia; order Desulfarculales; family Desulfarculaceae; genus JACRDC01. The sequence continues at coordinate 1,319 of CBCOTF020000260.1, forward strand.
AAGTTCCCCCTGAGAGCCGTGGGCATCTACACCGCCGGCGATAAGATCCACGTGGGCCGGTAGCAGCTGATGGCCGGCGTTCGCAAGTGGAAGGTGGAAAACATGTCCCACGGTGACCTTGGCCAGCCTCACTGAGGAGTGCACCATGGTCACCGGCATTCCCTACATTATGGACGTCTATCGCGACGAGGCCCTGGCCATCATCGACGCCGTTAAGTAGGCCCAAGGCCTGGGGTTGCCGCCCAGGGGCCTTAAAAATTCGCCGCCGGTTCCCGGAAGATGGTTGGCGGCGTCTTTTAATGGTGCAGAATAGAGGGGGGCAGGGGATATTCTGCGTCTGCAGCCCCTAGCGCCTCACCGGCGCTGACAGGGTGACCATCATCACCCGGCCGCCAGCAGGGTGATGATCAGAGCGTTGTCCCGGGACCCGTACCAGTTGGACCCACCCAAGAGCGCCTTGACCTGCTCCTGGGTCCAGCCTATCTGCACCTTGCGGAAGTTGTCCAGATTTTTGGCCCCCTGACAGCCGCGCACAAGTACGGCCGCCAAGAGCAGCCCGTCCAAGGCCGCGCAGGTTCTCGCCTTGTTCATGCCCGCTCCTCCAAGTGACGGCCTGGATGCATGTTAGCACACCAGGACGGAAGAGCGGGCGAAGACCGGCTTACTCGGCGAAAACGTTGACGGTTAGGGCCACCAGCCGGCCGGAGCGCAGGCAGGGCACGCCCTCCAGCACGGCCTCCACGGTGCTGCCGTCGGCCTTGCGCAGGGTGTGCGGCCAGGCCTTTTCACAGTCCCCTTCCAGCCAGCGGCTGAGCTGACGGGAGGCCTCGGCGCGCTCCTCGGGCACCACCAGCTCCACGAAGCTCAGGCCCCGGGGCATATGCTGGGGCTGGTAGCCCAGGAAGGTAAGGGCGTGGATGTTGTAGGACGGCACCCGCCCCTTATCATCCACCTCAAAGGCGGTGTGAGGTATGCTCTCGAACATGCTTGGCGACATGGCTAAGCTCCCCCTGGAGGCGTTACGCCCCCAGTAACTTAGTAAAATTAATGGTTCTTCGTCGTTAATTGTGGAATTTGATGAGTTCTTCCAGTGGTGCGGCGATGAAATAGATCATGGCCATGAAGGTGAAGACATTACGGTAGCCTCTGGCTCTTGCTTTGGCGGCCTGAAAGATGCCGTTAAACCCCTCCAGGCGGGCGTTGGAATGGCTGGAGGTCCAGCGGCTTAGGTTCCAGGTGAGCATGCTCTTCCAGAGTCATGAGCGCCTTGAGGACCGGGGCCAGAGTTTTGGTGCCGGGCGCTATGCACTGCAGGGCATGGCGGGATGAAATGGGTGGTGCGCCACTGGGCGGTTCGTACTAGAGGTGGCCTTTCTAATCCAGCGCAGCATCTCTCCTTGAGCCGCCAGGCGGTAGCGGTAGCGAAGCCGCCGGTTTCCAGTTCGGTCAGGGCTTGCTGCTGTTTTTCGGTTAGCTTGCCTCCGTGAGCAGCCTTGAGCACGGCCCAGCGGGTGGTCTTGGGCAGGTTACGCTCCTTAGCCTCGGCCTTTCGGACTTCGTCCATGGCGGTGGCAAAGAGTTGGACTACATGGAACCAGCCCACGATGACGTTGGCGCCGGGGAAGCTTTTGCCAATGGCGGTCAGAAAGGCTGGCGACATGTCGCAGACCATCTCGGTGATATCGCGTTGCGATCGCCGCCACGCTCACGCAGGAAACGGCGGAACAGGACCAGGCAGCTTTTGCCGGGGGTAACGAAGATGACCGGCTTTGCTTGCGGTCTAGATCTATGAAGATGGTGACGTAGTTGTGGCCCCGTTTGGAGGCGTTTTCGTCCCAAGCCACGGCCTTGCCCCCTCCTCCACCAGGTCCATTTTGGACAGAGCCTGAGCCACGTATAGTTGGACTACCCGCCAAAATCGTGTAGTCGCTGATTCCGCGGTCATGGCCGCTTGCTCGAACAGCAAGGTGAGCCGAATGCCCTCGCGGGTCCAAGGCATCTTGACCTGCTTAGTCCCGTGGTTGGGGCAGTCCATTTGGGGCACCTGGGCGGTTACGTAGCAATGAAGCTGGAAAAGATTGAGGTGACATCAGGTGAATTCATGGAGATCATGAGCCGTGCACAACCTGCCACACTCCGGGCGGGGGTCCTCCGACTCCCCGGTCAGCGGCAACCTCCAAGAAGACCTTGTGGGGCTGTTTATCGGTGTCCACACGCTGTCCACCAGCCGTCAGGGCGATTGCAACTCCAGGCCAAGGGTCAAAAGTTCGCCGGCGTCCATGATTGTCTCCTGCTTCAACTTGGCCATGCGGATTGCTGCATCATGACACCGGAGCTACACCAATTCCACTCATGACGATGAAGAGGCAAACTAATTCTGGGATTAATATAAGCAGAACTAATAGCGGATAGGCAAGCGAAATATTGTCGAAAATAAGTCACGCCCCGAAACAATTTAGAGGTGACATTAGCAATATTTAATAACTTTGGGGGATTCTGGCGGAGGCCCGCGCGGCGGAAATTACAGGTGCAGCTCCATTAGACGCGCCGGCATGGGGCTTAAGATGGTAGGTGGACCATCTTGGTTGACCAGCACCGTGTCCTCCAGCCCCACGGGCCCCTGGTCCAACACAATTTTAAGCTCCAGGGCGTAGGTCTGGCCGGCGGCCACTACCTCACGCGAGCCCTTTTGCAGATAGGGCGGGGTGCCGATCTCCAGCCCCACTCCGTGGGCCACGAAGCTGGTGCGCTGTTCGGGGCGGCCCAAAAAGACCTCGCCCATACCCTCGATTCGCGCCACCTCCACCGCCATATCGAACAGCTCGCCGCTGATCGCGCCGGGGCGCAGGCCGTCCAAGAGGGCCTGGCGCACCGCCTCCAGGGCTGCGTGGGCCTTATGCACGGCATGGGGTGCCGCGCCCAGGCAGTAGGTGCGGGTCTGGTCCGTCTGGTAGCCGTCCAAGCACACCCCGAAGTCCACGATGATGGGCTCGTGGGGGCGGATGGCCTTGCGGCTGGCCCCCTGAGGGAAGGCCGGCGAGAGGCCGTAGCCGCCGAAGGCCGCGTCCATGGCGCTGGGCAGGGCCCCCTCGGGGCCGCTGACCACGTGCCAGGTAAAGATCTCCATGTAGGCGGCGCGGGTGCGCAACAGATCGATGGCCCCGCCAGCCATGGCAAGAGCTTGCAACTGCCCGGTCAGCCAGGTTTCGCTTACCCCGGGCTTGAGCAGCCCCGGTATGGCCTCATACACCTGGGCCGCCAGATGGCCGGCGCGGGTCATGGCTGAAATTTCGAAGGAGTCCTTCACCCCTTTCTGTTCCAAGAGCGCCGGACTGACATCTTCCAGACGTATCCCGGGCAGGCGTTGCTGCCAGGCCAGGTAATCTCGGGCCGGCAGCACGTCCAGACATAGGCCCAGGCGGCTGCTCGGAGGGGCGATTTCTTGCAGGGCCAGGGCCACTTGGGTAAGGCCTCGCACCGGCGTCACCGGCAGGCGGCTTTCCGCCCTGGCGCGGCCGGCGTGGCGGCGAGCGAAGAGCCTGCCCGATCCCGAGGGCTCCATCAGGATCACTCCCTGCTGCATGCTGCTGCTGAGATAGTAAACATCGGCAGCCGCGGTTAGCAGGATGCCGGCCAGGCGCGCCTCGCGGCAGGTTTTGGCCAGACGCTCCGTCCGGGCGGCGATAATCTCCCGAGGCACCAGGGGATAGTCGGGTGGGAAGCGCCAGTTCATCGTGGCTTCCCGCAGAGCCCGCTGGCCTCTTGCGGCAGGGTGGCCTTTAGGTCGCCCAGGTTATAAGCACCGACACCGGCGTGTGTATGTAGCGGGTGGGCACGCTTAAAACCGTCGTGGGCACCCCCCCGGCTCAGCGCTACGGCCCCGGCGTCGGTGCCGACGTAGGGCGGTAGCTTGGGCTGCCAGGCCACTCCCGCCCGCTCCGCGGCCTGCTCCAGGGATTCCACCAGGTACCAGGGCACCACGATGCACCCGTCGGCTACGGTAACCGCTGGCCCCCGACCTAGCACCGAGGGATTGCGCGCCGCCTCCACGCCGGGGGTGCCGCCCACGGTGACCTCCAGCACCAGCATCAGGGCCAGGTCCGGAGCGATGCCATAAGCCGCGGTGATGGCACTCCTGAGGCCCACTTCCTCAGCCACCGCGAAGTTGCAGCACACCCCGAAGGCCGGCGGGGTGGCGGCTAGGCGTTCTAGGATGGCGCACAGCAGGGCGCAACCGGCGCGGTTGTCTAGTTTGCGGGTGTAGTAGCACCCGTCACCCAGGGGGCCGTGACCGGCCTCCACCACTCCCGGCGTACCCACCTCTACCCCCAGGTCTCGCGCCCCGGCCACTCCCAGGTCCACGTACAGCCGCTTCCAGGGCCAGATTTTGTCCGCCTCGGCGCCTTTCTCCACGTGGGGCGGCAAGAGTACCCGCGAGCCGGGCAGCACCTGGGGGTCGGGGCCGCCCAGGCTGGCGATACGCAAAAAGCCGCTCTTCTCCACCCGCTGCACCACCTCGTCCAGGTGTGCGTCCAACATCACCAGGGGCCGGGTGCCTGGGTTGAGCCAGGCCTGGAGGCTGCTCATGCGGTCCACCTCAACCGTATGGGCGTGGGGCTCCACCAGCGAGCGCACCTCGTCTTCGCGCCTCGGCGGACCCAGGGGCTGCACCAGCTTGTCCAGCAATTCCAGAATTTCCATGACGGTTGCCCTTATATCTCTTAGCTTTCATAGGCGAGAGGTCGAGTGCCTCAACCCCCATAACGGGTCGAAAGGCGTTTCCCCCTCCCGGAGGTAACGGTTCCCGTAAGGACGCTATCAAACATATAAGGAGCAGGGGTTATCACTTCCTGTCTTGCCTTTCCCCGGGACTTTAGTGCCGGGTTGGCCTCTGGGAAGGAGGGGCGGCGAAATAGGCCCGCAGGTTGTAGAAGGCCCGAGGCGCCGTCTCGCTCTCCACGGGGCGGGCGTCTAGGTGTCCCTGGTGGCGCAGCATTTCGTAGAGGTCGTTGATGATGGTGGAGTACAGCTCCAGGTCCGAGGGTGACTGATAATACGACGTCAAGAGGGCCTTGAAATCGGCCCCCAGGTCGAAGTGCCCCAGCACTTCCAGCAAATGCACCTCGTCGTCGGTGCCCACGTAGATTAGATGCCGGCAGCCCGAGAGCCGCTCCACCTGGGCTCCCAGACGCAGGCTGGCCCGAGCCGAGCAGAATGGGCAGGGCGCGGTCAGAACATGGCCGGCGTGGGCATCCACCGGCGCATACAGGGCCAGGTTCTCAGTGCTTACGGCCAGGAAAGGCAGCAGACCCTCCAGAAGCTCAAGGTTCGGCCGGGCTCCGCTGACCGCCCCCACCCACCGGCACCACGCTTCCACCATCACCGCTGGGGCCAGCTCCTCGGGCACCCCCTCCAGCCCAGGCCCCTCGGCTAGCCACGAGCGCAGTTTCGGGTCGTTTTCCAGCCCCTGGACTAGGGACTTTTGCAGGACCTGGTCCGCCAGGCATTCCACGCGTGGGTCCGGGGCATCTGCATTTTGGCCGGCGGCCTTCATGGCTCGGCGGAAGAGCGTCTGAAGCTCCTCGGCGGCGGCCTGACTGAGCTCCAGGTCCTCGTCTAGGGCCTGGCTCAAGAAATCCTCGGCCAGCTCGAAGTCCTTGGGGTTAACTTGCCCCTGGGCCACCGACGGCAGGGAAAAAAGCGTACGGTGAAATAACAGGGGCCGGTCCAAGCGCAGGCTGGCTAGTACCTGAGCCAGCACCGGCCGGGGGTCGTCCAGGGCCCATAGCCAGGCCAGGGGGCTGCGCCCCTCCACCAGTTCGGGGTAGATAGTCTTGGCGGCCAGGGCTGCGCGCAGGAAAAGGTCCTTGATCTCTTCTTCCTCCAGCCCCAGCAGCGAGGGTTGGCCCATGCGGAAGGCCAGCCAGTCGTGGGCGTGTAAGGGGGAGAAAAAGGCCCCCTCCAGGATCCCGTCGATCAGGGCTAGGCGCGAGGCTAGGTTCTGGGGGTTTGGGGTCATGCCGGCCTCCAGGGGCTAACGAAGATCATTGCACGGGGGCGTCCTGTCCCCGTGCAAAGTCGCCTTGGCAAAATTTTAATGCCTGACAAAATTTCTATGAATTAACCTGCATGGGTCTGCTAATTGCTGTGTTCGTGGTCTTTGAGGAACAGGGCGTGATACTCATCCTCGTTAAAGTGCTGGCGCAAGAGATCGCTCATGGTGTGGAAAAGAGCGTCCATCTGCTCCTGACTCATGCGGGGCAACAGGCGGGCCATGCACTCGTCGTCACTGAATTTTTGCAGATAAACCTGCAAGGTGGCCTGGTCGGTGGTTCGGTCTAGGCCGTAGCCCACCAGGCCGGTGTAGGTTTCCACGAATTCGTGGCTATGCTGGGCCATGTCGTCTCCTGGGGTGGATAAGAAAGAACTATCAAGCATTATAGCCCCCTGGCGGGCGGGGGTCAACGCGGGCGGCCGCGTTAGGCCAGCCAGGCCGTCAGCCCCACGGCCAAGAGTACCCACGGCCCTAGCATGGCTAGGGCCGAACCCCCTAGCAGCACGAAAAGGGCGGTATCCTCCACTACGGCATGGCAGGTCACCAAGAACACCGCCAAGGCCAGGCGCTCGCCCTGGGGTAGGTCTTGCTCTTCGCTTAAGGACAGCAGAATGCCCACGCTGTATAAAAGCCCCAAGAACAGCCCCGCCATCAGCGGCGCCAGCCCCCCGGGGCTTAAGCCCAGACGCCCCCCGGCCAGGGCTTGAGCTGGGGCTAGGGCTTAGCGAGAAGCCTATAGGCCGCGGCCAGCTCGTAGCCGAAGAGCAGGGGCACCATCACCAAAGCGATCTCCAGGCACAGGAACAGGCCCTCCAGCAGTGCTCGGCCTAGAGCGATGACCATGTCTTCCATATCGCCCATCTATACCAGCACCCAAGCCAGCGCCCAGCCCGCGGTAAGGCCCAATAGCACCCGCAACAGGGTCAAGACCTTGTAGCGGGGTGTGAGCCCGGCCACCACCGCCGTCTCCACCGGCAGGCTGTGGGCGATGCCTAGTATCAGCCCCAGCACCGAGACTTGCTGCCAGGTGAGCCCCAGGGGCGCGGCCTCCCCGGGCAAGCCCCACCAGCCCATCAGGGGCGTCAGAAAGCCCGCTAGCCAGGGCAGGAGGCCGCTGATCTTCAGCACCTCGGTGATCAGGTACAAGGGAAAAAGCGTTTTGAGCAGAAATCAGGCAAAGGTTCGGCTGCGTCCCACGCCCCGACGGAAATAATGCCCTCTCCCACAACGGAGGGTGAGGGCCGGGGTGAGGAGGCTCTACCGCGGGGCCGTCAGAGCCTATACCCGGCAGTGCACCGGGCTGCGCACCGAGACCACCGGGCAGGGGGCGCGGTGGAAGATCTTCTCGGCGGTGGTGCCGAAGAGGGTGCCGGCCAGGTTGCTGCGCCCTTTGGTGCCCATGACGATCAGATTGATGGCCTCATCCTTGGCCGTCTTGATGATCTTTGCGGATTTCAGGGAAGTGGGTCATGCATTTCATTTAAAGATGGGCACCTAATCCGGTGATGTGGGGCTGGTGGCCGGGGCACGGCGCCGCTGGTGTCTGCACTATGCCACAGGGGCCTTGTCGCCGGCCAAGTTTGCCCGCTTCTTTTTCATGGACTCTCCTTTCAAGTTTATCTTATAGGCGTTATGGATCAGGCGATCGAGTATGGCATCGGCTAGGGTGGAATCGCTGATGGTTTCGTGCCACTGGTCCACGGGCACTTGGGTGGTGACGATGGTGGAGCCTCGGTCGTAGCGGTCTTCCAGTCCAGGCTCTGCTCCCGTGACAGTTTTTCCAGCCTCCAGTCGCCCAGGATGAGCAGATTGGTTTTGGAACTGGCGACGATCATTTTTTGACAGCGGCCGTCCCCTCAGGCCGCGACCATTTCGCGCAGGAGGGCAGGCACCCTTTTGTAGGAGATCGAGTAGCCTTCCAGACAAACTTTGTGGCTCAGGGTGCAGGCGAGAAAGCTTTTGCTTACGCCGGTGGGTCCGCTGATGAGCAGGTTGTGGTGTTCGGCGATCCATCGGCATGAAGCCAGGACCATAATGAGTGCCTTGTCCATGCCGCGCCTTTGCCGGTAGTCGATGTCCTCCAGGTAGGCGTCATGCCGGAGCTTGGCCTTGGCCAGCCTGTTTTTGAGTTGACGGTTTCTTCTGTGGATGGCCTCCCCGTCCACCATCAGGCCCAGGGGTTTTCCGAAGTCCAGTTCCTGGGCCTCTGGGGTGTTCAGCTATTTCTTTAGGGCCTTGAGCATGTCTTCCAACCCCAGGGCGCGGAGCTTGTCCAGGATAGGATTAATCAGCATGGCTTCCTCCTTGGACGGTCAAGGAAGTAGCCGGCTCCGCGGATGTTGGGGTGAAGAATGGGACTGGGTTCCGGGGCCAGCGTTAGCAAAGGCGCCTTGTCCAGTTCCTTAGTCGATGCGGCGCGCTACGCTCTTGGAGCGGAAGGCCCCATAAGCCAAGGCCCTCAGGCAGGCGCGGCCTCCATCCGCGCTTCACCATATTTCTTGGCCAGGGTGACCAGGCCTAAGCAGGCCCTAAAGCCTTGCCGGGGATGTGCCCGCCGGCTCATGATCCCCTCAGCCAGCTTGGCCGTGGCCTGACCGATCTTGTGTATCCAGTTGGAGATTTTTTCGGGAGCCCACTTGGCGTGCTCCTGGTGGGAGCGGGGTATGTGCTCAGCCAGGGTGATGACGCCGCCTTGCTCCAGGATGCGACGGTGGCTGGCCACCCGCTGGCCCTTGTGGAAGCATTCCACCGTGCGCTCCATGTAGCGGATGTCTAGCTTCTTGCCCACCAATTGGTGGAGGACCTAATAATAGTGGCGGTCCACCTCCACGTGGTAATCGATGTGGACCTTGGCCTTCTTCCATTGAGCATACTGGTAGGCCGTGGCGGGCATAAGCTTGAGCGCCGGTTTGTCCAGTAACTCGTACATGGAGCGCTGACTGCTGGACCGCTTCTTGAACGGCCGGTTGTTGAGCCGGGCTAGAAGCCCACGGATCGCCTGGTTGAGCTCAGCCAGACTGAAAAAAGTCCTCCAGGCGCACCCTCACCTCGGCTTTGGCCTTGTCGCGGGGTTTTCGTATCCGGGCGGGCAAAACCGCGTGCCGTAGTGGGCAGCCACCTCCTGGTAGGTCGGGTTGATGTCGGGCCTGTAGAGGCAAGCCTTGCTCACCCCGAATTTGAGGTTGTCGATCACCATCAATTCCGTCATCCCGCCAAAAAATTGGAAGGCCCGCTGGTGAAAGCCGATCCAGTCGGGCAGACCATGGGTCCATGTGGCCTCAGCAAAAATGTAGTTGCTGGCGCCCAGAACCGCCACAAAAATCTGGGGCGCTCTAACCTCACCCGTTAGGGGGACCACCACGTCCACGGTCTGACCGGCATAATCGATAAACGTCTTCTCGCCGGCCCGGTGCTCCTGGCGCATGACCAGCCCCAGCTTGCCCGACCATTCCCGATAATGCTCGCAAAGCCAGCTGTATTGGTCGTCCAAGTCCTGGACCGCCTTGTACTCCTCCCACAGCAGCTCCAGGGTTATACCCTTGCGCCTCAGCTCTTGATGGACCTGTGACTAGTCAGGTTCCGGGCAAAAATCCGTAGACGGCAAGGGTGGAGGTGTAAAGGCCAGCCACTCAAGCTGCGTCTCATCCACACTGGTGGGGAGGGGCTAAGACAGACCGGCGCGCGCGGCTCGACGCAGATAACGGAACACCATGATCCGGCCTATCCCGCAACTCTTAGCAACATCCCGGTTGCTGCAGCCGGCTTCGTGCTTCAGCCGAATTACTTCCTTGATTTTACGCATGGATAACCTCTCCGCCGGCATATGCATTCTTCGTGTTGGAACGGCACAGTATAGTCAATAAGGTGTTATTCAGCGTCGCCGACTACCACAAGTGGCCCACATTCCATGGAATGGGTGGCCCGCATCGCATGGAATCATTACCCCGTTTGAAACGGAATCCGCATGATCTCCTCGTAGGGCCGGCCGACTTTGAATATCAGGCTGGTCTTTACGCCCTGGGCTAAGGGGATTAGCTTGCGCTCGAAGGCGCTCTTGCGGTCGGTCATCACCGTCTCCACATAGCGCTCGCGGCTGACGGCGTAGCCTTCGGCCGTCAGCTTGTCCAAGGCCTCCAGGCCCTGGGAGTTGATCACGTTCAAGAGTACAAATTCGGTGCTCCGGGCCTTGGCCAGGGTGTCGGCGTGCTGAAAAGTGGGCTCGGAGTAAGGAGGAGAGGTCCAGGGGAGCCATTACGCGCTTGTAGGATATTTTGCAGGCCGGCATGTTCAGCTCCTGACTAGGGGTACGGGGCGGTAGCCGCCCATTGGCATAATGATAACGGGAGTTGGCCTGCGGGGGGGGGGGGAGCGTTAGGAGTGTGTCGTAGGATTAATCCGATGAGGAGTCGCCAGAAGTGGGTTTCCCAAGCATCGCACAACCGGCCCAGGGGTTGTCCTTCGGCCGGGGGTGCTTCGGCCCCAGAGCCGGGCCGATAGCTTTCCACCATGGCCGCCAGGCGTTCGGCCGATCCTTGGCGGTGAAGCATCGGGTCGGGGGGCAGCACTCGCGGGCGCACTTGGGCTGATAGTCCCGGTACCAAGCGCAGGTCTTCATTACCGTGGCGCGAAGGGTGGTACAGGTAGTCCACCTGGCGGCCGGCGGAGTCCAGAAAGCCCAGATCAGGGCAGGAAAAGTCCAGCACGGGCCGCGCCGGGCAGCTGGCCAAGAGTTCCTGGCCGGCCTCGTTGAACAGTCGGCTTAAGGAGCCGCGATAATCCAGATGGTCGTAGCCCACCGGGCGAATGGGCGGGCAGCAGGTGAAGCAGGTGAGTCCTCCGCCGTGGGGGCAGAGATTTGCGCTGATCAGGAGCGCCATGCCGTGCTATCCTGGCCGGCGTCCGCGGCCTGTGTTAATCAATATCCAGCCCAATGGAGGGCACGCATGGGCGGCTACACCATCCTGACTTTATCATAGCCAGGATCATATCGGCATCCTGACCCTCAACCGGCCCCAAAACCTCAACGCCATCAACGACGCCATGCTGGCTTAGTTAATGTACTTCTGGCGGGAACGTCGCCACCGCCAGTGCCCCGAGCCCGTCATCGCTGCCATCCACGGCTCGGCCGTGGGGGGAGGGCTGTCCATGGCCCTGGCCAGCGACCTGCGCCTCATCGCCCCCCAGGCTCGCTTCGCCGCGGCCTACAACCACATCGGCCTGTGTGTGTGGGGGGGGGGGGGGGGGGGGGCAGGGGGGGGCGGCCCCCCCCGCCCCGGGGGCCGGGGGGGGGCCGGAGTTATGTGTTTTTGGTCGACGGGGGGTTGTTTG
>CBCOTF020000261.1:0-2802 GCA_965112955.2 Desulfarculales bacterium
CTCGATGAGGTATATCTCGCGGGCGCCGGCTTGCTCGGCGCTCTCGATCACGGCGCGCTTTTCAACCTGGGTGACGCCCGCGGGCACGCCGATTAGCATGCGCGGCTTGATCACCCCCGTCGAGGAGCGCACCTTGTGGATGAACTCCTTGATCATAAGGCGGGTGAGATCGAAATCGGCAATTACGCCGTCCTTGAGGGGGCGGCTGGCTAGGATAGTGGGACTAGCCCGGCCTAGGTACTCTTTGGCCGCATGGCCCACGGCGATGGTTTTGCCGGAATCGCGCTGAATGGCCACCACCGAGGGCTCGTTGAGCACCACTCCCTTGCCCTTGATGTATATCAGGGTGTTGGCGGTGCCTAGGTCCATGGCCATGTCTTTGCCGAACAGACCTAGAAGCTTGCTGAAGAACATTGGCTTGCCCTCCGAGAGACGGTAAGACCCTCAAGCCCCCTTGACGGCGTGGAGGTAGTAGTGATCTATGGTGGAGGCTACCCGGTGCCCCGCCAGCTGCAAGGCCCGTTCTTCCTCCTTGTCGATATGCCTGTTGGTGCGCCCGGCGAAGGCCCATACCCCGGTCAGGCTGCGCCAGGCCAGGAGCGGCACCCCTACGAACGCATTGTACCCCCGCATGGGCTCGTCTGGCGAGATGAGATAGGATTTTCCCTTGAGCGGATTGAGCCGCGAATGGGTCAGAGGACGCATTTCTCGAAGCACCCAGCCCACCAGGCCTTGGCTCACCGGGAAGGAGCGCCCCGGTGATGCCGAAGGTAAAGGTATAAAGCAGGGTGGCGACGGCCTGACTATCCAGGGCGGCCTGGCGGGCTTGCACCTGGGCCGGGCTCACCTTTTTTCCCAGTTCCCGTAACCCCGACCAGAAAAGCGCCCCCGGCGGCAGGGTCAGTTTGGGGCAGACCTAGCGCAGGGTCTCCAGGGTTTCCCAACCGCCGGGGCCGGGATTAAGGATCAAGCAGCGGGAGCGGGACTGGCCCAGCACATAGGCCAGCTGCTGGTAGCTGGCGCCCATGCCCACGCTGGTGAGCATCAGCCCGGCCTTGGCGGCGTTGAACCAGGCGATAAGCCGCTCCGGCCGGTTGGGGGACCACAGGGCCAAATGCGGGCCGGGTTTCAGCCCCAGGGCCAGAAGACCGCCAGCCAAGTCCTCGATTTTTTGCCGGAGCTGGGCGTAGGCCAAGCGGAGGCCGTTGGGCAGGTCCACCAGAACCTCGCATTAGGAGGATTGCCAGGGCCACTCAGTCCAAAAGCTCGCCCAGGGTGGCGGCCGGAGACTGGGACATAATCACTCCTCCTATAGAAGAGCATCGCACGGGGGGCGTGGCACTCTCAGCATCTGACATCCATGGGGCCCGCCTAGAAGTCGGCCTAAATGCTCAACCGCCCCTCCCTGGCCAATGCCCCCGCCTATGCGGCGGTTCAGTCAGCCCAGTGCTGGCGCAGGCGCTGAGCCAACTCCTCGGGGGGCAGAAAAGTAATTATCTCGTCGTGCAGCTTTTCAAAGTAGTTGATCTCGTCCACTCCCATGGGCGGGATGTCCACGCGACTGACCAAGCGCACCATCAGGGGCAGGCCAGCACCGGACTTCAGCTGGGTATGCAGGGCCAGGTTGAAGGAGCCCACGCCCTGGGCCTCGAAGAAGCTCAAGACCCGGCTGATGCCCTTAGCCAGCTTGGCGATCTGGGTCGACTTGAGGTCCAGGAGGCCCTTGTCACCGGGAACCAGAGCCATTACGTCGAAGATGGCCCGGGGGACAAAGGGCGTCAGCCAAACCGCCGGCCCCAAGCGCCCCAGCCAACGCACGCCGTTTTTATGCTCGGCTTGGATATAATCGGCGGCGATGTCGCGGCCCTCATAGGCGCGGGTGTGAGCGCGGGCGTGAGCGCGCAGGGCGGCCTGAAAGCGGGTGGGCGACCTGCCGGCGGCCAGCTGGAAATGGGGGTGCACTAGGCCTGCGCCGGCGGGCATCAGGTAGTTCCAGTTGACCGAGGCGTAGATCTGCCCCTTGGTTAGGCACTTGAAGGCCACCACCGCCAGGGACAGGGCGTTGGCCAAAAGCTCGGGCGTGAACTGGCTGGGACGCAAGTAGTGCTCCTGGCACAGCACCAGCACCGCGTTCATGGCCGCGTAGGGAAAGGCGTTGGGGAACAGCGTAGCCCCGCCCTGGCTCAAGCGTCCCTCGAGCAGGTCTTGGGGCAGGTAGCGAGTGGTCATGCGCTCGATGTTCTGGGGGCAGAAGGGGCAGGGCCGCTCCAGGGAACGCTCCAGATACGCCTGGTGGTCAATAGGCCCCAAGGGACGGACGCGGAAGGAGAGCACCCGGGCCTGGTCACCGCTTAAGGGATCCTTGCGCGTCTCTATGGCCAGGGTGGAGGTCTCGAACTTATTGAACGGGTCCTGAAAGCGGGTCTGGACGCGGGTGCTGTCGAATTTGAACATGATGGAACCTCCGGCCCGGCCCGGTGGCCGTGCGTCCGAGGGGCGGGAACTCGGGGCAGTGAAGTCTATCTGCTACTAAGCCAGGGTCTGACGCACCAAGGGGAAAAGGCCTCTTCGTCGTCATGAGTGGAATTGGTGTAGTTCCGGTGTCATGATGCGGCGATTCGCATGGCCGAGTTGAAGCAGGAGGCAATCATGGACGCCGGTGAGCTTTTGGCCTTTGGCCTCGGGTCGTAACCGCCCTGGCGGCTGGTGGGACAGCGTGTGGACATCGATAACAGCCCCACGAAATTTTCTTGGAGATTGCCGCCGACCGGGGAGCCGAGTACCCCTGCCCCGCGTGTGGCA
>CBCOTF020000262.1:0-10719 GCA_965112955.2 Desulfarculales bacterium
TGCTGCGGCAGGTGAGCCTATACCTGGGGTCAAGCTGGTCGGACGACCTGCTTGGAGCCTTCAATTGGCTCAGTGGCCGCGGCCAGCCGGTCGGCGCAAAGCGAGAGCCCTTTCCTTCCCTGAGCCACCTGCCCAAGGGTGCCGTTGTCCTGGCCCGGCCCCCCGGTCTACACTTGGGCGAAACACCACCATGGAGGATCGACATGGACGAGGACCAGAAAAAACGGATAGCCATCTTCCGCTTCGGCGTTATCAGCGATTTTTGCCAGGGACTACATGGAACTCGGTAACCTGGTGGTGAACGGTAACCTGGTGGTGAACGGAAGAGGTTACTAAGGGACAAATGCACCCAGCAGTGGCAAAGCCCCTTCTCCAACCACACCAGGCTGTCGCGCTCCACCATCCTGTGATGGGTCAGGCTCTACCGCCAGGGCGGCGGCAATCTGGAAAAGCCCTCTACCCCATGGGCAGGGATGACCGGGGGGGCAGCAGGGCTTTGGACGAGGACACCGCCCAGGCCCTGGTCCGACTGCGCAGGGAACTGCCCACTGCGTCAGCGACTACCCTTATCAGCGATATGATGCGCCGACGCTTGACCTCTTTCTGCGCCAGCAGGAGCTGATGGGTAAACAGGTCGACCCACTTGTCGACCGCAGGCATTCCGAGGCCGAGCTGCTCAACGACATTTAGCCAGGATGACGCCATGCAAGGACCGATATTCCTGGTGGGCGACAAACGGCGCAAGACCTACCTTTTCGCCTTAATCGAGGACATGAGCCGCCTGACCGCCCGTGCCGAATTTTATTCTCCTAGGGCCTGGCCACTTATCTACAGGCTTTGCGCCAGGCTCTGCTCCAACGAGGGCTACCCCGCAAGCTCTACCTCGCCTCCCTGAGCATTGCCCTGGTCTACTCCCCGCCTACGTGCCCCAGGGCAGGGGCAAGATCGAAAGATTTTTTCGCACCGTCAGGTCCCAGTTTTTCCCCGGCTTCAAGGGCGATATCCTTCGGGACATCAATGAAGCCCTGAATTGCTGAATCAGGGACGTCTACCACCAGCGCAAGCATCTGGGCACCGGACAAACCCCCCTGCAACGCTTCGCCAGCAAGATGGAACGCGTCAGGCCGGCCCACGCCGACCTGGAAGACTACTTTAGAAAAAGAGCGCCGCGTGGCCCTGGACCAGACCGTCTCCCTGACCGGCAGGCTATACGAGGCCCCAGTGCCTCTGATCAGCAAGCAAATCATCCTCCTTTACCACGACCATGACCACAACCCCGCGTAGAGGTCCTACTGGACAGGCTCTCCCACGGACTGCTCAGGCCGCTGGACCTCGCCGTCAAATGCAGGGTCAAGCGCGATCACCAGCTGCTGCGCTTGGGATCCAGCGCTACCACTTTTAGCAAAAGCCAGACCCGGAGGTCAGCAACTCATGAAACCAAGCTACCGCGCCTTTTTCGCCCTCACCAGGGAGTCCTTCGGCTTTGACCTGGCGCCCAAGGAAATAATGCAGACCGCCGAGGTCCTCGGCGTGGCCCAACGCTTCGAATACGCCATCCGCCTCAGCGCACTGGCCCTGGTCACAGGAGACGTGAACAGCGGAAATCCACCACCTTGCGCTGGGCCGCCAGCAGACTGCACCCATCCGAGTATCAGATCATCTGGGTCACCGCCTCACAGAGCTCCATCCTGAAGCTCTAAAGACAAATCTGCGTCGAGTTCGAAGTGGACATCGTCAGCTCCTCCAAGGCCGTCCTCACCAAGCTCATCAGAAAGCAGGTCCTGGAGATCGCCCAGGATCGCAAGAAAAAACCCGTCCTCATCATCGATGAGGCTTCCCTCCTCAGGCTTCAAGTCCTGGCCGAGTTGCACATCATCACTCAGTTTCAGGGAGACTCCAAGCCAATCCTGCCCACCATCCTGGCCGGCCAGAACGACCTCGCTGACCTCCTTATATAAAGAACCTCCCTGCCCCTGACCTCCAGGGTCGTGGCCATAAGCCATATAGCCGGCGTCTCCCTCTAGGACATGCAGGCCTACATCCTGCATCACCTCAAAATCGCAGGCGTCAAATAGAACCTCTTCTCTGGCCCGGCCATCACCGCCATACAGCAGGGCTCCGGTGGCCTCTTCCGAAAGGCCAATCACCTGGCCCGAGGCGTGCTGCTCATAGCTGCTGCCAAGGAACAAACTCAGGTCGTCTCCCCGGAGCACGTCCGCATCACCGTAACAGAATTGATTTGATCAAATGAAAAAGGAAGGATCCGTCCAGGATAATCAGAGAACTTTCGTCAAATTAATTCGAAAAACAACAGCAGGTCCTCGAATGGCCGTACCCGACGTAGGCCATGAAGACGTTGGACAACACCAAGAGCAGAACCGGCGTGTAGCGCATTATATGTCCTCGGGGTAATTGGCGACAAAGTCTCGACGCCAAAGTTAGTGTACCGCTAAAATCGCGCTGCCGCCACCTGGCCTATAAAGAGTTGCGATCCAACAACCCGCTAGATCGCAACTCACGATGCGGGCCGGGCAAAGACGCTATTTTGCCCCAATCGAGGGCAAATCAAAGAGCTATGGACGGCTTTGATTGCACTTGCCCTTAGAACCCCGCCAATACGCCCTTGATGATCCCGGCCAGGGTCTGGCCGGCTTTTTGGGCGTTGGCGGTGACCAGCTCGATGGGCGCCGGCTGCATGTCGTCGGGAATATTTATGTTTCTGATGGCGGCCATGCCTAGGACCTTGAGCCCGCGGTGGCAGGCGGCGATCACCTCAAGCACCGTGGACATGCCTGCGGCGTCGGCCCCCAGGATGCGCCAGCATGCGGGTCTCCGCCGGAATCTCCATGGACGGCCCCCGTAGGTTCACGTACACGCCCTCGTGCACCTTGCGGCCCAGGCGGCCGGCAGCCCTGCTGGCCGGGGTCGTGGGGCTGGTTTATGTCCGGAAAGCGCTCACCCCATTGGTCCACGTTGACTCCAGTGAGGGGGTTGACGCCGGTGAGGTTGATATGGCCCCTGATAAGCATCATCCGCCCGGCGACCATCTCCGGGTCCAGGCCGCCGGCGGCACAGGTGAAGATCATGCCCTCCACCCCCAGCTGGGCCAACAGCCGCACCGCCCGTACACCTCGGCCGGGGAGGAGCTCTCATAGAAATGAAAACACCCGGCCAGGGCAGCGATATTCTGTCCTCCCAGGCGCCCCAGGATTAGCTCGCCGCGGTGGCTCTCCACCGTAGAGACGGGCAGGCCGGGTATGCTCCCGAAGGGCAGACTGTACACCACGTCAATTTCATTGGCCAAGTCTGACAGGCCCGTGCCCAGGGTCAGGCCCAACCGGGGGCAAAAATCGACCAACATGTGCTCTTGTGCGGCTAAAACCGCCTGCCGCACCGCTTCTAACCCTTTCATGGTATCATCTTGTCATTGCTACTTTTTTTAATCAACCTCTACTAGATTAGGTTAATCGGGGCACCGACGGCAAGTAAAACATTTTTTTACGAGGTAAGTCTTTGCGATAACGCACTAAAACATCAATGTGCATGCGCTCTGGCGATGAGCCTTGTTGACAGGTCACATCCTGCATATATAGTTTATGTTGAGGTCCTGACCAATTATGGCCGAACCCCAACGCTTACATACACGTCTGGCATCTATTCTGACCCTCTGGGGGGTGCTTGTTCTTGCTGCCTGCCTGCCGCTGCTTGTCAGTTGCCTGCATAGCCAGTCCCAGGCCCCGACACATCCGGCCGACTGGGTAGCCGAGGTGCAAAGCCCCCCGCCCAGCATCCCCCACCACCGCCTCTGGCAGGCCTCCCCGCTGTTGGAGAGCCAGTTGCGCTATTGGCCGGTGGTGCGCCACTTGAGCGAGCGCGAGGGCATGGATCCAGCCCTGGTGATGGCCGTGGTGCATGTGGAGAGCGGTTTCGACGCCAACGCCGAGAGCACCAAGGGTGCCAAGGGGCTGATGCAGATTTCCCCGGCCACCGCCGAGGAATTGGGACTGGGCAACCCCGCCGACCCCGAAGCCAACCTGCGGGCCGGCATCCGCTACCTGTCCAGCCTAAAAAAGACCTTTAGGGACGACATAGTGCTCACCCTGGCCGCCTACAACGCCGGTCCGAGAAAAGTGCAGCGGGCCGGCCGCACTATGCCTGACATCGAAGAGACCCGCGAATTCGTCTACCAGGTGCTGACCCAAGCCGATCATTACCGCAGCCACCTGCCCGGTCTGAAAAAGCCCCTGACCAAGAACTCGACCCCCGGCCAGCGGCCCTCTCCCGCGATATCTGCTAAATCCGCCAGTTGAGGCTCGCCCCTAAGGGGGGAAGGCGACTAGCCGGACCAAGGGACGCCAGACCCTGCGCGAGGCCGGCCAGGTGCGGGACGGCTAAGTGCCCGTCGACACGTCATGGGTGCCGCGGCACTCGGGAGGCTCAGACTGAACTGCGAGGCTATACGGGAGTTGCCACGCTGGGAGTGAAAGGGAACCCGACGACCCGTTAAGGGTACCCAGGCACTCAGCCCATGGATTAAAGGTGCGGGGAATAGGTGTCCGTGAGCTTGCCGGCAGAGGCAGGCCCCAGGCCCGTTCCTGCCGGCAATGTATTCGCGGTAATAATTACTTCCGGCGCTGATGCCGCGTACGCTTAAGCAGTTTGCGGTGCTTGTGGCGGCGGATCTTCTTGCGGCGCTTCTTGATTACACTACCCATCTATACCTCAACAGAAAAAATTGTAGGATACGAAAAAACTTTTATACCTGATGACCCTCCCCACGGCAAGAAAAAACCGGCCTAGAGCCCCGAGACTAGGCGCCCGGTGCCCCGGGCTGGGCTTAAAACGGGTCGGTTAGCACCAGGCTTCGCAACAAGGCCAACGGCTCCCGTTTAACGGCTGTGGACGGCCGAAAAAAAGTCTGCCACAGCTAAAGCATCACCCTCTCCCTCACCGAGGCAAAGGGTATAGGAAGGGGGTTTCGTCAGCCCGGCAGCTTGGTGGTGTGCCTCATCTGCACCCCCAACGCCTGGGACAGCTCCTTATAACGCTGGCGGAAGGCCAAGAGCTCCGGTCCCTCCTCTGAGGGCACCAGCAGAATGAGGTGCTCGATGCCCGGGGCCAAGTCCTGATCCGGGGTGCTCTGCACCTGCACCGTGGCGGCGTGGGGATTGCACGGCTGGCTGGCGATCAGGACGGGCTCCTGGTCCTGATCCGGGGCGCCGATCAGGGCATGGGGCAGGAAGGAGGCCGGGTCATAGGTCCACAGCAGGCGGTCCAGCTCCTGGGCCTGATGCTCGTCGGCGGCCAGGACTAGCACCCGGCGCCCCTGCCCCTGATGCCAAGCCACCAGGCTGGCCAGGGTCTGCTCCCGGCTCAGCCCCACCTGCCTGAGGTTGACGAACTCGGCGATCATGACCGCTCCCGCGCCTTTTGATGTTAGGCTACTTTTAGATACTTTTGTATCATATCATAGAGCAAGCAGTCCTCCCAGTCGCCAGCAGGCGGCGGGCCGAGTGAGGCGTCCTTGTTTCCCGGCCCGGGCTTTGCTAGAATTTGAATATTTTGAATATGTAAAAGTGCATGTTCCCGCCGAGAATAAGGCAGACCCCATGATTCACGTCTTGGTGGAAGAATTGCAAATCGACTAGGTATTGGCCCAGGACGTCACCCGCCAGGACGGTATGGTGCTGATTTCCACAGACAAGGGAATCACCGCTGCGGCCAAGAGCCTGCTGGCGCCGTCTGAAGGTGCATGAGGTGGTGGTGGAGGGGGGAACTCCTTCGCCTCCGAGGAGGAGCGTCTGGCCTTCATCACCGAGTTGGAGGAGGAACTTTTCCGGCGTTGCTCCCGAGTAGAGGAGGATCAGGTGCTAATGGGCCTGCGCGAGCTGTACCGGCGACGGCTGCACATGGATTGCTACCCCTCCCCCGGCCCAAGCCCCAGCCCCAGCCACCGCCCGTGAAAGAATACCAGGGGCCACCGATCATCTACTCCAAAAAAGACAGAAAAAAGGCGTGAGCAACCAACGGGCCGAGGCTCGCAAAAAAATCCAGCTGCTCAAGAGCCTGTCCATCCTGCCGGGCATGATCGAGCAGATAAGCAGGGCCGTGGATTCCAAGCGTTTCACGGTTGCTGACATCGGCAAGCTCATCCGCCGTAACCAGGTGCTCTCCGCCAAGGTGCTGAAGCTGGCCAACAGCGCCTTCTTTGATTTCTCGCGCAAGATGGGCTCCCTGATCCAGACATTGATGCTGTTGGGCTTCGACGTAATCAAGGGGCTGACCCTCACCTCCAACGTCTTCGACATGGTATGGTGAAGGAGCGCGACATGGGGCTGTGGAAACACTCCATGGGCGTGGCCACAGCCAGTAGCATCATCGCCCCAAGCCATCAAGCTGCCCGACGCCGAGGAGGCCAGCCTAGCCGGGCGGCTGCACGACCTGGGCAAGGTGGTGCCGCGCGCCCAGATGGTCTAGGACATGCCGTCCCTCGTGGAGCTGATGGAGGTAGAGGGCCTCTCTACCCGCCAAGCCGAAGCCGAGATGCTGGGCTTCGACCACACCCTGGTGGGGCAATGGCTGGCCGAGAGCTGGAAGCTGCCCGAGAAGCTGATCGAGCCCATACGCTGGCATCACCAGCCCGAAGGCACCCGCGAGAACCCCCTGCTTACGGTGGTGGTGCACCTGGCCGACATCATGGAGACAGCGGCGACCCCTGGGTGCCAGAGCTAGACCGCAAGGCCTTGCAACCTCTTAACCTCACCCCGCAAAAACTGGAGCAAGTGATGGACGGCATCTGCCAGCAGCTGGCTGGCGCCGATGGGGATGTGTCGCGCACATAGAGGGCAGTAGGGTCCAACCTATCTTCACCACGGCATAATCGGCCTTGTCCTGCCTTGACAGCCTCCTGGGGCGGTCTTATAGTAAGCGCAGGGCTGGCTACCGGGTCGATGGCAGGTATGGAATCCATGCCCCGGGCAAGCAACAGCCCGGGCAAGCACCACACCAGAGCAAAGGTCCCTTAGCACTATGGCCAAGGATTACTACCAGATCTTGGGCGTGGAAAAGACAGCCAGCCTCGAAGACATCAAGAAGGCCTACCGCAAGCTGGCCTTGAAGTTCCACCCCGACCGCAACAAAGACGACAAGAGCGCCGAGGAGAAGTTCAAGGAGGTGGGCGAGGCCTACGCCGTCTTAAGCGACCCAGAAAAACGCAAACAATACAATATATTCGGCAGCCAGCGCTTCAGCCAGCGCTTCAGCCAGGAAGACATCTACCGAGGCAGCGACTTAAACGACGTGCTCTGGGACATGGGCCTGGGTGGGGACTTCTTTTCCCGTATATTCGGTGGCGGTCGCGGCAACTCCACGGGCTCGCGCACCTACAACGTCCACGGCGGAGCCCCTCGCCCGAACATGGGGCACGACGGCTTCGACTTCGGCCAGCTATACGGCGACGCGAACATGGACGCCCAGCGAGGCACGGACCTGATTTACGAGCTGCCGATCAACCTGGAGGAGGTCTTCCACGGAGCCACCAAAATGGTCTCATACCGCCAAGGTGGGCAGGTGGAGCGAGTGAGCATCAAGGTGCCAGCGGGCATCGCCACCGGCAAGAAGCTTCGGCTGGCCGGCAAGGGAGAGCCCGGAGCGTCGGGGGTTGGCGACCTCTACATCCAGGTGCGAGTGCTGGATCATCCCGGCTTCACCCGCGACGGCTCCGACCTGGAGCTGACCCAGGAGGTGAGCTTCAGCCAGGCAGCCCTGGGCGGCAGCATCGAGGTAAACACCTTGGAGGGCAGCAAGCTGACGGTGACGCTACCCAAGGGCTCCCAGAACGGGGCGCGGCTGCGCCTCAAGGGCCAGGGGCTGCCCCATTTCCACACTAAAGGCCGCGGCGACCTCTATGTCAAGGTGGGCGTCACGGTGCCCCATAAGCTGAGCAAGCGTCAGAGAGATCTACTGGAGAAGTTGGCCAAGGAAGGACTGTAGGCCCACGAGCCGCGACGGCCATATACGAATCGGGCGGAATGATTGTCTCGCTCGTAGGCTGGTGGCTCCCGTAGCGAGGTTGTAGGCCACGGCCTTACGTAAACCGAAGAGGTTAAGTGGCAATCTTTTTTGCAGATCCGGGGAGTGCAAGCTGGGAGGCGACACATTATTGATAGCCTAATCTAGGCAATAGGAAAATGCCCCTTCGCCGTAATGAGTGAAATTGGTGTAGTGCCGGTGCCACGATGCAGCAATCCACATGGCCAAATTGAAGCAGAAGGCAATCATCGACGCCAGCGAGCTTCTAGCCCTTGGCCTGGCGTTACAACCTCACTGGCGGCTGGTGTGACAGTGTGTGGACACCGATAAACAGCCCCACGCGGTCTCCTTGGAAGTCTTCTTGGAGGTTGCCACCGACCGGGGAGCCGAGTACCCCCCCCGGAGTGTGATAGGTTGTGCAAGGCTCACGCCTTCCACAAATTCACCTGGCGTCACCGCAATCTTTGCCAGCATTATTGCTGCGTAACCGCTCGGGTGCTCCGGGTGGATTGCCCCAAGCACGAGACCAAACAGGTCAAAATGCCCTAACCCACGAGGGCAGCCGGTTCACCTTGCTGTTCGAGCAGGCGGCCATGACCCTGGTGCAGGAGATGCCCGTGCCGGCTGCGGCCCGCGTCATCGGGGTCAGCGACACGCGACTTTGGTGGATGGTCCAGTTCTACGTGGCCCAGGCCCTGTCCAAAATGGACCTGGGAGGGCAAGGCCGTGGCTCTGGACGAAACCACCTCCAAACGGGGCCATAACTACGTCACCGTCTTTATCGACATCCCGGCAATGGTAAAGGCTGTTCGGCGAAAGCTTCCCCGGCGCCAACGTCACCGTGGACTGACTCCATAGTAGTCCAGTTCTTCATCACCGCCGTGGACGAAGTCCCAAAGGCCGAGGCTAATGAGTGTAATTTGCCCAAGGCTCTATCCACTGGGCCGTGCTCAACGCCACTGACGGCGACAGGCTAACCGAAAAGCAGCAGCAGGCTCTGACCGAACTGAAAACCGGCGGCATCGCCATCGCCACCGCCTGATGGTTCAAGGAGATGCTGCGCTGGATCAAAAAGGCCACCTCTGTACGGGCCCGCCCAGTGGCGCATCACCCACTTCACCCGCCACGCCATGAAATGCATAGCGCCGGACACCAAAATCCTAGCCCCGCCCGGTCCTCAAAGCACTCATGACTCTGGAAGAGCATGCCCACCTGATCCTAAGCTGCTGGCTGTTGATTCTTGCTTTGTTCTGGTCGGGAAATACGGGAACCTTTCAGATTGGCTTGACGAGGTAAGGATTTTATCCCGTTATCCTGGACCTTGGATGTGGGTCCAGAAATGAGGAAGTGGCCGAGGGTGGTTGCGCACCCCAGACCCCGAGAGACGGGAATAACTCCCTGCCATCTGGTTGCCATCGTATTTTTCGTTGCAGCCTGCGTCAAGAAGGTCATCGCGCTGGGGCAGCGTTTCCCCTAGCCCCGGCCGGAGAGGGGCCTCAGGTGTGGGAGCGTCCGCCTTTAGGGGCACGATTTCGTACCTGCCTACTTTGATCAAGTCCCTAAAGCGATTTGGCCTCGACATTTCCGCTGCCCTGCCTGCCGGACGGTGATTCGGCTGCGCCCGCGGGGCAACTGGAACCAATTCCAGGCCCCGGAGGAGACAATCCGGCAAAACCTTTCCAATAAGCTGACCCGGGGCAGATGGGATCCTGGCCTACCGCGCTCCCGCCAACGCCACTGGCTTAAGGGCCTGCTGCGGCAAGTGAGCCTATACCTGAGGTTAAGCTGGTCGGGCGACCTACTCTGAGGCCTTCGATTGGCTCAATGGCCGGGACGTGGCCGAGGCCAGCCGGTCGGCGCAAAGCGAGAGCCATTTCTTTCCCTGAGCCACCTCCCCAAGGGTGCCGTTGTCCTGACCCGGTTCCCCGGTTTACACATGAGCGAAACACCCCCATGGAGGACCGACATGGGCAAGAACCAAAAAAACGGATAGCCCCCTTCCGTTTCGGCGTCATCAGCGACTTTTTTGCCAAGGACTACATGGAGCATGGCGAACGGGAGAGGCTACTAAGGGACAAATGCGCCCAGCGATGGCAAAGTCCCTTCTCCAACCGTACAAAGCTGTCGCGCTCCACCATCCTGAGATGGGTCAGGCTCTACCGCCAAGGCGACGGCAAATTGGAATCTCTCTACCCCATGGGCAGGAATGACCGGGACGGCAGCAGGGCCTTGGACGAGGACAGCGCTCAGGCCATGGTCCGCCTGCGCAGGGAACTGCCCACTGCGTCAGTGACTACCCTTATCAGCGAGATGATGCGCCGACGCTTGACCGCGCTCGACGTGTTCCTCAAGGCGCCTACCGTCTACCGCTTCCTGCACCAGCAAGGGCTGATGGGCAAGCAGGTCGCCCCACCTATCGACAGCAGACGCTTCGAGGCCGAGCTGCCCAAAGACATTTGGCAGAATGACGCCATGCCCGGGCCGATGCTCCTGGTGGGCGACAAACGGCGCAAGACCTACCTCCTCGCCTTCATCGACGACATGAGCCGCCTAAGCGTCCACGCCGAAGTTTACCTCTCCGAGGGCCTGGCCCACTTATCTACAGGCCTTGCGCCAGGCCCTGCTCAAACGGAGGCTATCACGCAAGCTCTACCTCGACAACGGCCCAGCCCCTTCCGCTCCCACCAC
>CBCOTF020000263.1:0-7926 GCA_965112955.2 Desulfarculales bacterium
AGCCGTGCCATCAAAGCCGGACGCTCCCACGCCGGGGGCACCTCTCCGGCCGGGGTCAGGGGAAACGCCGCCACAGCTCCATGATCTTTTTAACGCGGGCTGCAACGAAAAGTACGATGGCAACCAGATGGCAGGGAGCTATTCCCGTCTCTTAGAATCAGGGGTGCTCCACCACCCTCAGCCACTTCCTCATTTTTGGACCTACATCCAAGGTCCAGGATAATGGGATAAAATTCCTATCTGATCAAGCCAATCTGAAAAAGCCCCTTAATTCACAATCAGAACAAAGTAAAAATCAACAGGGTAGCTCCGGTGTCATGCTGCAGCAATCCGCATGGCCGAGTTGAAGCAGGAGGCAATCATGGACGCTGGCGAGCTTTTAGCCCTTGGCCTGGGGTCGCAACCGCCCTGGCGACTGGTGGAACAGCGTGTGGACACCGATAAACAGCCCCACGAGGCCTTCTTGGAGGTTGCCGCCGACCGGTGAGCCGAGTACCCCTGCTCGAAGTGTGGCAGGTTGTGCAAGGCTCCCGACTTCCACGAATTGACCTGGCGTCACCGCAATCTTTTCCAGCATCATTTCTACGTAATCGCCCGGGTGCCCCGGGTGGACTGCCCCGACCACGGGACTAAACAGGTCAAAATGCCTTGGGCCCGCGAGGGCAGCCGGTTCACCTTGCTGTTCGAGCAGGCGGCCATGACCCTGGCGCGGGAGATGCCAGTGCGGGCTACGGCTCGCATCATCGGGGTCAGCGACACGCGACTTTGGCGGGTGATCCAGTTCTACGTAACCCAGGCCCTGCCCAAAATGGACCTGGGGGGTCGAGGCTGTGGCTTTGGACGAAACTGCCTCCAAACGGGGCCACAACTACGTCATCGTCTTCATCGATCTAGACCGCAAGCAAAAGCCGATCATCTTCGTTACCCCCGGCAAGGGCAAAGGCTGCCTGGTCCTATTCCGCCGCTTACGGTTTAAGCATAGCGGCGATCAAAGCAATATCGCCGAGGGGATTTGCGGTAGGTCGCCAGCTTCCCTAACCGCCATCGGCGAAGGTTTCCCCAGCGCTAACGTCACCGTGGACTGGTTCCATGTAGTTTATTTCTTCACCACCGCCGTGGACGAGGTCCGAAAGCTGAGGCTAATGAGCGTAAACTGCTGCCCAAGGCCACCCGCTGGGCCGTGCTCAAGGCCGCTGACGGCGATAGGCTAACCGAAAAGCAGCACAGCCTGCCGGCTCAAGGAAATGCTGCGCTGGATCAGAAAGGCCATCTCTATACGAGCCGCCCAGTGACGTTGTTTTTCGGATTAATTTGACGAAAGTTTTCTGATTATCCTGAACGGATTCTTTTGTTCTTACTTGATCAAATCAATTCTGTTGCAGCGATACTGACGTGCCCCGGGCCAGGTGGTTGGCTCTTCGGGAGAGGCCGTCAGAGCCCTGCTGTATGGCGATGACGGCCTGATCAGAGAAGAGGTTCTGTTTGACGCCTACGATTTTGAGGTGGTGCAAGAGGTAGGCCTGTATGTCTTGGAGAGAAACGCTGGCCAGATGGCTTCTGGCCACGACCCTGGAGGCCAGGGGCAGGGAGGTTCTGTATATGAGGAGGTCGGCAAAGTTGTTCTGGCTAGCCAGAATGATGGGCCGGATTGGCTTGGAGTTTCCATGAAGCTGAGTGATGGTGTACAACTCGACCAGGACTTGAAGCCTGAGGGTGGAGGCTTTATCAGATGATGAGGACGGGGTTTTTTTGCGTTCTTGGGCGATCTCCAGGACCTGTTTTCTGGTGAACTTGGTGAGAACGGTCCTTGAGAAGCTGATGGTATACCCTTCGAGCTTGACGCAGATTTGCCTGTAGAGTTCCAGTATGGAGCCCTGTGAGGCGGTAACCCAGATGATCTGATACTCGGATGAGTGCAGCCTGCTGGCGGCCCGGCGCAAGGCGGTGGACTTCCCGCTGCCCACATCTCTGGTGACCAGGGCCAGCGCGCCGAGGCGGATGGCGTGTTCGAAGCGTTTAGCCACGCCGAGGACCTCGGCGGTCTGCATTATTTCCTTAGGTGCCAGGCCAGAGTCGAAGGGCTCCCTGGTGGGGACAAAGAAGGCGCGGTAGTCTGGTTGCATGAATTGCCGACCTCCGAGTCTGGTTTTTGCAAAAAAAGGGAGTAGCCAGTGGGGGCCGTGGTGGAACTGAATTCCAAGCGCAGCAGATGGTGGTCGCGCTTGATCCTGCAATTGACGGCGAGGTCCAGCGGCCTGAGCAAGCTGTGGAGCGGTTTTCTAGTAGGACCTCTACGCGGTCGTGGTCATGGTCGTGGTAAAGGAGGATGATTTGTTTGCCGATCAGAGGCCCTTGGGCCTCGTATAGCCTGCCGGCCAGGGAGACGGTGCGGTTCAGGGCCACGCGGCGCGCGGCCTTTTTTCTGAAATAGTCTTCCAGGTCGGCGTGGGCAGACCTGACGCACTCCATCTGTTGGTGAAACGTTGCAGGGGGGCCTGTCCGGTGCTCAGATGCTTGCGCTGGTGGTAGACGTACCCAATTCAGCACTCCGGTGGTAGACGCACCCAATCCAGCACTCCAGGGCCTCATTGATGTCTCGAAGGGTATCGCCCTTGAAGCCAGGGAAGAACTGGGTCCTGACGATGCGGAAAAATTTTTCGATCTTGCTCCTGCCCTGGGGCACGTCGGGTGGTGAATGGATCAGGGTGATGCCCAGGGAGGCGGTGATCTCTTCCAGGTGGTGGGGGCGGAAGGCTGGAGTGTTGTCGAGATAGAGCTTGCGAGGTAGCCCCCGCTTGAACAGAGCCTGGCGCAAGGCCTGTAGATAAGTGGTCAGGCCCCAGGAGAGATAAAACTCGGTATGACGATCAGGCGGCTCATGTCGTCGACGAAGGCGAAGAGGTAGGCCTTGCGCCGTTTGTCGCCAACCAGGAGCATTGGCCCATGCATGGCGTCACTCTGCCAAATGTCGTTGGGCAGCTCGACCTCGAAGCGCCCGCGGTCAACAGGGGGGGCGACCTGTTTGCCCATTGGCTCCTGCTGGTGCAGGGAGCAGTAGACGGTGGGCGCCTTGAGGATCACGTCGAGCGAGGTCAAGCGTCGGTGCATAATCTCGCTGGTGAAGGTAATCCCTGACGCAGTGAGCAGCTCTTTGCGCAGGCGGACCAGGGCTTGGGCGGTGTCCTCATCCAAGGCTCTGCTGCCACCCCGGTCATTCCTGCCCATGGGGTAGAGGAACTCCAGCTTGCCGCCGCCCTGGCGGTAGAGCCTGACCCATCCCAGGATGGTGGAGCGCGACAGACTGGTGCGGTTGGAAAAGGGAGTTTGCCACCGCTGAGCACACTTGTCCTATAATAGCCTCTCCCGTTCACTATGCTCTATAATGGAAAATGGCGATTCGTTTTTTCTGGTCCTCGTCTATATCGGTCCTCAATGGGGGTATTTCGCCCAGGTGTAGACCGGGGGGCCGGGCCAGGCCAACGGCACCCTTGGATAGGTGGCGCAGGGAGGGCGAGGGCTCTTCTAGCTTTGCGCCGACCGGCTGGCCGTGGCCACTGAGTCAATCGAAGGCCCCAAGCAGGTCGCCCGACCAGTTTGACCCCAGGTATAGGCTCTCCTGTCGCAACAGGCCCTTAAGCCAGTGGCGCTGGCGGGAGCTCGGCAGGCCAGGGCCCCATCTGTCCTGGCTAGCTTATTGGAAAGGCTTTGCCGAATGGTCTCCATCGGAGCCTGGAACCGGCTCCAGTAGCCCCGCGGCCGCAGCCGGACCCACCGCCCGGCAGGCAGGGCAGCGGAAACGTCGAGGCCAAATCGCTGTAGGGGCTTCATCAAAATAGGCAGGCACGAAGTCGTGCCTCCAAAACCGGACGCTCCTACACCGGGGGCACCTCTCCGTCCGGGGCAGGGGAAACGCCGCCCCAGCTCCATGATCTTCTTAACGCAGGCTGCAATGAAAAATACGATGGCAACCAGATAGCCGGGAGTTATTCCCGTCTCTCGGGGTCAGGGGCGTTCCACCACCCTCGGCCACTTCCTCATTCCTGGACCCACACCCAAGGTCCCGGATAATGGGATAAAATCCCTACCTGGTCACAGTGTTGTCCAAGATAGATTTTCAAAAACCGGCTAAGTGATCGAAGCGAGATGCCCTCACTCCAGCGTAATAATGTGGTTATGCCAAAAGTCAACAATACCGCGGCCCAGAGAGGCAAGACCATGGTACGAGTAGCCAGCCTGTTCAGTCAACTGCTGCATCATTTCTCACGTACTGAATTTGTTGCCTTGGTCAAGGAGCATGATGTCGAGGTCAGGACCAAAAGATTTCCTTGTTGGACCCAGTTAGTAGCCAAGCTCTTCTGTTATCTGGCCAGGGCCGATTCCCTAAGGGAAATCTGCCAGGGTCTTTCCTACTGCCTGGGCAAGCTGTCTCACCTGGGGGCGAGTGCGGCCCCCAAAAAGGTCCACATTGTCCTACGCCAACCAGCACAGGCCCTCGTTCTTGTTCCGAGCCCTGTTCTTCAAAATTATGGAGCGCTTCCGTGCCCGAGGCTCCCTGGGCAAGAAAAAGGGCAAGTTCAAATTTAAGAACAAGCTCCTGAGTCTGGACTCCTCCAATATCACTCTGTGCCTGGGCCTGCTTCCCTGGGCCGAGTACAAGCTGGCCAAGGGCAGGATCAAGGCGCACATCATGCGGGACCACGACGACTACATGCTCAGCTTTGTCCTGTTCACCGAGGCCAAAGTGGCTGATGTCACCGTGGCCCAGGGGCTGGCCCTAACCCCTGGCTCCATCCTGGTCTTGGACCGAGGCTACCAGGACTACGCCCTATTTGGCAAGTGGACCGGTCAGGGCATCTCCTTCGTCACCCGCCTCAAATCTAACGCCGTTTTAGAGGTGATGGCCAACCGGTCAGAGCCTAAGGCCCAAAACGTCTTAGCCGATCAAACCATACTCCTCACAGGCAGCCTGACCGATTATCTCTACCCCTTGCGTCGTCTGGTGGTGTTGGACGAGAAGAATCAAAAGCAGGTCGTGCTCTTGACCAACTACCACAAGCTGACGGCCTCCATCGTGGCTGATATCTATAAGGACCGCTGGGAGATCGAGTTGCTCTTCAAGGCGCTTAAACAAACCCTTAAAGTCAAAACCTTCGTGGGCACTAACAGCAACGCCTTGGAAATCCAGAATTGGACAGCCTTGATCGTCCTGCTTTTGCTCAAGAGGCTTCACCATCTTTCCCTGGCCGCATGGTCACTGTCCAATCTGGCCGCCATGCTGCGCCTAAATTTCTTCACATACAGGGAGTTGCGCGCCTGGCTCCAACACTCCTATCACACCCCGCCCCTAATGCCCGAACAGGCCCAGTTACCGTGCTTGCCCTGATTTGGGCAGGCAACCGCCAGTGAAACAAAAAACATCAGCCCAAAAGCGGTGGCCTTATTTCAAAAACTGCTAAATTTATAGATAATTAACTGTTTTTATAAGATTATTTTTTAGCCACTACGCCTGTCTTGGACAGCACTGACCTGGGTAAGCCAGTCTGAAAAATTCCCTTACTTCCCGATCAGAATAAAGCAAAAATCAACAGTGGCCGGACGCAGGGGCTTGAGGCTGGTAGTGTAGCCGCGCATACCCCAAATCTGCTGGGCCATCTCATGAACCATGCGGGCCATGTAGGCCGGGCTTGATAAGGGTCAAGGCCATGCCGCCGAGGGGAGTGGCTATGTCGCACTCGGGACCGTGTAAGTAAGGATTAGGCGGCGTTTGGAGGGTAGCCAGGGCGTAGGCCTCGCCCAAGTTGGCGTCCCAGCGGCGGTAGAGCACGTCCATGTCAAAAGCCATGCGGGCCAGCTCGGCCAGTTCCTCCCGCATCTGATATAAGTTCCAGGCCAGGGAGCCCCGACCAGCAAAGTCTACAGTCCAGCCACCAGTCAGCGCAACCCGCCCCCGGCCGGATCGCGCGGGGGGCTGCTGACTATCGGCGGCAGACGGTGGTCCATATCTCCTCAATGAAGAAAGGGATTGTGCTCCCGCTCCGAGGCCACGGTGGAGCTGTTGCTCTCGCCGTAGTTGTGACCAGGCCAAACCACGGTCTCCCCGGGCAGGGTGAGGATGCGCTCCTGGATTGATTTTAGCATCAGGGGCCAAGAGCCGCCGGGCAGATCGGTGCGTCCGACGGCCCCCACGAAAAGGGTGTCGCCGGTGAAGACGTGGCCCGGAGTGTAGAGGCAGATGCAGCCCGGGGTGTGGCCGGGGGTGTGGATCACCTTGAGGGCCACCTCCTGGCCGGCGCTGATGATCTCGCCCTCGGTCACGGTCTGGTCGGCCGGCGGGGTGCCGGCGCAGCCCAGCATGGCCGCGAAGGCCAGGGCATCACGGCCGACCATGGAGCCAGCATCGGCGGCATGCACTAGGATGGGCGCGCCGGTCAACTCCTTGAGGCAGGTGTTGCCGCAGGTGTGGTCCGGGTGGCCGTGGGTATTCACGATTTTGACGATGGTCCATCCCTGCCCCGTGGCGACCTGCAATATGCGCTCCTCATTGCCGGCCGGGTCGATCACCACGGCCTGGCCGGTCTGCTCGCAGGCCACCAAATAGGCGTAAACCGCCATCTGTCCCACCATTATCTGCTCGATTTTCATGGCATCGCTCGCTTGGCGCTAGGGGTTGTATGGCCAAAGGCTATCAGACCCTCCTGATCCGCGTCAACCGCCGACTGGTCGGCACCGCGGTTGCAAGTTATAGCGTATGTTGTAGGGGATAATGCGTGGCCGTGGCCCAGGCTCAAGCATCGCCCACGGCCTGCCGATAAGAAGCACATAGGGCGGACAGGTGTTGATTCTTGCTTTGTTTTGATCGGGAAGTAAGGGGATTTTTTAGATTAGCTTGACCAGGTAGGGATTTTATCCCAATTATCCTGGGCTTTGGGTGTGGATCCAAGAATGAGGAAGGGGCCGAGGGTGATGAAGTCCCCCAGACCCCGAGAGACGGGAATAACTCCCTGCCATCTGGTTGCCATCGTACTTTGTTTCTGCTGCCTTGACGGTCGGGCGGTGATCCGGCTGCGGCCGCGGGGCTACTGGAGCCGGTTCCAGGCCCTGGTGGAGACCATTCGGCAAAGCGTTTCCAATAAGCTGTTCCGTGGCAGATGGGCCCCTGGCTCGCCGCGCTTCCGCCAGCGCCACTGGCTCAAGGGCCTGCTGCGGCAGATGAGCCTATACCCGTGGTCAAGCTGGTCGGGCGACCTGCTTGGGGCCTTCGATTGGCTCAGTGGCCGAGACTTGGCTGCGGTCAGCTGGTCAGCGCAAAGCGAAAGCTTTTTCCCTCCCTGAGTCACCTACCCAAGGGTGCCGTTATCCTGGCCCGCCCCCCCCTAGTCTACACCTGGGCGAAACACCCTCATGGAGGACCGACATGGACGAGGACCAGAAAAAGCGGATAACCATCTTCTACTTTGGCGTCATCAGCGACTTTTTGCCAGGGACTACACGGTAGGTAGCCTCTGACTCTTGCCCTGGTGGCCTGGAGGATGCCGTTAAGCCTCTCCAGGCGAGCGTTGTAATGGTTGGAGGCCCAGCTGGTTAGGATCAGGTGGGCATGCTCTTCCAGAATCATGAGCGCCTTGAGGGCCGGGGCCAGGGTTTTGGTGTCAGGCGCTATGCATTTCAGGGCATGGTGGGTGACGTGGGTGATGCGCCACTGGGTGGCCCGTACAGAGGTTGCCTTTTTGATCCAGCGCAGCATCTCCTTGAGCCGCCAGGCGATGGCGAAGCCGCTGGTTTCCAGTTAGGTCAGGGCCTGGGCTACGTAGAACTAGACCACCCGCCAAAATCGTGTGTTGCTAACCCCGATGATGCGGACTGCAGCCAGCACGGGCATATCCCGCACCATGGTCATGGCCGCCTGCTCGAACAGCAAGTTGAACC
>CBCOTF020000264.1:0-5776 GCA_965112955.2 Desulfarculales bacterium
CCACATCTCCGGTGACCAGGGCCAGTGCGCCGAGGCGGATGGCGTATTCGAAGCGCTTGACAACGCCGAGGACCTCGGCGGTCTGCATTATTCTCTTGGGTGTCAAATCAGAGCCGAATGGCTCCCTGGTGAGGGCGGAGAAGACGCGGTAGTTTGGTTGCATGAGGTGCTGACCTCCGGGCCTGGTTTTTGCTAGAAAAGGGAGCCGCCCGTGGGGGCCGTGGTGGAGCTGGATTCCAAGCGCAGTAGATGGTGATCGAGCTTGACCCTCTTTCTGGTGAAGCGTTGCAGGGGGGCCTGTCCGGTGCCCAGGTGCTTACGCTGATAGTAGATGTCCCTGATCCAGCACTCCAGGGCCTTATTGATGTCCCGAAGGGTGCCGCTCTTGAAGTCGGGGAGAAGCTGGGACATGACGGTGCGGAAGAATTTTTCGATCTTGCTCCTACCCTGGGGCACGTAGGGCGGTGAGTGGACCAGGACGATGCCCAGGGAGACGGTGGTCTCTTTCTTCCAGGTGGTGGAAGCGGAAGGCTGGGCCGTTGTCGAAGTAGAGCTTGCGTGGTAGCCCCCGTTTGAGCAGGGCCTGGCGCAAGGCTTGTATATAAGTGGCCAGGCCCTCAGAGAGGTAAAACTCGGCGTGGGCTATCAGGCGGCTTGTGCCGTCGATGACGGCGAAGAGGTAGGTCTCGCGCCGTTTGTGG
The DNA here is from genome assembly GCA_965112955.2 of Desulfarculales bacterium. Classification (GTDB taxonomy): domain Bacteria; phylum Desulfobacterota; class Desulfarculia; order Desulfarculales; family Desulfarculaceae; genus JACRDC01. Next base: position 702 of record CBCOTF020000264.1, read on the forward strand.
TCCACCAGGAGCATCGGCCCATGCATGGCGTCACTCTGCCAATATCTTTGGGCAATTCGGCCTCTAAGCGCCTGCGGTCGACTGGTGGGGTGACCTGTTTGCCCATCAGCCCCTGCTGGTGCGGGAAGTTGTAGACGGTGGGCGCCTTGAGGATCACGTCGAACGAGGTCAAGCGTTAGCGCATAATCTCGCTAATGAGGGTAGTCACTGACGCAGTGGGCAGTTCCCCGCGCAGGCGGACCAGGGCCTGGGCGGTGTCCTCGTCCAAGGCCCTGCTGCCGCTCCGGCCATTCCTACCCATGAGTAGAGGGATGCCAGCTTGCCGCCGCTTTGGCGTTAAAGCCTGACCCATCCCAGGATGGTGAAGCGCGATAGCCTGATGCGGTTGGAGAAGGGGATTTGCCACCGCTGGGCGCACTTGTCCCGCAGTAACCTCTCCCGTTCACCACGCTCCATGTAGTCGTAGTCCCTGGCAAAACAGCAGCTGATGACGCCGAAACGGAAGATAGCTACTCGTCTTTTCTGGTTCTCATCCATGCCGGCCCTCCATGGGGGTGTTTCGTCCATGTGTATACCGGGGAGCAGGGCTAGGGGACAACGGCGCCCTTGGGTAGGTGGCTCAGGAAGGAAAAAGGCTTTCGTTTTGCGTCGACCGGCTGGCCACGGCCAAGCCTCGGCCACTGAGCTAATCGAAGGCTCTAAGCAGGTTGTCCGATCAGCTTGACCCCAGGTATAGGCTTCACCTGCCGCAGCAGGCCCTTGAGCCAGTGGCGCTGGCGGGAGCGCGGCAAGCCAGGGTCCCGTCTGCCCCGGGCTAGTTTATTAGAAAGGCCTTGCCGAATGGTCTCCACAAGAGCCTGGAACCGGCTCCAGTAGCCCCGCGGCCGCAGTCGGATCACAGGTCCGGCCGTCAGGGGAGAGGAAACGCCGAAGCCAAATCGCCGTAGGGGCTTCATCAAAATAGGTAGGCACGAAGCCGCGCCCTTAAATCCGGACGCTTCCACGCCGGGGGCACCTCTCCGGCCGGGGCCAGTGGCAACGCAGCCACAGCTCCATGATCTTATTAACGCAGGCTGCAATGAAAAGTACGATGGCAACCAGGTAGCAGGGAGTTATTCCCGTTTCTCGGGGTCAGGGGTGTTCCACCACCCTCGGTCACCTCCTCATTCCTGGACCCACATCTAAGGTCCAGGATAATGGGATAAACATCCCTACTGGCCAAGCCAATCTGCAAGATTCCCTTACTTCACGATCGGAGCAAAGCAAGAATCAACACCAGCAGCGTCATGGTATGGGGGGCCCGGGAGGTGGCTTCGGGTATTTTCAAAATACTGCCATGGCCGCCCTTTTTCATATATAATGGTACCATAATACTTCTTTTATTCTTCCTTTAAACCCCCGCCGACGAAATATTTTGCCTGGGATTGGCGCCAGAGGCCAGGTGGTGCGGGAATGGTTATGCAGGAGATAATGAGGCAAAAAGCATGGGCCGCGAACCCTCGCGGCCCATACCCAGACGCTGGCTTTAAAGCCATCAACTGCAATCTCAGAGGTACTACTTAGCCTCGGCAGGCTTCTTGACCTTTTTAGCGGCCTTCTTGACCTTCTTGGCCTTCTTGGTCTCTTTCTCCATGGCCGGCTTATCCGTGGGAGCAGCCGTCTCGGCGGCGAAGGCGAAGGGCGTGCAGCTCAGGGCGAAGGCCATGGCCATCAGAATCACCAATTTTTTCATTGCAAGCCTCCTGGTCAAAACAATGGTTAAACGTACTGTGCTGGCTCTGGTTGAGGTCTGATATCCCTCTCCCCCGCGGGTAAGTCACCCTCATTTGGTCATTAGGGCTCTGTAGCCACTCGACCAGGTCAGCCTTGCCTCACTTCTGGCCACAACAACAGCAATGACTTTTTTATATCAATAACACACTATAACCACTAAGTAAACCATGCGTGTTTTTTTATTATCCGAAATTTGTGGCTTCAGTAATTGGACGGCTATAACCAGTGGGCTCCGACCTGCCTCCACCGGGCCTTGCAAGATAACATCATGGTATCAGTAGATTATTAGCCAAAGCGGAACGCTAAATTCGCTAATTAGCATTTTAAGAACGATTAGCTCCTCATTTAGGTTCTTCGTCGTCACCTGTAGAATTTGATGAGTTCCCCCAGTGATGTAGCGATAAAGTAGATCATGGTCGTGAAGGTAAAAACATTACGGTAGCCTCTGGCTTTTGTCCTGGCGGCCTAAAAAATGCCGTTAAGACCCTCCAGGCTGGTGTTGGAATGGTTGGAGATCCAGCGGCTTAGGATTAAGGTGGAGCAGCTCTTCCAGAATCATGAGCGCCGTGAGAACCAAAGCCAGGGTTTTGGTGTCAGGCGCTATGCACTTTTCAGGGCATGGCGGGTGAAGTGGGTGATGCGCCACTAGGCGGCCCGTACGGTGTTGTTTTTCGGATTAATTTGATGAAGGTTCTCTGATTATCCCGGATGGATTCTTCCTTTCTCATTTGATCAGATCAATTCTGTTTCGGGGATGCGGATGTGCTCTGGGGAGGCGACCTAAGCCTGCTCCTCGGCGGCAGCTATGATCGCGCTTCGGACCAGGTGGTTGGCCCTTCGGAAGAGGCCGCCGGCGCCCTGCTGTATGGCGGTGGCGGTCGGATCAGAAAAGAGGTTCTGTTTGGCGCTTGCGAATTTGAGGCAATGCAGGAGGTAGGTTTGCATGTTCGGGAGGGAGACGCCGGCCAGATGGCTTCTGGCCACGATCCTGGAGGCCAGAGGCAGGGAAATTCTGTATAGGAGGAGGTCGACGAGGTTATTCTGGCCAGCCAGGATGATGGGTGGAATTGGCTTGAAGCCTCCCTGAAACTGAGTGATGGTGCGCAACTCGGCCAGGACTTGAAGCCTGAGGCAGGAGGCTTCATCGTTGATGAGGACGGGTTGCTTCTTGCGGTCCTGGGTGATCCCCAGGGCATGCTTCCTGATGAGCTTGGAGAGGATGGTCCTGTAGAAGCTGGCGGTGCCCCCTTAGAGCTCAACGCAGATTTGCCTATAGAGTTCCAGGATGGAAGCTTGTGAGGCGGTGACCCAGATGATCTTATACTCGGATGGGTGCAGTCTGCTGGCAGTCCAGCGCAAGGCGGTGGATTTCCCGCTGTCCACATCCCCGGTGACCAGGGCCAGTGCGCCGAGCCGATGGCGTACTCGAAGCGTTTAGCCACGCCGAGGACCTCCGCGGTCTGCATTATTTCCTTGAGCGCTAGGTTAGAGCCGACAGCCTGAGCAAGCCGTGGGAGCGGTTTTCCAGTAGGACCTCTACGCGGTCATGGTCATGGTCATGGTTGTTGATTCTTGCTTTGTTCTGATCTGGAGGTAAGGGAGTTTTTCAGATTGGCTTGACTAGTAGGGATGTTTATCCCATTATTTTGGACCTTAAATGTGGGTTCAGGAATGAGGAAATGGCCGAGGGTGGTGGAACACCCCTGACCCCGAGAGACGGGAATAGCTCCCTGCCATCTGGTTGCCATCGTAACAGCCTGAGTTAAGAAGACCATGGTGCTGGGGCGGCGTTTTCCCTGGCCCCGGCCGGATAGGTGCCCTCGGTGTGGGAGCGTCCGGCTTTAGGGGTACGGCTTCGTGCCGCCTATTTTGATGAAGCCTTACGGCGATTTGGCTTCGACGTTTCCTCTGCCCTGACTACCAGGCGGTGATCCGGTTGCGGCCGCGGGGCTACTGGAGTCGCTTCCAGACTCTGGTGGAGACCATTCAGCGGACATCGCTCTGGTCCACTCACCGCCCTACGTGTCCCAGGGCAGGGGCAAGATGGGAAGATTCTTTCGCACCGTCAGGGCCCAGTTTCTCCCCGGCTTCAAAGGCGACGCCCTTCGAGACATCAATGAGGCCCTGAAGTGCTGGATCAGGGACGTCTACCACCAGCGCAAGCATCTGGGCACCGGACAGGCCCCCTGTAACGTTTCACCAGCAAGATGGAGTGCGTCAGGCCGGCCCACGCCGACCTGGAAAGCTACTTCCAAAAAAAGAACCCCGCGCCGCGTGGTCCTGGACCGCACCGTCTCCCTGGCCGGCAGGCTATACGAGGCCCCAGTGCCTCTGATCGGCAAGCAAATCACCACCCTCTACCACGGCCATGACCCCGACCGCGTAGAGGTCCTAGACATTGGACCTCGCCGTTAATTGCAAGGTCAAGCGCGACTACCATCTACTGCGCTTAGAATCCAGCTCCACCACGGCTCCCACTGGCGGCTCCCTTTTCTCGCAAAACCCAGCCCCGGAGGCCAACAACTCATGAAGCCAAACTACCGCGCCTTCTTCGCCCTCACCAGGGCGCCCTTCGGCTTTGATCTGGCGCCCAGGGAAATAATGCCTCTTTGTCGTCATAAGTGGCATTGGTGTAGTTCCGGTGTCATGACGCAGCGATCCGTATGACCGAGTTGAAGCAAGAGGCAATCATGGACGCCGGCGAGCTTCTGGCCCTTGGCCTGGAGTTGCAACCGCCCTGGCGGCTGGTAGAATAGTGTGCGGACACCGATAAACAGAAGCCCCACGAGGTCTTCTTGGAGGTTGCTGCCGACTGGGGAGCCGAGTACCCTTGCCCGGAGTGTGGTAGGTTGTGCAAAGCTCACGACTTCCACGAATTCACCTGGCGTCACCTCAATCTTTTCAAGCATCATTGCTGCGTAACCGCCCGGGTGCCCCGGATGAGCTGCCCCGACCATGGGACCAAACAGATCAAGATGCCCTGGTCCCGCGAGGGCAGCCGATTCACCTTGCTGTTCGAAAATGTCATCGTCTTCATCGACCTAAACCGCAAACAAAAGCCGGTTATCTTCGTTACCCCCGGCAAGGGCAAGGGCTGCCTGGTCCTATTCCGCCGCTTCCGGCTTAAGTATGGCGGCGATCATAACAATATCGCTGAGGTGGTCTACGATATGTCGCCAGTCTTCCTGGCCGTCATCGGCGATGGCTTCCCCGGCGCCAACGTCACCGTGGACGGGTTCCATGCAGTCCAACTCTTCACCACCGCCGTGAACGAGGTCCGAAAGGCCGAGGCTAAGGAGCGT
>CBCOTF020000265.1:0-5938 GCA_965112955.2 Desulfarculales bacterium
TGGTGGGGGACCGAGTAGTAGTGGCGGTCCACCTCCACGTGGTAATCGATGTGGATTTTGGCCTTCTTCCATATGGGCATACTGGTAAGCCGTAGCGGGCAGAGGCTTGAGCGCCGATTTGTCCAGGGACCCGTACATGGAGCACCGGCTGTCGGGCAGCTTCTTGAAAGACCGGTTGTAGTAGGCGGCTATCTCCTGGTAGGTCTGGTTGATGTCGGGCTTGTAGCGGCAAGACTTGTTCACCACGGATTTGAGGTTGTCGATCACCACCAACTCCATCACCCCACCAAAAAATTGGAAAACCCGCTAATGGAAGCCGATCAAGTCGGGCAGGCTCTGGGTCCACGTGACCTCGACAAAAGTATAGCTGCTGGCGCCCAGAACCGCCACGAAGATATGGGCCGCCTTAACCTCTCCCGTCAGGGGGACCACCACGTTCACGGTCTGACCGGCATAATCGATAAACGTCTTCTCGCCGGTCCGGTGCTCCTGGCGCATGACCAGCCTCAGCTTGCCCAACCATTCCCGATAACGCTCGCAAAACCAGCTGTACTGGTAGCCCAAGGTAGAATCTGCCTTGTACTCCTCCCACAGCAGTGCCAGGGTCGTACCCTTGCGCCTCAGCTCTTGATGGATCTGGGACCAATCAGCAAGTTACGGGCCAAAGCCCGTAGACGGCAAGGGTGGAGGTGGAAAGGCGCCGTATAGCCAATTGACCCATATCCCATGGAATGGGGGGAACCTAATTGCTGTGGAATCGGTGGACCGCTTGAAACGGAACCAGCACTATGGGTAAGTGGGAGGCTGGCGCCACGGGTATAGGGAGACTAGAAATAGCGGGCGGTGACCTGCTCCCAGGCCCCGCTGATTTTGAGGATCAGCTCGCAAACCTGGCGTACCGCGCCCCGGCCGCTGGGCCGGGTGCAGACCCAGTGGGCCGCGGCCTTAGCCTCGGGTTGGGCGTCGGCCGGCGCCAAGGCCAGGCCCACGGCGCGCATAGCCGGCAGGTCGATGAGGTCGTCGCCCATATAAGCCACCTGCTCTGGCGTGACACCGCAAGCGGCCATCAATTCCGTCAGCGCCGGGAGCTTGACCTTGCATTGCTCGACCAGCCGCTCCACGCCCAGCTCCTGGGCGCGCACCCGGTTGGCCTGGCTACCGCGCCCCGAGAGCCAGGCCACCTCCACGCCAGCCCGCTGCAAGAGCTTGAGCCCGTGGCCATCCTTGACGTCGAAGAACTTGATCTCGCGCCCCTGATCGTCGTAGACCACGCGACCGTCGGTGAGCACGCCGTCCACGTCCAGCACCAACAGGCGGATGCGCGTCACGCGCTGCATGATATTCGGCGAGGCCATGGTTTAAATTAATCCTCCTGACGCACCAAGGTGTAGAGGGCCTGGAGGCCCTTCAAGAGCACCTCCACTTGGTCCAGAGGCAGACTGTTGGGGCCGTCGCACAGGGCGCGGTCCGGATCGGGATGCACCTCTAGGAAGACCGCGTGGGCGCCGGCGGCCACCGCCGCCCGGGCTAAAGGCAAAATGAAGCGGCGGTCGCCTCCACTGGAGAGTCCTTGACTACCGGGCAGCTGCACGCTATGGGTGGCGTCGAAGACCACCGGACAGCCCGTGGCGGCCATGATGGGGATGCTGCGCATATCCACCACCAGGTTGTTGTAGCCGAAGGAGCTACCGCGATCGGTGAGCCAGATTTGGCGGTTACCGGCCTCCAGCACCTTCTGCACCATGGGACCCACGTCGTGGGGGGCCAGGAACTGGCCTTTCTTGATGTTCAGCACCCGGCCGGTGCGGGCGGCGGCCAGGAGCAGATCGGTCTGGCGGCAAAGGAAGGCCGGTATCTGCAACACATCAAGCACCTCGGCAGCGGCCACGGCCTGAGCCGGAGTGTGAATATCGCTGATCAGGGGCAGGCCGGTCTCTAGTCCCACCCGGGCCAAAACCTTCAGGCCCTTTTCCAGCCCCGGCCCTCGAAAGGAATCCAGGCTGGTGCGGTTGGCCTTGTCGTAAGAGGCCTTGAAGACGATGGGCAGATCCAGGCGCTGGCTGATGGCAGCCAGTTGGCGGGCGATGGCCAGGGTCAGGTCTTCGTCCTCGATGACGCAGGGGCCGGCGATAACGAAGAATTGGTTGCGGCCGAAAGGGTGACCGGCAAGGCTCAATTCTGCAAGTGGTTGTCCCATGTCCGCATTTCCCAACCCACTTGGTGCTCAGGAGAAAAGATAATCTGATTCCGGCGCGGCCATGAAGGAATTGCGTTCGGCCAAAGCCATCCTCAATCTTGCGGAACCCGCACTTTTCGTAAAAGCTCTGACTACCTGGAACAGCATAAAGAATTATGCCTCTTCGTCGTCATGAATGGAATTGGTGTAGTTCCGGTGTCATGATGCAGCGATCCGCATAGCCGAGTTGAAGCAGTAGGCACTCGCGGGGTTAAGGCCGTGGCTCTGGACAAAATCGCCTCCAAGTAGGGGCACAACTACGTCACCGTTTTCATCGACCTAAACTGCAAGCAAAAGCCGGTTATCTTCGTCACCCCCGGTAAGGGCCAGGGGCTGTCTGGTCCTGTTCCACCGCTTCCTGCGTGAACATGGCGGCGATCATAACAATATCGCCGCGATGGTCTGCGACATGCCGCCAGCCTTCCTGGCCGCCATCGGCGAAAGCTTCCCCGGCGCCAACGTCACCGTGGATTGGTTCCATATAGCCCAACTCTACACCATCGCCGTGGACGAGGTCCGAAAGGTCGAGGCTAAGGAGTGTAAACTGCCCAAGGCCACCCGCTGAGCCGTGCTCAAGGCCACTGACGGCGGCAGGCTAACCGAAACACAGCAGCAGGCCCTGACCGACGGCTTCGCTACCGCCACCGCCTGGCGGCTCAAGAAGATGCTGCGCTGGATCAGAAAGGCCACCTCTGTACGAGCGGCCCAGTGGCGCATCACCCACTTCACCCGCCATGCCCTGAAGTGCATAGCGCCTGACACCAATCCCCTGGCTCCGGTCCTCAAAGCGCTCATGATTCTGGAAGAGCATGCCCATCTGATCCTAAGCCGCTTGACCTCCAATCATTCTAACGCCAGCCTGGGCAAGGGCTTAACGGCATCTTCAAAGCCGTCAGGGCAAGAGCCAGAGGCTACCGTAATGTCTTTACCTTCATGACCATGATCTACTTCATCGCCGCACCACTGGGGGAACTCATCAAAATCCACAGTTAACGACGAAGAACCAGAATTATGTTATCCACCGACAATTTGGCGCACAAAAATGAAAGCATTTTTACCGATGCCCTTGCACTGAAATTTGGGCAAGAGCACCATATCATAAACCGCCGCTTGGTATGCGCCATCGCAAAAGGCCCGCGCCATGCTTATCAACTGGTCACCGTCAAAGGCATGGATTGTTGCAAAGCTCGCCGCGAAGGCGCGCTTGAACTTTTCAGGCTCTTTTCTCAGACGGCCCAGGGGAACGCGCTGAAACACCGCAGCGGCCTAATCCCAGTCAATACAGGATGCGTCAGAAGAAAAACGATCATATCCATCCCCAGTCATCCTCTGTAGACATGAGCGGGTTAGTCAGTAGCTTTATCGATTGCACTCGTGATGATACCTCAACGCCGCGCGCGCGAACTCCCGGAATAGGGGATGGGCGTTCATGGGCTTGCTCTTGAACTCGGGGTGAAACTGGCAGCCCAGGAACCAAGGGTGGTCCTTCAATTCCACGATCTCCACCAGCTCGCCGTCGGGGGAAAGGCCGCTGACTACCAAGCCCTTGGCCTCCAGATCAGCGCGGAAGGCATTGTTGAATTCGTAGCGGTGGCGATGACGCTCGCTAATTTCCTCGGCCTTGTAGGCCTTGGAGGCCAGGGTCTCGGGCACCAAGTGGCAGGGGTAGGCGCCCAGTCGCATGGTGCCGCCCATCTGGGTGCCCTCGTCGCGGCGCTCTATTTTCTGGGCACGGTAGTCGAACCACTCGCGCATGAGATAGATCACCGGGTAGGGGCTGTTGGGGTCGATCTCAGCGGTGTGGGCCTCCTTCCAGCCCAGCACGTGGCGGGCGTATTCCGCCACCGCCATGTGCATGCCGTAGCAGATGCCGAAGTAGGGTATCTTCTGTTCCCTGGCCATCTGCACGGCTTTGATCTTGCCCTCCACGCCGCGGGCCCCGAAGCCGCCGGGCACCAGGATGCCGTCCACGCCGGATAGTTCGTTTAAGCCCTGGCGCTCCACCTGCTCAGAGTCCACGTAGCGAATGTTCACCTTGCAGTTGTTGGCCACACCGCCGTGGCACAGGGCCTCGTTGAGGCTTTTGTAAGACTCCTTAAGATCCACGTACTTGCCCACCATGGCGATGGTCACCTCCTGGGCCGGGTTCTTGAGCCGGTAGGCCAGGTCTTCCCAATTGGTGAGGTGGGGCTGACGGGTCCAGATGCCCAGCTTTTTGCAGATCTGCTCGTCCAGACCCTGTTCGTGGAACTTAAGCGGGACTTCGTAGATGTGGTCAACATCGACGGCGGTGATCACCGCCTCCGACTCCACGTTGCAGAATAGCGCGATCTTGTCCTTGAGCCCCTTGGATAGCGGTATTTCGGTGCGGCAGAGCAGGATGTCGGGCTGGATGCCCACGCGCCTCAGCTCGCTGACCGAGTGCTGGGTGGGCTTGGTTTTGAGCTCGCCGGCGGTGCGGATGTAGGGCACCAAGGTAAGATGGATGTAAAGGACGTTCTCCTTGCCCACGTCGGTGCGAAACTGGCGTATGGCCTCCAGGAAGGGCAGGCTCTCGATGTCGCCCACCGTGCCACCGATCTCCACGATGCAGATGTCGGTGCCGTTGACCGCCCTCAGGACCGAGCGCTTGATCTCGTCGGTGACATGGGGGATGATCTGCACGGTGCCGCCCAGGTAGTCGCCACGGCGCTCCTTGGTGATGACGCTGTTGTAGATGGAGCCGGTGGTGTGATTGCAGCGCTGGCTGATTTTGGCGTGGGTGAAACGCTCGTAGTGCCCCAAGTCCAAGTCCGTCTCGGCGCCGTCGTCGGTGACAAAGACCTCGCCGTGCTGAAAGGGGTTCATGGTGCCGGGGTCCACGTTTACATAGGGGTCCAGCTTCTGCAGGATCACGGTGAGTCCTCGGGCCTCCAGCAGGGCGCCGATGGAGGCCGCGGCCAGGCCCTTGCCCAGGGAGGAGAGCACGCCGCCGGTTACAAAGATAAATTTGGGGGTCATGTCGCTCCTCCGTGAAAAAATAGGCCTTTTCGTCGTCATGAGTGGAATTGGTGTAGTTCCGGTGTGCTGTCTGGCCCGTGGCTTGGGGCTGCAACGGCCCTGGCGGCTGGTGGGACAGCGTGCGGACACCGATAAACAGCCACATGAGATCTTCTTGGAGGTTGCCGCCGACCGGGGAGCCGAGTACCCCTGCCCGGAGTGTGACAAATTGTGCAAGGCTCACGACTTCCACTAATTCACCTGGCGCCACCTCAACCTTTTCCAGCATCATTGCTACGTAACCGCCCGGAGACCCCGGGTGGGCTATCCCTACTATGGGACCAAACAGGTCAAGATGCCCTGAACCCGTGAGGGCAGCCGGTTCACCTTGCTGTTCGAGCAGACGGCCATGACCCTGGTGTGGGAGAGGCCCGTGCTGGCTGCGGCCCGCATCATCGGGGTCAGCAACACGCGACTTTGGCGGGTGGTCCAGCTTTACATGGACCAGGCCCTGTCCAAAATGGACTTGACCAGGGTCAAGGCCGTAGCTCTGGACGAAACCGCCTCCAAGCGGGGCCATCGCTATGTCACCTTTTTCATCGACCTAGACCGCAAGCAAAAGCCGGTCATCTTCGTTACCCCCGGCACGGGCAAGGGCTGTCTAGTCCTGTTCCGCCGCTTCCTGCGTGAGCATGACGGCGATCACAACAATATCGCCGAGGT
>CBCOTF020000266.1:0-24109 GCA_965112955.2 Desulfarculales bacterium
CAAAATAGGCAGGCACGAAGCCATGCCCCCAAAGCCGGATGCTCCCACACCGGGGGCACCTCTCCCGCCGGGGCCAAGGGAAAAGCCGTCCCAGCTCCATGGTCTTTTTGACGCAGGCTGCAACGAAAATTACGATGGCAACCAAATGGCAGGGAGTTATTCCCGTCTCTCGAGATTAGGGGCGTTCCACCACCCTCGGCCCTTCCTCATTCCTGAACCCACACCCAAAATCCAGAATAATGGGATAAAAATCCCTACCTAGTCAAGCCAATCTGAAAAAATTCCTTACTTCCCGATCAGAACAAAGCAAGAATCAACACTCAAGGAAATGTTGCGCTGGATTAGAAAGGCTACCTCTTCACCCGCCATGCCCGGAAGTGAATAGCGCCTGATATCAAAATCCTTGCCCCGGTCCTCAAAGCGCTCATGACTCTGGAAGAGCAAGCCCCCTGATCCTAAGCCGACCATAATGTCTTCACCTTCATGACCATGATCTATGGCATTGCCGCACCACTGGAGGAACTCATCAAATTACCCAGCTAACGACGAAGAACCCAAAACAAGACTAATGCACTACCCCGGGTGCAAAGGCTTCGCTAAGCCGGTTAGGGCCGGTAAAGCCAGGCCCACGGGCCAGTGTGATGACTTTACCTGATTAGCTACTCCCCCTTCTGCGAAGAACCAAATATTAAGCCTTGGCCGGCGTTATGGCACTCTTTAAAAGCATCCGTGCGCTTTCGTGGCCGATAGGCCTATGCACTTGTCGGAGCAATACTCCGACAGGTCGTAAGCTTGCCCAAATTTACTTATGGATGGCTTTCTCCGACACACTCCTAGGGGGCTGGGCTTGGCCTGGGCTTTTTAGCGTTGCAGAGGCAAGCCTTGTACGTTGGGCAGGCAAAAAGAATATTCGCTACGCCGGCCGCAATTCTGGCAGGCATAACTCACCAGCACTGACCGGCACTTGATGGCATTGCGTATATCTGATTGAATCTCCAGGCGGTCACCACAGGAGCAGACGCTGGGGACCGTCAGCATGCAGACGATACCGGCGATGTCCTCTTGGATGATCTTGAAGGCGCCCAACCCCACTTGAGCCCATTCTTCCAGAAGCGCGCCATAAAAAAGGCGTGTGCGCAGGTTGCGTGCTTGCGCCAGACGCCTACCGGTGGCGGTTTTGAGGGTATCCGGGGCGTGATGGGCATAGGTCAGCTCGATGCTGGTCCGCGCTAGTAGGTCATCATCCAAAAAACGCCGGCGCAGGGCGCTCTTTTGAAAAAACTGCGCCACCCCCAGGCACCCCAGCTTGTCCAGGTTGTCGGCGTCATAGACCGCCCTGCCGATGTCGCTGGTGGCCTCAATCTCCAGGTACATGGTTAGGATAGCTTGGCTAACCAGTGGAACCCAATCCTCGTGGACGGTACCGGTCAGGATCTGCTCCACGAACCATATTGCGTTTTTTTCTTCCAGGATTTCGTCCTCGTGATAACTGCCGTGGGCGAATTTTCCCGTGTCGTGCAGCAGGCCGGCCAGCATGGCCGGCTCCGGTTCCCACCCCTCGGCCTGGGCGATGTGATAGGCGATGCGGCCAACCCGGAAGCTATGGCCCCAAAGGCTGGACAGGGGCTCCTCAGCGGACTTGCTTTGAAAGGCGCTCTCCTGCTCGATTAAGGTTTGGCGGATGGCCTGCACCACCTCGGAGGCCAAGGACAGGAGCGCCTTCGGGCCGGAAGCCGCCGCCGGCTCTGGGGGCACGGCTTCGGCATCCTGAGGGACGGGGCTGTTCGGCTCCGGCCACTGCCAGCGCCGGTAGTCCTGGGCGGTGTTGATGTTGACAAAGGCCGACTCCATGCGCTGGGTCAAGCCTTGCCGTGCGAACCAGTCCTGGTCCAGGTATCTGGTGCGGCAACGCTGGGTCAAGGCTTCGACCCTGAAGGTGTCGGCCTCCAGGGTCTCCCGGATGGTGGGCAGGCACCGCCGGTGGTAAAAGGCGTGCAGAAACTCCGGCTGGCCCCGGGGAGAGGGCACCACGATGTCGAAATCGTCCAATTCCTGGAACTGGCAGCGGATTATCACAGGGTCCAAAAAAGGCATGTCCGCCGCACAGACAAAGGCCGCGTCGTGCCGGATCGTTAGCAGCCCGCTGTATATCCCCATCAGGGGGCCGCAGCCCCGGCGCTGGTCGGCTATCATGGGCAGCTCCAGGAAGGCGTACTTTTCTGGCGTGTTGGTAACGGCCAGGACTTCTTCGAATAACGCAGCCACCACCTTTACGGTGCGTTGAATGATGGGGATGCCGGCTATCTCCAGGAGGGGCTTATCCGGCGTCAGTCTTCGGCCCTGCCCTCCGGCCAGGATCAGGCAAGAAACCGGTAGCCTTGTTATTGCGGGCTCAAACATATGAAATCCCTGCATATGCCCCTAGTCAGGCAGCGGAGCTGGGGGCAGCCGGCCGCCAGGGACAGGCTAAGCTGTTGGCAATAGGGTCGCGGCGCCGGTGGAGGCGGAGTCGGGGTGGCCAGCCGCTGGGCGTGGGTCATGGTCGAGCGCTTCCATGCATGATGCCAATTATATGATAAACGCAGATGCGGCATGAGGCAAATGGAGAAAAGGTAAGGGGGTAGACGCGGAGGGGGATGGGAGAGGGTTGGTCGGGCTTGGGTTCCGCCAATAGTGCGGACGGCTTGCGTCAAAAGTGGGGAACAACTTGCCTTCAAGGCCAAAGTCAGGGCCATGGCCGACTACAAAACTCCGCCTCTTCGTCGTCATGAGTGTAATTGGTGTAGTTCCGGTGTCATGATGCAGCGATCCGCATAGCCTAATTGAAGCAGGAGACAATCATGGACGCCGGCGAGCTTCTGGCCCTTGCCCTGGGGTTGGCAACCGCCCTAGCGGCTGGTAGGGCAGTGTGTGGACACCGATAAACAGCCCCACGAGGTCTTCTTGGAGGTTGCCGTCGACCGGGGAGCCGAGTACCCCTGCCCGGAGTGTGGCAGGTTGTGCAAGGCTTACGACCTCCACGAATTCAACTGGCGTCACTTCAATTTTTTCCAGCATCATTGCTGCGTAACCGCTCGAGGGCCCCGGGTGGGCTGCCCCGACCACAGGACCAAACAGGTCAAGATGCCCTGGACCCGCAAGGGCAGCCGATTCATCTTGCTGTTCGAGCAGGCGGCCATGACCCTGGTACGGGAGATGCCGGTGCTGGCTGGGGCCCGCATCATCGGGGTCAACGACACGCGACTTTGGCGGGTGGTCCAGTTCTACGTGGCCCAGGCTCTGTCCAAAATGGACCTGGGCGAGGTCAAGGCGTGGTCCTGGACGAAGCCAACTCCAAGCGGAGCTACAATTACGCCACCGTCTTCATCGACCTAGATCGCAAGCAAAAGCCGGTCATTTTCGATACCCCCGGCAAAAGGGCTGTCTGGTTTTGTTCTACCGCTTCCTGTGTGAGCATAGCGGCGGTTACAACAATATCGCCGAGGTGGTCTGCGACATGTCGCCAGCCTCCCTGGCCACGATCGGCGAAAGCTTCCCCGGCACCAACGTTACCGTAGACTGGTTCCATGTAGTCCAACTTTTCACCACCACCGTGGACGAGGTCCGAAAAGCCGAGGCAGCGTAAACTGCTCAAAGCCACCCGCTGGGCCGTGCTCAAGGTCGCTGACGGCAGCAGGTTAACCGAAAATCAGCGGCAGGACTTGACCGAACTGGAAGCCGGCGGCTTCGCTACCGCCACCGCCTAGCGGCTCAAGGAGATGCTGCGCTGGGTCAGAAAAGTCACCTCTGTACGGGCCGCCCAGTGACGCATACCCACTTCACCCGCCATGCTCTGAAGTGTATAGTGCCTGACATCAAAACCCTGGCCCCGGTCCTCAAGGCGCTTATGACTCTGGAAGAGCATGCCCATCTGATCCTAAGCCGTTGGACCGCTAACCATTCCAACACCCGTCTGGAGGGGCTTAACGGCATTTTCCAGGCCGCCAGGGCAAAAACCAAAGGCTGCCGTAAGATCTTCACCTTTATGACCATGATCAGTGCTGTCGAAGACAGGCGTAGCGGCTAAAAATGATCTTATAAGAACGGTTAATTATCTATAAATTTAGCAGTTTTTGAGATAAGGCCACCGTTTTTGGGTTGGTGTTTTTTGTTTCATTGGTGATTGCCTGTCCAAGTCAGGGCAAGAGCGGTAACTGGACCTGTTCGGGCATGAGGGACGGGGTGTGATAAGGGTGTTGGAACCAGGCGCGCAACTCCCTGTATGTGAAGAGATTTAGGCGCAGCATGGCGGCCAGGTTGGACAGTACCTGGATTTTCAAGTTGTTGCTGCCGGTGACCACGAAGGTTTTGACTTTAAGATTTTGCTTAAGCGCCTTTAAGAACAGCTCGATCTCCCAGCGGTCCTTATAAATGCCAGCCACGATGAAGGCCGTTAGCTTGTGGTGGTTGGTCAAGAGCACGACCTGCTTTTGATTTTTCTCGTCCCATATCACCAGGCGACGCAGGGGGTAGGGACAATCGGTCAGGCTATCGGTGAGGAGCATAGTTTGATCGGCTAAGACGTTTTGGGCCTTAGGCCCTGTGGCCGATTGGCCATCACCTCGAAAACGGCGTTAGATTTTGAGACGGGTAACGAAGAAGACGCTCTGGTCGGTCCACTTGCCAAACAGGGCATAGTCCTGGTAGCCCCGGTTCAAAACCAGGAAGTAGCCAGGGGTTAGGGCCAGCCCCTGGGCCACGATGACATCGGCCACCTTGGCCTCAGAGAACAGGACAAAGCTGGGCATATAGTTGTCATGGTCCAATATGATGTGCGCCTTGACCTCTCCCTTGGCCCGCTTATACTCGGCCCAGGGGAACAGGCTCAGGCACAGGATGATGGTGGAGGAATCCAGGCTCAGGAGCTTGTTCTTGAATTTGAACGCGCCCTTTTCCCTGCCCAGGGAACCTGGAACACGGAAGCGCTCCATGGCTTTGAAGAACAGGGCTCGGAACAAGGCCGAGGGCCTGTGCTGATTGGCGTAGGACAGGGTGGACCTTTTGGTGGCCGCGCTCACCCCAAGGTGGGGCAGCTTGCCCATGCAGAGAAAAGATCCTGGCAGATATCCCTTAGGGATCGGTTCTGGCTAGATGACATAAGGGCATGGCCACAAACTGGGTTCAACAAGGGAGTCCTTTGGTCCTGACCTCGGTACCGTGCTCCTTGGCCAAAATGGCGAACTCAGTGCGGGAGAAGTGATGCAGCAGTTGACTGAATAGGCTGGCTACTCGTACCATGGCCTTGCCCTTTTTTGGTCGCGGTATTGCCGGCTTTTAGCAAAACCATACTACTACGCTGGGATGAGGGCATCTCGTTTCGATCACTTAGCCGGTTTTTGAGAACCTATCTTGGGCAACACTGATCCTGGATAAGCTTCGCTGGATCGCCGGACACCACAACCTGCTCATCCTTAACGAATGGGGGCTGGAGAAACTGTCCCGGGAGCAGAGCCTGGATATGCTCGAAGTCCTGAAGAACCACCGCGGCCAAGGTTCCACTATCGTCACCGCCCAAGTGCTTGCGGACCAGTGGCACGAAACCGTCAGCAACTCCACCCTGGCCGATGCCATCCTTGCTTGCCTGCTCCATAACGCCTACAAGATAAAGTGGAATTGGTGTAGTTCCAATGTAATGATGCAGCGATCCGCATGGGCCGAGTTGGAGCAGGAGGCAATCATGGACGCCGGCGAGTTTTTGGCCCTTGGCCTGGGATTGCGAACGCCCTGGCGGCTGGTGGGACAGCGTATGGACACCGATAAACAGCCCCACGAGGTCTTCTTGGAGGTTACCGTCGACCGAGGAGCCGAGTCCCCCTGCCCGGAGTGTGGCAGGTTGTGCAAGGCCCACGACTTCCACGAAGTCACCTGGTGTCACCTCAGTCTTTTTCAGCATCATTGCTACGTAACCGCCCGGGTGCCCCGGGTGCCCTGCCCCGACCACGGGACCAAACAGGTCAAGATGCCCTGGACTCGCGAGGGCAACCGGTTCCCCTTGCTGTTTGAGCAGGCGGCCATGGCCCTGGTGCGGGAGATGCCCGTGCTGGCTGCGGCCCGCATCATCGGGGTCAGCGACACGCGACTTTGGCGGGTGATCTGGTTCTACGTGACCCAGACCCTGTCCAAAATGGATCTGGGCGGGGTCAAGGCCGTGGCTCTGGACGAAACCGTCTCCAAGCGGGGCTACAACTACATCACCGTCTTCATCGACCTAGACCGCAAGCGAAAGCCAGTCATCTTCGTGATCCCCGGTAAGGGCATAGGCTGTCTGGTCCTGTGTTCCGCCGCTTCCTGCGTGAGCATGGCGATGATCAGAATAATATCGCCGAGGTGGTCTGCGACATGTCGCCAGCCTCCCTGGCCGCAATCGGCGAAAGCTTCCCCGGCACCAACGTCACCGTGGATTGGTTCCATGTAGTCCAACGCTTCACCACCGCCGTGGATGAGGTCCGAAAGGCCGAAATTAAGGAGCGTAAACTGCCCAAGGCCACCCGCTGGGCCATGCTTAAGGCCGCTGACGGCGGCAGGCTAACCGAAAAACAGCAACAGGCCCTGACCGAACTGGAAACCGACGGCTTCGCCACCGTCACCGCCTGGCGGCTCAAGGAGATGCTGCGCTGGATCATAAAGGCCATCTCTGTACAGGCCGCTCAGTGGCGTATCACCCTCTTCACCCGCCACGCCCTGAAGTGCATAGCGCTTAACACCAAAACCATAGCCCCGGTCCTTAAGGCGCTCATGACTTTGGAAGAGCATGCCCACCTGATCTTAAGCCGCGCTGGACCTCCAACCATTCCAACGCCCGCCTGGAGAAGCTTAACGGTTTCTTCCAAGCCGCCAGGATAAGGGCCAGCGGCTACCGTAATGTCTTCGCCTTCATAACCAGGATCTATTCCATCGCCGCACCACTGGGAAAACTCATCAAATTCCACAGTTAACGACGAAAAACCAGTGCTGTCCAAGACAGGCGTAGCGGCTAAAAATGATCTTATAAAAATGGTTAGTTATCTATAAATTTAGCAGGTTGTGAAATAAGGCCGCCGTTTTTGGGCTGGTATTTTTTGGTTCATTGACGGTTGCCTGTCCAAGTCAGGGCAAGAGCGATAACTGGACCTATTCGAGCATGAGGGGTGGAGTATGATAGGGATGTTGGAGCTAAGCGCGCAACCCCCTGTCTGTGAAGAGATGTAGGCGCAGCATGGCGGCCAGGTTGGACAGTGACCATGCGGCCAGGGAAAGATGATGAAGCCACTTGAGCAAGAGCAGGGCGATCAGGACTGTCCAACTCTGGATTTCCAAGGCGTTGCTGCTGGTGCCCACGAAGGTTTTGACCTTAAAATTTTACTTAAGCGCCTTTAAGGACAGCTCGATCTTTCAGCGGTCCTTATAGATGTCAGCCACAATGGAGGCCATCAACTTGTGGTGGTTGGTCAAGGACACGAACTGCTTTTGATTCTTCTCGTCTCACACCACCAGGCGACGCGGGGGGTAGGAACAATCGGTTAGGCTGCCGGTGAGGAGTATGGTTTGATCGGCTAAGACGGTTTGGGCCTTAGGTCCTGGCCGATTGGCCATCACCTCGAAAACGGCGTTAGATTTGAGGCGGGTGACGAGGAAGACGCCCTGGCCGGTTCATTTGCCAAACAGGGCATAATCCTGGTAGCCCCGGTCCAAAACCAGGATGGAGCCAAGGTTTAGGGTCATCCCCTGGACCACGGTGACATCGGCCACCTTGGTCTCGGTGAGCAGTACAAAGCTGGGCATGTAATCGTCGTGGTCCAGCATGATGTGCGCCTTAACCCCGCCCCGGACCCGCTTATATTCGGCCCAGGGGAACAGGCTCAGGCACAGGGTGATGGTGGAGGAGTCCAGGCTCAGGAGCTTGTTCTTGAATTTTAAATTGCTCTTTTTCCTGCCCAGGGAGCCTTGGCACGAAAGCGCTCCATGGCTTTGAAAAACAGGGCTCGGAACAAGGGCGAGGGCCTGTGCTGGTTGGCGTAGGACAGTGTGGACCTTTTTGGGGCCACGCTCACCCCAAGGTGGGACAGCTTGCCCAGGCAGCAGGAAAAACCCGGGCAACTCTTTCTTAATGAGTCGGTCCTGGGGCCAGATGGATGATAGAAGAGCATGGCCACGAACTGAGTCCAACAAGGCAATCCCTTAGTCTTGACCTCGGCACCGTGCTCCTTGAGCAAGGCGGAAAACTCAGTGTGGGGGAAGTGATACAGCAGTTGACTGAACAAGTGGGGTGAGGGCATCTCGCTTCGATCCCTTAGCCGATTTTTGAGAACCTATCTTAGACAATACTACGCATGGATAACCTCTCCGCCGGCATCTGCACCCTCCGCGTTGGGAAAGCGCAGTATAGCCAACCAGATATTATCCAGCGCAATCGCACATCCAAGATCTGCGCTGCTTCGCCGCCCGCATTCCCGTCTAAGGCAGCGACGCCTACCTGGCCCTGATGACCTGGGTGATGTAAAACTCGACCTATTGCAAGGCCCCACCGAGCGCTGTGCACCCTTGCCATCCTGTGGAGCCCAAGGCAAGGGAGCAGAATATGGTCCTAGTCAAGGCCGAGGAGATGGTCGCCGGCATCACCAAGGATGAGCGCATAGCCCTCTGCAACATATACTTCGACACCGACCAAACCGACCTCAAGCCCGAATACAACTCCACCCTGGAGCAAATCGCGGCCCTTATGAAGGCCGACCCCAAGCTCAACATCCTGGTGGTGGGGCACACCGACAACCAGGGCGGCTTCGACCACAACATCGAGCTTCCCAAGCGCCGAGCCACCGCCGTGGCCACGGCCTTGACCAGCCGCCACGGCATCGCCGCCAGCCGGCTTAAGGCCCACGGCGTGGGCATAGCCGCATAGCCGCGCCCGCGGCCAGCACGACAGCGACCAGGACCGGGCCAAAAACCGCCGGGTGAAGCTGGTCAAGTAATAACAGCATGCCCCCAGCTGGGTTATAATTGGTCGGGCGGCGTGCCCGCCGCAGGGCGATAACGGGTCGAGGGACGTTGTCCCCTGGCATGCCTTGCCGGCTCCCGTGTCAAGGCTGTCCAAAAAGTATGCGGGGCGAGACCTACTCTGAGCCCTGCTTTAAAATCATCGGCATTATCTGGCCAGCAGCTTTACGCTTCTTGCTCACCCAAAACCCCGTGCCCTGCCCTTAATCCGGCCACTCTAAAATCACCGCCACAATGCTAGCGAATGAACGCCCGCTTCGCTTCATTATCTTGATTTCACAGTGTTAGAAATAACAAGCCGTAAGCACAGCCTAGGCACGGATCATATCAGGTATCGATGGATAGCACATTCACGTCCCCATGGCGAATGAGAGTGGTCTGACCCAGCACTTGCTCCAGAATCAAGGCGCCGTCGGCGGCCACCCCGAGCACCCTCCCAGCCAGCAACTGCTCACCTTGCTGAACTTTCACCCGCCGGCCTTGCAGCCAGCAACGGCGGTTGTACTCGGCAGTCAGCTCCTCGCGCCAGCCGGCCAGGAGCTGGGCGTAAAGCAGCGAACCCTGATCCAGGATGGCGGCCAACAGGGGAGCCCGGTCCCACTTCTGACCGCTGGCGACCATAAGCGAGGCCGCCGGCGCCGGCAGCTGGGCCAGTTGGTCGGCGTTCAGGTTGACGTTGAGCCCCACGCCCACCACCACGTGGCCCAGGCGCTCGGCCCGGCAGGTGAACTCGGTGAGGATGCCGGCCAGCTTCACGTCGTCCAGGAAAACATCGTTGGGCCACTTAATGGCCGGCTTAAGCCCGCAGCGCCCCTCGATAGCCCGGCACAGGGCCACGGCCATGAGGTTGGTCAAGCCGAAGACCTCACTCAAGCCGAGCTCCGGACGCAAAAGCAGGGAGAACAAGAGACAGGAGCCGGCCGGGGCGGACCAGCGCCGGTTCAGGCGGCCGCGCCCGGCGCTCTGATACTCGGCCACCAGGCAGGCGCCGTGGGGAGCCCCGGCCTCGGCCCGACGGCGAGCCTCCAGGTTGGTGCTGTCTATCTCGCAAAAATGCAGCAGCGGCAGTCCCAGGCCGCCGGCGGGCAACAAGGCCTCCAGGCGCACCGGCAGGGGGGCCTCGGGCTGGGAGAGAAGCTGGTAGCCAGCGTTGGAGCGGACCTCGATGACGAAGCCCTGAGCGCGCAAGGCTTCCATGGCCTTGCACACCGCCGCCCGGCTGCAACCCAAAAGCTCGCTCATCTCCTGCCCCGAACGCGGCCTCTGGGCCTCAAGCAATAGGCGCAACACCTGGCCGACGCGGGAGATCAGAGCCGTGCTCATGCTAACTACTCCAAGGCTTCCAAAACCGCCTGATTGAAGCCAACCAGCCCGGGCAGGGGCTGCCATCGCAGGCCGAGCAGCTCCATGGAGGCATAGCCGCCGCCGGGGCGGAGCACCAGCACCGGCAAATCCACCACAGCCAGCATGGGCAGGTCGTTGGGAGCGTCCCTCAGGGTCATGCCGACCAGCCGGGGGTCCAGATGGCGATACAGATCCATGAGCAAGGAAAACGCCCTCCCCTTGCTCCCCCTCCCCGCTAACGGCGTGCCAGAAGCGTCCGCCCTGGGCTACCTCCAGGCCTGCCGCTACGGCAACTGATTTAAAGGCCTCGACGTCGGCCTAAGGGTGGGCCAAGAGCAGGGGCTCGTCCATAGTGGCGCGCTCTGGCCAGGGCCGCCTGCTTCAGACTTAAGCCCGTGAGGGCCGTCCCCCGGGCGTCATCCATGTCGGTAGCCGAAGCCCCGCAATCCGATGCACGCCTTGAGAAGTTCCAAGCGACGGCGGACCTGATTTATAGGCAGCCCCAGGTCCTGGTGCAGCCAGCCCTCCTGACCAACCATGCCCGCCAGGGAGTGACCGCTGGGCAGGTATGCCCCACCGCCGTTCTCAGCGACGAGCGGGCCGCCCAGTTCCAGCGTTTACCATAAGCGCAGCAGCTCATTAAAGCTTTTGCTGAAACACGGTCCCAGGGACACCCCCGTACGCCTTGAGGGCCTGTAACGCCGACAGCGCGGACTCGCAGGAACTAAGTGTGGTGGTCCAGCAAGGTGCCGTCCAGGTTCGTAAAGACCACCAATCCCAAGACTATTTGCGCCCGCCAGGATGAAAATAGTCGCGAATCAAGCGCATGGCGCAGAACTTACCGCACATGGTGCAGACCTCGGACTCGGCCGGTGGCGTCTTCTGACGTATGGCTCGGGCGGTCTTGGGGTCCAGGCACAGGCTGAACATGGCCTCCCAGTCCATGCGCCGGCGGGCGTCGGCCATAGCCCGATCGCGCTCGATGGAGGCCTGATGGCCCCGGGCGATATCGGCGGCGTGGGCGGCGATGCGGGTCACCACCACCCCCCGGTAGACCTCATCGGGCCCGGGCAGGGCCAGGTGTTCGCTGGGGGTAACGTAACACAGGAAGTCGGCCCCAGCCCAGCCAGCCAAGGCCCCGCCGATGGCGCAGGCCACGTGGTCATGCCCGGCTGCCACGTCGGTGACCAAGGGCCCCAGCACATAGAAGGGCGCATTGTGGCACAAACGCTTTTGCAGCTGAATATTGGCCTGCACCTGGTCCAGCGGCACATGCCCCGGCCCCTCTATCATCACCTGCACGCCGGCGTCCCAGGCCCGCTGGGTCAACTCACCCAGGGTGATCAGCTCGCTGATCTGGGCGCGATCAGTGGCGTCAGCCAGGCAGCCGGGGCGCAGGCCGTCGCCCAGGCTAAGGGTCACATTGTGGGCGCGGGCGATCTCCAAGAGGCGGTCATACTGCTCGTAGAGGGGGTTCTCGGCCTGGTTGGCGATGATCCAGCAGGCCAGGAATGTACCGCCGCGGCTGACGATATCGGTAACGCGCCCCTCGGTTTTCAAGCGCTCCAAGGCGTGTCTGGTCACGCCGCAGTGCACGGTCATGAAATCCACGCCCTCCAGGGCCTGTTCCTCTATAACCTGAAAAATGTCGTCGACGGTGAGGTCCACCACGCCCCTGTCCTGGACGGCGGCGTTGACCGCGGCCTGGTAGATAGGCACCGTGCCCACGGCCACCGGCGAGTTGTCCAACACCTGGCGGCGCAGGGCCTTTAAATCCCCACCGGTTGAAAGATCCATCACCGCGTCGGCGCCGGCCTCCAGGGCGGCCTGGAGCTTGGTCAGCTCCTCTGCGCAGTCGTAGCAGTCCGGGCTGGAGCCTAGGTTAGCGTTGACCTTGATTTTTAAGCCTTGGCCTACGCCGCATGGCTTGAGGCTCACGTGGGCCGGGTTGGCGAGGATGGCCACCGTACCGGCGGCTACCCGCTGGCGCAGGAGATCGGGCTCCAGGCCCTCGTCGTGGGCCACTTGCTCCATGGCTAGGGTCAGACGGCCCTGACGGGCCATTTCAAGTTGCGTTGCCATTATGCTTAGCTACCTTGGGTTTCTCGAATATAGTTGAGGAACAAGCCAAGTCGGCTGATTATTAATGTCTTTTATGGCTACCCTATGGACGCGGCTGCTTCTTTGAGTCTGTGCTCCAAGTCAGCCAGGATGCGCACCGGCCCCCTCCCGGCACCCAGGGGCAGGCCGGCGGCTATGGCCCGCCGCACCAGTAGCCTGGCCCGCTCTACCGCCGCCTTGAGCTCCCAGCCTGAAGCCAAGAGCGTGGCCAGAGCCGAGGCCAGGGTGCAGCCGGTGCCGTGGGTGTGCGCGTTGGGTAGACGCGGGGCGCTGAAATAATGCTCGCGGCGGCCGTCGAAGAGCACGTCTACCGGCTCGCCCGCCAGGTGCCCACCCTTGACCAGAGCGGCCCTCGCCCCCATCTCCACCAGGACGCGGGCGGCGCGAGCCATGACCTTGGGCCCTTGCACGTTAAGCCCAGTCAGGGCCTGGGCCTCGGCCAGATTGGGCGTAACCAGGCTGGCCAAGGGCAATAGCCGGGTCTTAAGCACCTCCAGGGCCGCTGGCTCCATCAGGCCTTGGCCGGTGCTGGCCGCCAAAACCGGGTCCACCACCAGGGGCGCCCCCAGCGGGGCCAAGAGTTCGGCCACCAGCACCACGTGGGCAGCCGTAGGCAGTATGCCGGTCTTGACCGCGTCCAGGCCAATATCATTGGCCACGGCCCGAAACTGCGCAGCCACGAACTTCGGGGGCACCGGCCAGAAGCCCTGCACCCCTAGGCTGTTCTGAGCAGTGAGCACCGTCACCACCGTGCTGGCCCGGCCACCCAAGACGGCTACGGCCATTAGGTCGGCCTGCAATCCCGCCCCACCGCCGGAATCTGAACCAGCGATAACCATCACCCGAGCCAGGAACATAGGCCGGCCTCCTAACCATGCTTGACGCCCCGATATAGGTCAGCCACCGGGCCTACAAGGCCCTGACGGCTGACGGTGGCCGCTGGCGGCCCCTGGTCTCCAACCGTTCCCTTCGCCGGCATTACCCGGATCAAATTCTAGGGGTTACCGCACGCGCGTTTCGCGGAACTCTCAGTCTTAGTAGGCGCTTTCGCGCCCGGCGGGCCATTATGGCCCGCGTAGTACGTCGCGCCCAAACTTTTGATTTAATCGCAATTTGCTACCAGCCACCAAGGACAACCCCCAACAAGCTTAACCCTAGCAACCGCCAAAGCCCACGTCAACCATACATGGCTAAGCCACCGAAATCTTCGTTCCTTGACGCCTCGACCGAGGCTCACTATAGTGAATAAAGTCATTAGCCACACCGACCTACCCCAGCCACCTCGCCAGCGGCAGCGACTTGGCCTTACTTTAAGGGGTTCGGACAGCCCACCCCTGCCGGACGGACAAACGGCAACTACAGCGTCAGGGAGCCTGGATGCGCTTGATTGCACCCATAGAATCGCTGGGCCGGGCCTGCATACACGGCCTGGTGGAAACAGGTGAAATCCTGTTACTCCTGGTGCAGGCCTGCCTGTGGCTCTTGCGGCCACCCTGGCGCTTACGCCTTATCTTCAAACAGATGGAGTTCGTGGGCATTAAGTCCATCAACGTGGTGATCCTTACCGGCGCCTTCACCGGGGCGGTCTTCGCCTTGCAGAGCTATCACGGCTTTTCGCTCTTCGGAGCCGAGAGCTTGGTGGGCTCCACCGTGGCCCTGGCGCTGACCCGCGAGCTGGGTCCGGTGCTCACCGGCCTGATGGTCACCGGCCGGGCCGGCAGCGCCATGGCCGCCGAGCTGGGCACCATGCGCGTCACCGAGCAAATGGACGCCCTCTATGTCATGGCCGTCAATCCGGTGCAATACCTGGTGCTACCGCGCATCATCGCCTCCATCGTCATGTTGCCGGTGCTGACCATCGTGGCCGACTATATCGGCATCGTGGGAAGCTACATCGTGGGCGTGCACCTATTGGGCATCAATGGCGGCATCTACGTGGCCAAGATCATCGAATACACCGAAGCCTCCGATATCAGCATGGGCCTGATAAAGGCCGCCTTCTTCGGTTTGGTTCTATCGCTGGTGGGTTGCTACAAGGGTTTTTACACCCACGGCGGTGCCGAGGGCGTGGGCCGGGCCACCACCGAGGCCGTGGTACTGGCCAGCGTTTTAATCCTGGCCTTTGACTACGTGCTCACGGCGATTATGTTCTAGTGGGCGGACGGCAGCCGTCGGCTAAAAATCAGCGTAGGGAAGGTTCTTGGACAGCATCATCGAGCTAAAGGCCATACACAAATCCTTCGGCAAACAGAAGGTGCTGGATGGGCTTAACCTTAAGGTGCCCCGAGGCCAAACCACGGTCATCATCGGCCGCTCCGGCGGCGGTAAGAGCGTGCTGCTCAAGCACATGATCGGACTGATCAAACCTGACGCCGGCCAGATACTGGTGGGCGGCCAGGACATCACCAAGATGGACGACCACGAGCTTAGCCAGGTACGCCGACGCTTCGGCATGCTCTTTCAGGACGCGGCTCTGTTCGACTCCATGACCGTGGGGGACAACGTGGCCTTCCCCTTGCGGGAGCATACCAAGCTCAATGAAAAGCAGATCAGGCAGGCCGTGGCTGCCAAGCTAGCCCTGGTGGGGCTCACCGGTGCCGAGGAGAAGCTGCCCAGCCAGCTCTCCGGCGGCATGCGCAAACGCGCCGGCCTGGCCCGGGCCATCGCCCTGGAGCCGGAGATCATCCTATATGACGAGCCGACCACCGGCCTTGACCCACTTTTGACCGACGCCATCAACCGCCTAATCAAGGGGACCCAGGAGCGCCTGAAGATCACCGCCGTGGTCATCAGCCACGACCTGACCGGAGCCTACCGCATCGCCCACAACATCGCCATGCTTTACAAGGGGCGCATCATCGCCGGCGGAACCCCCGACGAGATAAAGCGAAACCAGGGCCCGGTGGTGCAGCAGTTCATCCACGGCCGGACCGAGGGACTCATAGAGGTGCTTTGAGCCGCCGGGCGGGTATGATATCTATGATTTATATAAGCTAACGGCAACCTTACGGAGCAAGCATGGCCGGTTTTTCCACAGAAGCCAAGGTGGGCGTCTTCGTGATGGTGGCCCTAGCCTTGTTGGCCTTCATGACCCTGCGCCTGGGCAAAATCCAATTCGAGGAGCCCAAGGGCTATGAGGTCTGGGGCCTATTCGACAGCGCCATCGGGCTCAAGAAAAACGCACCCGTGGAGATGGCGGGCATCCAGATCGGCAGCGTGAACAAGATCGAGCTGGACCGGGGACGGGCCCGCATCTCCCTGCGCATTCACCCCGACGTGCAGCTGCCCAGCGACAGCATAGTGCTGATCCGCACCCGCGGCGTGCTGGGCGACAAATACGTAGCCGTGGAAGCCGGCAGCCCCGAGGTGCCGGCGCTCAAGCCCGGGGCCGAGATGCCCAAGGCCAGGGTGACCACCGACATCGATCAGGTGATGGCCAAGATCGGCTACATCGCCGACGACCTCAAGGACATCACCGCCTCGCTGCGCATCAGCCTAGCCTCGCCAGAGAGCCAGGTGAACATCAAGGAGTCTCTGACTAACATCCGCGAGCTCACCGCGACCCTCAAAGTGGTGGCGGCCGACAACCAGGAGCGGCTCAACCGGGTTGTGATGAACCTGGATCAGTTCACGGGCGACCTGAGCCAGCTTAGCCGCGACAACAAGCAGGCCTTGGATCAGACCATCAAAAACTTCCAGGTGGTCAGTGCCCAGCTTAACCGCACCATCACCGGGCTCACCTCGGTGGTGGAAAAGATCGACCGCGGCGAGGGCTCCATCGGCGCCCTGGTCAACGAGCGCAAAACCGTCGACGACCTCAACTCCACCCTGGCTTCGCTCAAGGAGATATCCAAGAAAATCGACGACGGCAAGGGCACCATCGGCCGCCTGGTCAACGACGACACCACGGCCACCAAGATCGACGAAGCGCTTACCGGCGTCAACGACTACATCACTCGGGCCGACGCCTGGAAGGTGTACGTGGATTACCGCGGCGAGTACCTATTCAGCGAGGCGGCGCTCAGGAGCACCCTCAACCTACGCTTGCAGCCCAAGGACGACAAGTTCTACATCCTGGGCATCGTCGACGACCAGGTGGGCAAGCGCAGCGACCGCGAGACCCTCACCACCACCTACGCTGGGGGCACCAGCAGCCAGGTACGCGTCAAGACCACTTCCTGGGACAAGGACAACCTTAAATTCAACGCCCAGATCGGCAAGCGCTACCATGACCTTACCCTGCGCGCCGGACTTTTGGCCTACAAAGGCGGCTTCGCCTTCGACTACCACCTATTCAAGGACCAGATGACGCTGACCCTGGAAGCCAACGACTTCCGGGTGGATACCAGGCCGCACCTCAAGGCGGCCGTGGATTACAAGTTCTGGAAGTACTTCTACGTCACGGCCGGCGTCGACGACTTCATCAGCGAGGATGACCGCGCCAATTTCTTCGCCGGCGCCGGGCTGAACTTCTTCGATGACGACCTCAAGTTCCTGCTGACCAACGCGCCCAAGTAAGGGGACCGCGCCTGGGGATATGCCCAAAGGAGTCCCCCATAGACTACCAGCTCGTCGCCGTGGCCACGGATTTTTCCCCCGGAGCCAAGGCGGCCTTTGACACAACCTTGGGCCTGGCCTGGCAGTTGGGACTCGGCCCAACGCAAGATGCAGCGTGCCTACCTGATCCAGGCCCAGGGCATAGTCGCCGAGGCCGTGGTCTCTGGATGACGACCCCAACCACGAATTGCCGAACCTAGCCAACCAGCAGGAGGCGGACCTGTTGGTGGTAAGCGCCACCGGGCTCTCGGGCCTGGCCGAGGCCTTCTTCGGCTCCATGGCCGCGAAGGTTGTGCGCCGGGCACCCCGCGCTCGGTAATGGTGGTGCGGCCGCCCCAGGGCTAGATGTAGATGCTTGTCGGAATACCTTCCGACAGGCATCTATGCGGACCATGGATGGCTTTCTCCGATATGCTTATAGGGCATGCCGGAAGGCTGTGGCGCGCTGCCTCGCTGGCCGGTATAAATCGGGTATGCGAGAACTGCTTAGCAAAATTCAGCAGGAATTGTCGGCGAGCCGGCCCATGTGCCGGGCCACAATCGTGGCCCGGCAGGGCTCAACGCCGCGCTCCCTGGGCACCAGCTTCCTGGTGTTGGAGGGCGGCGGCATTTGGGGCACCATCGGCGGAGGGCTCCTGGAGGCCCAGGTGATCGAGGCCGCCGGCCAATCTCTGCGCCTGGGGCGGGCTGACCTATTGGATTTTCATCTCTCTAGCGCCGACGCCGCCCAGAACGAGATGATCTGCGGCGGCCGCTTGCAGATCTATCTGGAGCCTCTGCTGCCAACCGACCCCATGGCCCGCGCCTTCTGGCAACTGGCCAGCCAGGCCGCAATCCAGTCCGCCCAAATCGGGCGGGCCCTGATGGCCTCCCGGCTGCGGCCTGGCCCGGCAGAGGGCCAGGCCATAGACAAGTTTCTGTGGCAGGATGGGCGGCTTCTGTGGCCGCAAGCCGGGCAAGCCCTGGGGGGGCCGCCCGAGGGGTTGATCAACGAATTCAAAGCCCTGTCCAATAAAGGCAAGCCTTGGCTCTGGACCGGCCCAGCCGGGTCGGCTGAACGGGAATATTATTTTTTTGAGCCCATATTTAATCAACCGGTGGTATATATATGTGGAGGTGGGCACATCTCTTTGTGCCTGGCCCCACTGGTAAAAATGGTTGGCTTTAGTGTGGTGGTGATCGACGATCGCCCCGAGTACGCCGATCCCCGACGTTTTGTCATGGCCAACCGAGTGCTGGTGCGCGACTTCAATCGAGTTTTCGATGGCCTGGCCCTTGATGACCAATCCTATTTGGTCATCGTCACCAGGGGACACCTTCACGACAAGGAGGTTCTGGCCCAGTCCCTGAACCAGCCAGCGGCCTACGTGGGCATGATCGGCTCGAACCGCAAACGACAGTTGATCTACCAGGCCCTAGAGGAGGAAGGATTCGGCCCCGAGCGCCTGAAGGCGGTGCATTCGCCCATCGGGCTAGCAATCGGCGCCGAAACGCCCGAGGAGGTCGCCATTAGCATCGTGGCCGAACTAATCGCGGTGCGGTCGTCGTTGTCCACCGGGACAACCACGCCAGCCGATCGCAGTTGAACCATGCAGGGAGCTTTTGACATGTCTAAGAAAGTTTTGGCCTTGGTCCTTATTCTGGGTTTGGTCCTGACTGCCGGCTGTGTTGCCCCGGCCAAAGAGCAGTTCGCCAAGTTGCAGGTGGGTATGAGCAAACCCCAGGTAACCCACACCATCGGCGAGCCCGAAAAAGTGGACTACGTGCGCTTCAAGGGGCATGACAGCGATTACGAAATCTGGCAGTACCAGATGGTTCCCGACACCCCGCTTTGCCCCAGCGAGGCCATTCCCCGCTTCGTGACCGACGTAGCCACCTTGGGCTTGGCTGAAATCGCCTGGACCCGCGTCAAGGCCGACGCCCACTGGATTTATTTTCTGGATGGCGCACTAGTTTACACCTCGCCGGCCTTTGATTGCCTGGACGGCGAATTATGCAAGATGCGCCGTGGTGCCTCACCCCAGAAAGAGTCTCGCCTTCGCCAATGAGGGGCGGTTGTCGGGTGGATGGCGGGGTGGTATAGTTGGTCCACATGAATGACAAAATAGATACCCTGACACCGCCGCCCGCCGATTCCGGCGCACCCGCGTCCCTGGCCAGTAAAAAATCCTTCGCCGAATTCGACTTACCCGAGCCTCTGCTGCAAGGGCTGCACGAGTCCGGCTATTTTTACTGCACCCCGATCCAGGAGATGGCCCTCCCCCTGGGGTTGGCCGGACGCGACATCGCCGGACAGGCCCAGACGGGCACTGGCAAGACCGCGGCCTTCCTGGTGCCGATCTTCAGCCACATCCTGCGCGACCCCGACCGCCCAGCCGAAGTGCCCGCTTGCCTGATAATCGCCCCTACCCGCGAACTGGCGGTGCAGATTCACGACAACGCCCAGGCCATCGGCCGTCACTGCGGCCTGAACACCGTGCCCATCTTCGGCGGCGTTGACTATGGCAAACAGGCCAAGGCCCTGCGCGATGGCGTGGACATCGTGGTGGGCACCCCCGGCCGGCTCATCGACTACATGAAACAGCGGGTCCTGGACCCCAAGAGACTACGCTTT
Organism: Desulfarculales bacterium; assembly: GCA_965112955.2. GTDB lineage: Bacteria > Desulfobacterota > Desulfarculia > Desulfarculales > Desulfarculaceae > JACRDC01. Next base: position 19,649 of record CBCOTF020000266.1, read on the forward strand.
CTGGTCATAGACGAGGCTGACCGCCTGTTCGACATGGGTTTTATGGCCGATCTACGCTGGATTCTCAAGCGCCTACCCAACTACACCCAGCGCCAGTCCATGCTCTTCTCCGCCACCTTAAACTACCGGGTGATGGAGCTGACCTACGAATACATGAACCTACCGGTCGAGTTGTCGGTGGCCCGTGACCAGCGCACCGTGGAGCAGGTGACCCAGGAGATGTTCCACTGCTCCAAGAAGGAAAAAATCAACCTCCTCTTGGGCATCTTGCAGCGTGAGGAATGGACGCGTGTAATGATCTTCACCAATACCCGCTATGTCGTGGACTGGGTAACCTTCAAGCTGCAAAACAACGGCCTGCCCGCCGAGGGCATCTCCGGCTCTCTGGACCAACGTAAGCGCCTTAACCTGATGGAGCGCTTCAAGGCCAACGAGCTGAAGATTCTGGTGGCCACCAACGTGGCCGCCCGCGGCCTGCACGTGGAGGACGTCAGCCACGTCATCAACTTCGACGTGCCTGCCGACCCCGAGGATTACGTGCACCGGGTGGGGCGCACCGCTCGGGCCGGGGCCTTGGGCAAAGCCATAACCTTCTGCTGCGACGAATACGCCACCCACCTGCCCTTCGTGGAACAGTACCTGGGGTGCAAGATCCCCGTGGCCTGGGCTGACGACAGTTTTTTCCTGCCCGACCAGGCCCCGGTCTACCGCCGTCCCCGCCACGAGCCCGACGAGCAGCGCCCGGGTAACCACCGCGGTGATTGCCGGGGCGAGGCCCAGGGCGATAGGGGCCGGCGTCCCCGCCGGCCCCGCGAAAAGGTCGCAGCCCCCAACACCGCCCCCCCCCCAACGCGACGCCTCCGCCGCCTCGGAACCTCCAGCCGCCCCCTCCTCCCCGGCGGACGAGGGCGTGCCGGCGGCCAAGGCGCACCGTCGGCGACGCCTCCGTAAACCCCGAACCGATTCCGCCTCACCCGGCCAAACCCAGGACGCCGCCGCCAACTCAGCGCCCCAAGCCTAGGGAGCCGGAGCTCCTATGACCCGGCCCGCCGACCGCCTCCGCCGCCTGACTCGGGAGACCAGCCCGGCCTAGGCCGCCGAAGCCTTGGGGCTGACCTGCGGCCTCGGCCAGGTAGTACTGCTCAGGGAGCTGATGGGGCTCTCGGGCGGCAACGAGCTGAGCCTGGTTTTAAGCCTGCTGGCCGTCTGGAAAGCCTGCGCGCCCTGGGCCGCGGGCTCACCAGCCGCCTGGCCCAGTCCTGGCGTCTGACCTCCCCCCTGACGACACTACTGCTGGCCAACGCCGTCAGCCTAGCCAGTCTGGTGCTGCTGCGGCTGCTACCGCTCATTGGGGACGCCTTAACCTGGGGCATACCCCCAGCCTGCTCCAAGCTCTGCTGTTATGCCTGACGAGGCTTGGCCTGGCCGGCCGGCGCGGCCTTCCCCCGACTTTTGACCGCGGTGTCGGCCAGTACACCCCAACCGCCCCAAGCCCTGAGCCGTCTCTACGGCTTGGAAGTCCTGGGGGCTACCGAAGTGCCATTCCACCAGGTGGTAACCGCCCTCGATTTCCTCACGCTCCTCCTTTTTTTCACCTCTCAGAGTCAACACGTCGCCGGTCAAGCTAACCTCAATCTCCTCGGGCTTCAAGCCGAGCACCTCGGCGGTCAGCTCGTAGCCGTCCTCGATCTCTCCTTGAGGTCCACCGTAGCACGAAATCCAACTCCTAACCTTCCACCTACAGCAAAAAACCAGCGAAGAAGCGTTCCGCCTTTTCATCTTAACCGCGCTCGCGTATAATTAAGGATTTCTAGCTGCTGGAAGGAATAAACTCGTACTTATGTTGGCCTCCTTTCGGATATCATTCCCTAACTTCGGATATCATTCCTTAACTTCAAAATAGGCATTATCCAGCGTCCAGACAATTGTCGATTGACCGGCCAGAGTAGGCAGAGTAGCCTGATGAGGGCCAATCCCTTACCTATCCCGACTGCCTGCAAATTGGCCGGAACCTTACCCCTAGAACGCTGGCAACGCCCCGCGCCGCCTGTGCGGCGGGAAAAAAGCTGGAGCTTGGTTGTGGAGAAGCACCACAAGTTGCCGCCTTTTCGTCGTCATGAATGGCATTGGTGTAGTTCCGGTGTCATGCTGCAGCGATCCGCATGGCCTAGTTAAAGCAGGAGGTAACCAAAGACGCCGGCGCGCTTCTGGCCCTTGGCCTGGGGTTGCAACCGCCATGGCGGCTGGTGAGACAGCGTGTGGACACCGATAAACAGCCCCACGAGATCTTTTTGGAAGTTGCCGCCGACCGGGGAGCCGAGTACCCCTGCCCGGAGTGTGGCAGGTTGTGCAAGGCTCACGATTTCCACGAATCCACCTAGCGTCACCGCAAATTTTTCCAGCATTATTGCTACGCAACCACCAGGGTACCCCGAGTGCACTGCCCCGACCAAGGGACCAAACAGATCAAAATGCCCTAAGCCCGCGAGGCAGCCGGTTCACCTTGCTGTTCGAGCAAGCGGCCATGACCCTGGTGCAGGAGATACCCGTGCTGGCTACGGACCGCATCATTGGGGTCAGCGGCACGCGACTTTGGCGGGTGGTCCAGTTCTACGTGGCCCAGGCCCTGTCCAAAATGGATCTGGGCGAAATCACGGCCGTGGCTCTGGACGGAACCGCCTCCAAGCGGGGCCACAACTACGTCACCGTCTTCCTCGACCTAGACCGCAAGCAAAAGCCAGTCATCTTCGTTCCCCCCGGCAAGGGCAAGAGCTGTCTGGTCCTGTTCCGCCGCTTCCTGCGTGAGCATGGCGGCGATCACAATAATATCGCCGAGGTGATTTGTGACATGTCGCCAGCCTTCCTGACCGCCATCGGCGGAAAATTCCCCAGCGCTAACGTCACCGTGGGCTGGTTCCATGTAGTCCAATTTTCACCACCGCCGTGGACGAGGTTCAAAAGGCCGAGGCTAAGGAGCGTAGAAGGCCGCTGACGGTGGCAGGTTAACCGAAAAGCAGCAGCAGGCCCTGACCGAATTGGAAATCGACGGCTTCGCCACCGCCACCGCCTGGCGGTCCAAGGAGATGCTGCGCTGGATTAGAAAAGGCGCCTCTGTACAGGCCGCTCAGTGGCGCGTCACACATTTCACCCGCCATGCCCTGAAGTGCATAGCGCCTGACACCAACACCCCGGCTCCGGTCCTCAAAGCGCTCATGACTCTGGGAGAGCATGCCTACCTGGGATCCTAAACCGCTGGGCCTCCAATCATTCCAACGCCAGCCTGGAGGGGCTTAACGGCATCTTCCAGACCACAAGGGCAAGAGCCGGAGGCTACCGTAATGTCTTCACCTTCGACCATGATCTACTTCATCGCCGCACCATTGGGGGAACTCATCAAATTCCACAATTAACGACGAAAACTCCCTAAATCCAGTATGCAAGCGCCCTGCTGCCATGCCGGGATCAATTAACCCGCCACAGGCTAGGCCCTAGACCGCCACCAGCCCCTCAAAATTGGCTCTCGCCCAGCTCGGTCGTCTGTTGGCCCGGGGCCTGTAGCCCGTGGGTTGGGTACTCCTGATGTTGGATCTATGCCTGGCCGTGGTGGCGGGCTGGCAAATGCTGGAGACGCAGCGCACGGCGCTGACCAGCCAGTTCCTGCGCCGCGCCCAGGTGCGCACGGCGGCTGTGGAGAGGGAGATGGCGGTGGGCCCTGGCGGCCCTGGGCGGCTTCCACCAGTTCATGGCCCTGACCGCCGAGGTGGATCGACAGGCCTTCTGGGAATATGGCGGTTTTATCATGCCCCATAAACCCCAGCATCCATCTGGTGCCCTACCTATCTCGGATGGAGGCCTGTCAGAGTGCCCAGTTGGAAGACCGGGCCTGGCCGGAGGGGCAACCTCAATCCAGTTGCGCCAGTTAGACGGGTAAAACCGTCTGCAACCGGTCTCGCCGCGAGCGGAGCACTTCCCGGTGCTTTACCTACAAGGCGGTCAGCGGATCGAGGCCATGAACCGCTTGCTGGGGCTGGCCATAGCCACCAACGCCGCAACAGCCACCGGCCGCCTCCAGTTGCCGCACCTGCCGGTGGAGCGGGGCCCTACTGCGTCATGGTACTGATGCCCCTGTATTATCAGCCCGGAGCCGCCCCCAACCAGGCCTCCGAGCGCGTCAGCGCCGGTTGCGCGGGTTCTTGCTCTTTCCCTGGCCGCATGGTCACTGTCCAACCTGGCCGCCATGCTGCGCCTAAATTTCTTCACATAATTGGATGTGGGCCCAGGAATGAGGAAGTGGCCGAGGGTGGTGGAGCACCACAGGCCCCGAGAGACGGGAACCACTCCCTGCCATCTGGTTCCAGAATAACGGCACCCTGGGTAGGTGGTTCAGAGAGGGAAATGACTTTCGTTTTGCGCCGACCGGCTGGCCGTGGCCAAGCCCCGGCCACTGAGCCAATCGAAGGC
>CBCOTF020000267.1:0-2380 GCA_965112955.2 Desulfarculales bacterium
GACGTTTTGGGCCTTAGGCCCTGGCCGATTGGCCATCACCTCTAAAACGGCGTTAATTTTGAGGCGGGTGACAAAGAAGACGCCTTGGCCGGTCCACTTGCCAAACAGGGCATAATCCTGTTAGCCCCGGTCCAAAACCAGAATGGATCCAAGGTTTAGGGTCATCCCCTGGGCCACGGTGACATCGGCCACCTTGGCCTCGGTGAGCAGGACAAAACTGGGCATGGAGTCGTCGCGGTCCAGCATGATGTGCGCCTTGACCCCGCCCTTAGCCCGCTTGTACTCGGCCCAGGAGAACAGGCTCAAGCACAGGGTGATGGTGGAGGAGTCCAGGCTCAGGAGCTTGCTTTTGAAGCTACCCTTTTCCCTGCCCAGGGAGCCTTGGGAAGGACGAGGGCTTGTGCTGGCTGGTGTTAGGACAGTTTGGACCTTTTGAGGGCCGCGTTGACCTCAAGGTGGGACCGCCTGCCCAGGAAACAGGAAAGGACCATGGCAACTCTCCCTTAGGGAATCGGCCCTGGCCAGATGACAAAAGAGCATGGCCACGAACTGGGTCTGACAGGGAAGTCCCTTGGTCCTGACCGCGGCACCGTGCTCTTTGACCAAGACGGCGAACTCAGTGCGGGGGAAGTGATGCAGCAGCTGACTGAACAGGCTGGTATTCGTACCATGGCCTTGCCCTCTCTTGGTCGTGGTATTGTTGGCTTTTGGCAGGACCACGCTATTACGCTGGGATGAGAACATTTCGCTTCAAGCACTTAGCCGGTTTTTGAAAATCTATCTCGGACAACACTGACCTGATCAGGCCAATCTAAAAATTCCCTTACTTCCTGATCAGAGCAAAGCAAGAATCAACAACAGGTCATGGAGACCGCCCAGGACCTGTTTTCTGATGAGCTTGGTGAGGACGGCCCTGGAGAAGCTAGCGGTATCCACTTCGAGCTCGACGCAGATTTGCCTGTAAAGTTCGCGGGAACCCAGATGGCCTGATACCGGAATGGGTTCCGCCTGCTGGCGGCCCAGCACAAAGCGGTGGCTTTCCCGCTGCCCACACCTCGGATGACTAGGGCCAGTGCGCCGAGGTGAATGGCGTATTCGAAACGGTTAGCCCCGCCGAAGACCTCGGCGGTCTGCATTCTTTCCTTGGGTGCCAGGTCAGAGCCGAAGGGCTTCCTGGTGAGGACAAAGAAGGCACGGCAGTTTGGTTTCATGAGTTGCTGACCTCAGGATCTGGTTTTTGCTAGAAAAAGGAGCCGTCAGTGGGGGCCGTGGTGAAACTGGATTCCAAGCGCAGCAGATGGTGGTCGCGCTTGACCCTGCAATTGACGGCGAGGTCCAGCGGCCTGAGCACGCCGTGGAAGCGATTTTTCAGTAGGACCTCTATACGGTCGTGGTAAAGGTCGTGGTAAAGGAGGATGATTTGTTTGCCGATCAGAGGCACTGGGGCCTTATATAGCCTGCCGGCCAGGGAAACGGTGAGGTCCCGGGCCACGCGCCGCGTGGCTCTTTTTCTGAAGTAGCCTTCCCGGTCGGCAGAAGCCCTAATTTAATGTATCTCATCTTGCTGGTGAAGCGTTGCAGGGGGGCTTGCCCGGTGCCTAGATGCTTGCGCTGGTGGCAGACGTCCCTAATCCAGCACTCCAGGGCCTCATTGATATCCCGAAGAATGTTGCCCTTAAAGCCGGAGAGAAATTGGAATCTGACGGTGCAGAAGAATCTTTCGAGCTTGCCCCTGCCCTGGGGCACGTAGGGCGGTAAGTGGACCAGGGCGGATATCCAAGGAGGCGGTGGTCTCTTCCAGGTAGTGTGAGCGAAAGGCTGGGCCGTTGTCGAGGTAGAGCTTGAGTGGTAGCCCCCGTTTGAGCAGAGCCTGGCGCAAGGCCTATAGATAAGTGGCCAGGCCCTCGGAGAGGTAACCCTCGGCACGGGCGATCAGGCGGCTCATGTCGTCGATGAAGGCGAAGAGGTAGATCTTACGCCGTTTGTCGCCCACCATGAGCATCGGCCCATGCATGGCGTCACCCTGCCAAATGTCGTTGGGCAGCTCGGCCCCGAAGCATCTGCGGTCGACAGACGGGGCGACCTGTTTGCCCATCAACCCATGCTGGTGCAGGAAGCGGTAGACGGTGAGCGCCTTGAGGATCACGTCGAGCGAGGTCAAACGTCGGCGCATCATCTCGCTGATGAGGGTAGTCACTGACGCAGCGGGCAGCTCCCTGCGCAGACAGACCAGAGCCTGGGCGGTGTCCTAGTCCAAGGCCCTGCTGCCGCTCCGCTGATTCCTGCCCATGGGGTAGTAGAGGAACTCCAGCTTGCCGTCGCCTTGGCGGTAGAGCCTGACCTATCCCAGGATGGTGGAACGCGACAGCCTGGTACGGTT
>CBCOTF020000268.1:0-1708 GCA_965112955.2 Desulfarculales bacterium
CACGTCCGCATCGCCGCAACAGAATTGATCTGATCAAATGAAAAAGGAAGGATCAAATCAGTCCAGGATAATCAGAGAGCTTTCGTCAGATTAATCCGAAAAACAACAGGTGTTATCCAGCGTCGCTTACTACCCCAAGTGGCCAATCTCCCATGGAATCGGTGGCCTACATCGCGTGGAATCACTGCCCCGTTTGAAACGGAATCAACATTAACGACGAAGAACCAAAAAAATATGACTTTAAATATAGGATTACGCTGCCCTTAGGCACCGACCCCCGGCGGTGCCTAAGCTATAACGGCATTCCACCATAAACCAGCGCGCTAATATGTTCAAGACTCAAGCCACCGCCAATCGTGGGTATTGCGCCAGGCTGGGCCGAGGTTATACTTCAAGTCCGAGACCTTGCGACTCTTGGAGGATACCATGTCGCTCACCCAGCTTACGCCGCCGGCCGTGATCCTGCTTTCCGGAGGACTGGATTCTAGCACCGTGTTGGCCATGACCCGTAAAGATGGCTATGCCTGCCACGCCTTAAGTTTCCGCTACGGCCAACGGCATCTGGTGGAACTGGCGGCCGCCCGGCGGGTGGCCCAAGACCTGGGCGCGGTCCAGCACCTAATGATGGAACTAGACCTGCGTCTCATCGGTGGCTCAGCGCTGACTAGCGATCTGGCTGTGCCCAAGGACCGCCCTGCGGAGGAGATGGCCCAGGGCGTGCCGGTGACCTATGTGCCGGCCCGCAACACCCTGTTCCTCTCCCTGGCCCTGGCCTGGGCTGAAACCCTAGACTGCACTGACATTTTCATCGGGATCAACGCCCTGGACTACTCGGACTATCCTGACTGCCGGCCGGCTTTCGTCGCCGCCTTCCAGGAGGTAGCTAACCTGGGCACCCGCTTGGGCGCCGAGCTGGGCGCGCTTTGTCATTCACACCCCGCTGATAAACCTGAGCAAGGCCCAAATCATCGCCCAGGGCTTAAGCCTTGGGCTGGACTACGGTATCACCCACTCTTGCTACGACCCCGGCCCCCAGGGTCTGGCCTGCGGCGGCTGCGATTCCTGCCAACTGAGGCTCAAGGGCTTTGCCCAGGCCGGTGTGTCCGATCCCCTGCCCTACGCCGTCTGAGAATAAAAAACGATCAAAGCCATCTTTGGCTTTGGTCGCTCATCATATAGACCGGCGGCGTTTGAGCCAGGAGCGCCCCAGCATCACCAAGAGCTACAGCCCCCACGTCCCCGCCAAATATTTGTAGGGAATACTTGCGCATGTTGCCCAAGTAGCTCTCCACGGTGTGCCTGAAGAGAAAGCCGGACCCCGCCCCGACCACGGCCCAGATCAAAGCACCGAAGGCGTTCAAGGTGGCAAAACGGGCCAGGGGCACGTTGCCCATGGTCAGCACGAAGGAAATGAGGTTGCGCAGGCCTCAGAAGAAAGCGGAAGGGGAGCATCCACAGATTCAGATAGCGCGCCGTTTCCTGGCGTGTTAGTTCTTGCTTTGCTCTGATCGGGAAATAAGGGAATTTTTCAGATGGGCTTGACCAGGTCAGTGCTATCCAAGAAAGGCGTAATGGTTAAAAATATTTTTATAAAAATGGTTAATTATCTATAAAATAAATAGTTTTTGAGATAAGGACACCGCTTTTAAGCTGGTGTTTTTTGTTTCACTGGCGGTTGCCTGTCCAAGTCAGGGCAAGAGCGGTAACT
>CBCOTF020000269.1:0-10378 GCA_965112955.2 Desulfarculales bacterium
CCTGCGCAGGCGGACCAGGGCTTGGGCGGTGTCCTCGTCCAAGGCTCTGCTGCCGTCCCGGTCATTACTGCCCATGGGGTAGAGAGATTTCAGCTTGCCGCCGCCCTGGCGGTAGAGCCTGACCCATCCCAGGAGGGTGGTGCGCGACAGCCTAGTGCGGTTGGCGAAGGGGATTGTCAACGCTGGGCGCATTTGTCCCGCAATAACCTCTCTCGTTTACCACGCTCCATGTAGTCCCTAGCAAAAAAATCGCTGATGACGCTGAAACGGAAGATGGCTACTCGTTTTTTACGGAAGATGGCTACTCGTTTTTTCTGGTTCTCGTCCATGTCGGTCCTCCATGGGGGTGTTTCGCCTAGGTGTAGACCGGGGAACCGAACCAGGACAACGGCACCCTTGGATAGGTGGCTCAGGGAGGGAAAGGGCTCTCGCTTTGCGCCGACCGTCTGGCTCCGGCCATTGAGCCAATCGAAGGCTCCAAGCAGGTCGCCTGACCAGCTTGACCCCAGGTATAGGCTCACCTGCCGCAGCAGCCCCTTGAGCCAGTGGCATTGGCGGGAGCGCGGCAGGCCAAGATCCCATCTGCCCCGGGCTGGCTCATTGGAAGAGCTATGCCGAGTAGTCTCCACCGGAGCCTGAAACCGGCTCCAATGCCCCACGGCTGCAGCCGAATCACCGCCCGGTAGTCAGGGCAGAGGGAACGTCGAAGCCAAATCGCTGTAGGGGCTTCATCAAAATAGGCAGGCAACGAAGCCATGCCCCCAAATCCGGACGCTCCCACACTGAGAGCACCTCTCCGACCGGGGCCAGGGGAAAAGCCGCCCCAGCTCCATTATCTTTTTAATGCAGGCTGCAACGAAAAGTGCGATGGTAACTAGATGGTAGGGAATTATTCCCGTCTTTCGGGGTCAGGGGTGCTCCACCATCCTCGGCCTCTTCCTCATTCCTGGACCCACATCCAAGGTTCAGGATAATGAAATAAAAGCCCTACCTGGTCAAGCCAATTTGAAAATACCTTTTTTCCCGATCAAAACAAAGCAAAAATTAACACCTCCCTGCCCCCGGCCTCCAGAGCCGTGGCCAGACGCCACCTGGCCAGCCTCTCCCTCCAGAACATATCTGATTCGGCCGTCACCGCCATAAAGTAGGGCTCCAGCGGCCTCTTCCGAAGGGCAACCACCTAGCCGAGGCGCAATCATAGCTGCCGCTGGGAGCAGACTCAGGTCGTCTCCCCAGAGCACGTCCGCATCGCCGAAACAGAATTAATCTGATCAAATGAAAAAAAAGAATCAGTCCAGGATAATCAGATAATTTTCGTCAAATTAATCCGAAAAACAACAGGTCAGTGCACCAGCTTAACGACCCCCACCCGACGGTAGACCTCCAGCGGCGAGCGGCGCATGCCGTCCACCACCAAGAGGTCGTCCTCGATGGAGATGCCAAACAGACGCTCGTTGGTCTTAAGGTAGGGCAGGATCAGCTGCCAGTCCTCCTCGGCCAGGTCAAAATATTGGCCACCGTTAAGCTGCTGGTCCACCAGCTGGCGATGGGGGTCGCGCACGTAGATAGCACCGCCCGAGGCCAGGGAAAAAAGGTTGCTGCCGGGATAAGGTGAGGGCAGGGGGCGCACCTTGCCCTGGTCGTCGAACTTCACGCCGTTAAGCACCACGAAACCGCCGTCCTTAAGGGGATCGCCGGCCAGGAAGGATTCGGCTAGGAAGTCCAGACAGGTGCCGTTGATCACCACCCGGGGCCGTCCCACGGCGTTGATCAGCGGCCGGCCGGCGGCGTTGCCTTTGATGTAGACCTCGCCGCCCTTGGCGCCGTACATGAAGGCTTGCCCTACGTCACCGTGCACTACCAGGGTGCCCTGCTTCATGATCTGCCCCAGCTGGTCTTGGGCGTTGCCGTGCACCACGATGGTTAGGCCGTCGATGCCCGATGCTAAATAGTCGCCCGAGCTACCGTAGAGGTCCAGGCGCACGTCCTGGCTGTTCACGCCCAAGGCGCAGCCGTGGAAACGCTGGCCCTTGAGCCCATAGATGATGAACCGACGCCAGCCCCGCTGGCGGGCCGCCACCTGCAGACGGGAGTCGCAGTCGTCACCCTCGAACTCGAAATCGCGGGCGAAGACCACCAGCACCTCTTCGCCGGCCTTTGGCGCCCGCAAATCGCCTTTGGTAGGCCAGTCGATGCGGGCGTAAAGCCGGCCGGCCGTAGCGGCGATGGGCGGCACCGCGTCCAGGACGGCGTTGATGGTGTCGCGGACAAGCTGTAGGACCATGCTGCGCTTCAAGACGCCGCAGTCATACTGCATGTCGTTTAACAGGGTGAGGAACTCCAGGGCCCAGGTCAGCCCCTGGTCGTCATTGCTCGCCAGGGCTTCGGCCTGGGCCAAAAGCCAACGCCAGTTAGCGAAGCTCCAAGAGGCCGCCGCCGGGGCCACCAGGGCAAAAGCCTGGGCCGGCGCGCCTTGACCAAGAGCCAGGCCGGTCGGCTGGGCCGGCGCTATGGGGGCCTGGGAAGTGTCCACCTTGTGCTGGCCGGCCGGCACGTTTATGGGCTTGCCGAATTTGTCGGCGCAGATCAGGTCGTAGCCGTCGCCGTTGCCCTGCACGGTGAAAATGAAGGCCCCGCCGTCGGTAGCGCTACCACCGCGGGCGTTCCAGTAGCGGTCGGCTACTCGGCGGAAGCGAGGGTCGTCCTCGGTCAAGGAGCGCAAGGTGGCGTCGATGGCCTGCTTCTCCGAGGCCACAAGGCCGATGGAGACCTCGCCCTCTTGCAGGGCGAAGACCTGAGGCCGCAGCATGGCGGTATCTGTTATGCCCAAGAGCTTGTAAGTGTCGGTGTCGGGCTGGCTGTGGGCGATGATGAAAAACCAGGGGCCGTCGGGCGAGCCGTGTATGTGCTGGGCCTGAATGGCCTTGTACACTTTCTGCTTCTCAGCCGGCAAGCGGTCGAAATCCAGCTCAGTGGTGGGGGCCATGGCCTCGATCACGTACTCCAGAGGGTAGTGATAGACCCGACTCAGGAGATCGAACAAAAGCACCGAGACTTCGGTGTCGGTCAGAAACTGGGTGACGATGCCGTGCTGGCGCAGGTACTCCGAAATGCTGTAATAGTTGGCGAGGTCGCCGTTGTGCACCAAGGCCTCGTTCAGGCCAATGAAGGGATGGCTGCCGCCGGGGTGCCACACGCGCCCCTTGGTGGGGTAGCGCTGGTGGGCGATCCACATGCGGGCCTTGAAATCATCTATACCATAGTACTGCACCGCCTGCTCGGCGTAACCCACCAGCTTGAGGATGACTAGGTCGCGGGCATGGCTGAGCACGAAGGCGCGCTTGTCGCCCAAACTGGCGTAGTAGCGCTGGTTGAGGTTGTAGGAGTTGCGGTAGATGAACTCGTCCTCCACCGCGCGACGCTTGAACTTCTCCATGCCGTTCTTTTGGGCGAAGTTGTCCAGCACCTGGTCATTGACGCGCACGAAGTAGCGCACCACGTCCGGGGGCTGCACCTTCAGGTCCAGATCGCGCCAGTCCATGGCCGGGATGATGCGCGCCTTGTGGTGCACCTCCAGGAAGGGACTGATGCAGGCCTGCTCCACCTCATCCTCGGCGGCCTTGTCTAGAAGCGCTACCTGCATGATGTAGTCGTTTTTGAGCGTGGCAGCGTCCACCCCCAGCTGCTCGGCCGTCAGGCCCGCCGCGGCGATGCCGCCACCTTTGCCGTTGCCGCGGTTATGCATCTGGATAGAGGGCTCGAAGATGTACCGCCCGCACACTGGCACGCTGGCCGCGAAGCCCACCACCCCGCAGCCGCCTTCCTCGGCGGCCTTTTGGGGGTTTATGACGCCGGCCCGGTTCGCCAGCTTGCGCCGGTGGGCCAGGATGCGCTCCGTCAGTTCCGGTAGCTTGTCCGCCCCGGAGGGGCGGACGGGGTTTCCTTTTATGTCTATTAGCCTGGCCACTGTGCCGGTCCTCTCGTAATGAATATTTATTGCACCAAACGGTGGCCAGCCTTGGGGCTGTCGGGCTTCTGATAATCCAGATGGGTCAGCAGGTCGCTGCGCCCCACCAGATCGCGGACGCTTTTCAGGCCCAGTCGCCAGAGTAAGGTTTGCAGCTGCACCGCCCAGGAATGGTAGAGGTTGATCAGCCGCTGGAAGCCCCAATCGATGTCATAGGCCAGGGCCAGCTCGCTGTCGGTGGTAGCGATGCCCCGGGGGCAACCGCGACCGGACTCGCAATTGGCGCAGCGAATGCACTCCAAGGCCACCATATCCGCTGTGCCGATGACGATGGCGTCAGCACCGAGGGCTATCGCCTTGGCCACGTCCCAGGCCGTACGCAGGCCGCCCGAGGCCACCAGGGTAATCTGGTCGCGGATGCCTTCTTCCTGGAGAAAGCGGTGTACCAGGGGTATGGCGTACTCGATGGGCATGGCGATGTTCTTCTTGGCGATGTCCGGCGCCGCGCCGGTGCCGCCGTAGGAGCCGTCAAGGTGCACGATGTGCACCCCGGCGTAAAAGCTGCCCACGGCCACCATGTCTACGTCGATGGGCGTGGAAACCTTGACCGAAACCAAGCCCCGGGGATTGATCATCTTGATCCAATCCACGTGCTTCTTGTGGTCCTCCACCGAGTACACCGAGTGGAAGGGGAAGGGCGAGAACAGATCGATGCCCTCCACGGCCTCGCGCATGCGCGCCACTTCCGGTGTGACCTTGTTGCCCAACAGGTGGCCGCCCAGGCCGGGCTTGGCGCCCTGGGCGTACTTGAGTTCCACAATGCGCACCCGCTGTATGGTCTCCTCGCGCACGCCGAAGAGCCCCGTGGCCACCTGGGTGATGACGTGGTCATCATACTCCTTGAATATGTCGGGGTAGCCGCCTTCGCCGGTACAAGTGAAGGAGTCGTAAGCGGTGAAGGCCTTGGCGCGGCTGACCATGGTGGATAGGCTCACCGAGCCGAAGCTCATGCCGCCTCCGTAGATGGGCCAGCCGATCTTGACCGGCGGGCGCTCTTCGTCGCGCCGGCGGTTAAGATCAACGGTCAGATCCACGTCCTCGGAGCGCGAGGAGGCGTCCGGCAGACTGGCGGGCAGCACGAAGTCCATGCGGTCGAAGCCGCCGCCGCTATTGCCCACGCGGTATTCCAGGTTGCTCATCGGAGGACGGCCGGTTTCGGCCTGCTCCCAGGTGGCCACCAAGAGGTCAGCCGGCCAGCGGGGATCGCCAAAGGACTCCCAGACCGGGTTCTCGCCCACGAGCAGGGCCTCCACCGGGCAGGTGTCCACGCAGTAGGCGCCGCGAGCCTTGCAGTAGTTGGAGCCCATGCAGAAGCGGGCTTTGGTCCCTAGCATGGCCTGGCCGACTTTCTTGTGCACCCCGAAATCGCAGACCTCGGCGCACTTACCGCAGGCGATGCAGGCTACTGTGCGCTCCACGCGGAACTTGGTCAGCGGGTTGCGGTAGCGGCTTTGAGAGGGCTTGACCAGGTCTTTGGTCAGGGGAAAGCCCGAGCAGGCCGAGTAGTCCAGGGTGTTGGGGCCCATAAGCCGCGCTGGCCCGTCGCTGACGCGCTGGCCGAAGATCGGCGCGAAACTCATGCGCTCCAGGTCGTCGAAGATCATAGCCCGGCCCACCTCGCCGCGCAGGCGACGCACCTCGCGGATACCCATAGCGCCCATCAATTCTATAATCTGGGAGTGGTAGGCCCCGATGAGGTTTAAGAGCCGCTTGAGGCCCCAAGTCTCGTCCACGCTCTCCATGTCCACCGGGCAGTCCACGCCGTCGGCGCAGTTGCCGCACAGCCGGCACTCCAAGCCCACCATCAGGGCCAAGCCCAGACCCACAGCGTCTGCGCCGTTGATGATGGCCTTGGCCACGTGCTCGGCCAGGGCGATGCCACCGCTGACTATCATAGTCACCTGGTCGCGGGTGGATTTTTCCACCAGCTTGAGATGCACCTCGCGCACCAGCTTGGCCACGAAAACCTGCTGGCGCTGGCCGAAGCCGCGGCCGATTGAATCGGCCAAAAGGTGGATCACCTCGGCCCCCTCCTCGGCCAGGCTGGCGGCGTGGCGGGCCACCTGCTCGTCCAGGGGTAGCCGCACGGCGGTGACAACCTCCGGACGCATCTTCTTTATCTTGGCCAACTGCTTGGCCACGCCGGCGGACCAGGGCAGCTCCACCATGGCCAGGCCATCGAGCGCCGAGATCTCGGCCGGAGCCTGATGCATGGCCACGATCAACGAGCCGCGCAGGTCTTTCAAAAGGCCCTCAGCCTCTTCCTGGGTAGCAGCGGCCAGGGTGCCCAGCTTTTTGGCGGCCAAAGCCAGGGCCCGGCGATTGCCGGGGGCTAATTTGCCCTTGCGGGGGATGTCGAAGACAATGGGCAGCGGTATTTCGCGGTAGGGTGGGATATCCACCGCCAGGGCTCCGGTCTGGTCGAAGGCCAGGCGTGCCGGTCTGCGGCCCAACTCCACCACGGTGCTGATGTACTCGCGGCCGTGGATGCCGTCGCGGGTGGGGCGCACAATCTCGCTCATATCCGTCCACATTTGGTCGAAGCCCGGCCCCGCGAAATTGCCGCGGTAGCCGGCGCCCGAGACGGGAATCTTGCCGGTCTCGGCCTGCTTCCACATGGTGGCCAGGATCTCCGGGCGCCAGTAATCGTCGCCCAAGCGGTCGAACTGAGGGTTGCGGCCGCGGGTGAGGATGGCTTTTTTGCACTCCTGCACGCAGCGCATACAGCTCAGGCAATCAATATCGATGGTGTCCACCACCCGCTGGGCGTCAAAGTTGTGCTTTTTGTAGACCTGGTATATGCAGCTGGTGCGCTTGACGCACTTCAAGCACCCCAGGCAGCCCTCGTTTTCGAAGGCCACCATCTTGGTCACCGGCGCGAAACGCGGCGCGGTGGGATTGACGTCGACGTGGTACTTCTTAGGCATCGTTAGATTCCTGCCTTATGCTAGCTTTGATGCAGACGGGGTATGCTCTTAGATCTGGGGCCTGGGAGACAGGCCAGCGGCCACCACGATCTCGGACAAAAGCTCCTCGGCCTCGATGGCCTGCAGGTGCACGCCCTTTACCCCCGGTATTTCCTTTACCGCCTGGATCAGCTCCAGGGTGATCTTGATGCCCTCGGCCTCAGGGTCCTTGGCCTGCTTCATGCGGGCGATCAGCTCGGCGGGCACTTCCACGCCGGGGACCTGGCGGTCCATGTAGCTGAGCATACCGGCCGAGCGGGGCACGATGATGCCGGCCAGCATGGCGGCCTTGTCAATCAATCCCATATCGCGGGCCTTAGCCACTTGTTGAGCAAAGGCCGGCCCGTCGTAGACGGCCTGAGTCTGGATGAAGTCAGCGCCAGCGGCGATCTTCTTGGCCAAGCGCAGCACCCGATAGTTGCGGGGGGTGCCCAGCGGGGCCCAGGCCGCACCGATGAAAAAGGACGCCGGCTCGGCGATGACATCGCCACCCTGCTGCCTGGCCTCGTCGCGCAGGCCCTTGATGGTGGCGATGAGCTGCATGGAGTCGATATCGTAGACGTTTTTGGCGCCGGGATGGCCCTTGAACTTACCAGCGGCGGACGCCTTTTGATGATCGCCGCTCAAGGCCAGCACATTCTTTAGCCCCAGAGCCGAGGCGCCCAGAAGGTCGGACTGCATAGCGATGCGGTTACGGTCGCGGCAGACCATCTGCATCACCGGCTCCAGCCCCATGTCCAGAATGATCTTGGAGGCAGCGATAGAGGACATTCGTACCACAGCGGTTTGGTTGTCGGTGACGTTGTAGCCATCGCCCAGGCCCTTCAAGAGGGCTGCCTTCTTGCGCAGGGGCTCGGGGTTGGGGCTCTGGGGCGGACCGATCTCCAGCGTCAGGGCGAATTGGCCGGCCAGCAGCACTTTCTCCAGTTGGGTTCTGACAAGGGGGTTCATGAACGCAGATCCTCTCTCAGCATTCTCGTGGGGCCGCCATGGCCGGAGTGGGACCAATCCTTGGCCGGGCGAACCTTGGCTAAGTCCTCAAGCCGGCCGCGGGCCTCGGCGCGTTCCACAATCCTACACCAGATGCACTCGGTGTTTTCATCCACCTCGCACTTGCCGTTTTTGCGGGTACCGCCGCAGGGGCCGTTCATCAGGCTCTTGGCGCAACGGGCCACCGGACACAGGCCGAAGGTCTCGCCCAGCATGCAGTCGCCGCAGGCGGCGCAGCGGGCCGTCCACAGGCCGGCCTGCTCACGGATGGCCAGCGAGGTGGTGTTGACCCCGGGGTACAGCGGCAAATCAATAAAGCGCTCGGCCACCAGCTGTATGCCGATGCCGCAGGACAGGCTCATGATGGCGTCCACCTGGGACGCGATCTCGCTGAGCTCCTCCACGAACGCTGGCTCGCATTGGCGCTCCAGGGTCTTGGTGATAATGTTGACGTCCTGGCCCTGACCCTTGAGCCCCATGCGCAATACCGGGGCCAGGATCAGCACCTCGCGCTCGCCGCCGGCGGCGCACTCGGCCACGCAGGTGGCGCAGCCCACCAGCAGGATATCCTTATGCCCCTTCAAAGAGGCCAGAAGCTCCGGAATTGGTTTCCACTCGGCTACTATCATTAAAGGTTGTCTCCTTTCATGGGATTAGGTCCCAGGGCCTTGACCCCATCGGCCAGCTGGCCGGCCAAGGTGAGGATGTCGTTGAGGGATAGCCCGGTGGCGCGCTTGATGGCCACGCGCTCGGGCCCCATGTTAACCAGGCCCAGGAGCTGGCTGGCCCGCTCAACGCGCCGCTCGACTTTGAGGCTGCCCGTCAAGAAACGGCAGGCCTTCTGGGGGCAGGCCAGAAGGAGCACGCCGTCCACCCCTTGCTCTACTATCTTGAGCATCTGGTAGGCCTCAACCTTACTGCTGCAAGGCAAAAGCACCAGCCGGATGCGCAGGCCCTTGACCTGGCGCGTGCCCTCGGGGGGACGTTCCTCGGCGTCCAGGGCTTGCCGGCAGTACAGCACCACGATCTCCGGCTGAAAATTAGAGTCGGGTTTGGCGGCGGCCATCGTCATTCCTTTCCACATTTCCTCCTGCGCGCCCGGCGGCCTTTAGGATCAGCGATCCGCGGTCAAGGTGCTGATTCCAGGGAAGTGGGGCATGCATTCCATTTGAAGAGAGGCACCTAATCCGGTGATATGGAGCGGATGGCCCCGGGACACGGCGCCGCTGGTGTCTGCATTATGCCACAGAGGTCTTGTAGCCGATCAAGCTTGCCCGCTTTTTTTCATGAACTCTCCTTTCAGGTTTATCTTGTAGAAATTATGGGATCAGGCAATCGAGGATGGCTTTGGCCAGGGTGGGATCGCTGATGGCTTCGTGCCATTGGTCCGCGGGCACTTGGGCGGTGACGATGGTGGTGGAACCTCGGCCGTAGCGGTATCCCAGGACTTCGAGCATATCCAGGCCCTGCTCCTGTGACAGTCTCTCCAGCCCCCAGTCGTCCAGAATGAGCAGGTTGGTTGTGGAACTAGCGACGATCATTGTTTGATAGCGGCCGTCCCCTCGGGCCGCGACCATTTCGCGTATGGGGGCTGCACCCTCTTGTAGGAGACCGAGTAGCCTTCCAGACAAGCCTTATGACCCAGGACGCATGCGAGAAAGCTTTTGCCTACGCCGGTGGGTTCGCTGATGAGTAGGTTGTAGTGTTCGGCAATCCATCGGTATGAGGTCAGGGCCATAATGAGTGCCTTGTCCATGCCGGGCCTTTGCCGGTAGTCGATGTCCTCCAGGCAGACGTCCTGCCGGAGCTTGGCCATAGCCTTGCCGATCTTGTGTATCCAGTTGGTGATTCTTTCGGGGGTCCACATGGCGTGCTCCTGGTTGCTTGAGCGCCGGTTTGTCCAGGGACTCGTATATGGAGCGCCGGCTGCCGGGCAGCTTCTTGAAAAACCGGTTGTTGAGCCGGTCTAGAAGCCCACGGATCGCCTGGTTGAGCTCAACCAGACTAAAGAAGGTCCTTTTGCGCAGGGCGACCAGTATTCACCTCTCCACCAGTTGCAACCCCACCGCCGTGCCGTAGTGGGCGGCCATCTTCTAGTCGGTCTGGTTGATGTCGGGCTCGTAGTGGCAAGCCTTGCTCACCACGTACTTGAGGTTATCGATCACCATCAACTCCGTCATCCCGCCAAAAAACTGTAAGCCCGCTGGTGGGAGCCGATCAAGTCGGGCAGACCCTGGATCCACGCGGCCTCGGCAAAGGCGTAGCCTGCTGACGCCCAGAACCGCCACGAAAATCTGGGCGCACTAACCTCACCTGCCAGGGAACCACCACGTCCACGGTCTGGCCGGCATAATCGATAAACGTCTTCTCGCCGGCCCGGTGCTCCTGGCGCATG
>CBCOTF020000270.1:0-11741 GCA_965112955.2 Desulfarculales bacterium
GTTCTGGCGAAAACGCCCCTGCTTGCCCTTGAGCATGTCGGAGAGTGACTTCAGAGGGCGCTTGTTAGGGCCCGTGATAGTCTTGCCCCGGCGGCCGTTGTCTAAAAGAACGTCCACGGCTTCCTGGAGCATGCGTTTCTCGTTGCGGATGATAATGTCCGGAGCGCTAAGCTCGTGCAGGCGGCGCAGGCGGTTGTTGCGGTTGATGACACGGCGGTAGAGGTCGTTCAGGTCGCTGGTGGCGAAACGGCCGCCGTCCAGGGGCACCAAGGGGCGCAGGTCCGGAGGCAGCACCGGGATGATGTTCATAATCATCCACTGGGGCTCATTGCCGCTCTCGCGGAAAGCGTCGATGACCTTAAGCCGCTTGGCCAGCTTCTTGCGCTTGGCCTCGCTGGTAGTGGTCACCATCTCGGCCCTAAGCTCCTCCCAGAGAGTGTTCAGTTGCACCTCGGAAAGCAACTGCTGGATGGCCTCAGCGCCGATGCCGGCCTTGAAGTGGTTGCCGTACTCCTCCTTGAGTTGACGGTAGCGCTCCTCCACCACCAAGGTGCCTTTGGTCAGCGGAGTGTCGCCGGGATCCAGGATGATATAGCTCTAGAAGTAAAGAACCTTTTCCAGCTCCTTCAAAGTCAGGTCCAAGAGGTTGCCCACCTTGGAGGGCAGGGACTTGAGGAACCAAATGTGAACCACGGGCGTGGCCAGGTCTATGTGTCCCATGCGCTCGCGACGCACCTTGGACTGGATCACCTCCACGCCGCACTTTTCACAGACCACGCCGCGGTGCTTCATACGCTTGTATTTGCCGCAGTTGCACTCGTAATCCTTAGTAGGACCGAAAATCTTGGCGCAGAACAGACCGTCGCGTTCCGGCTTGAAAGTGCGGTAGTTGATGGTCTCGGGCTTCTTGACCTCGCCGAAAGACCAAGCTTTTATCTTCTCGGGGCTGGCCAGGCTGATCTTGACGGCGTCGAAGGACAGTGGGTCCTTAGGCTTGGCGAAATAGCTGTAGAGATCTTCCAAGGGACTTCTCCTTTATTCCGAGGCGGCGGGCAGGTCGGTCCGGTGCTCAATCATCTCCACGTCCAGGCACAGGGCTTGCAGCTCCTTGATCAGCACGTTGAAACTTTCGGGCAGGCCCGCCTCCAGGTTGTTCTCGCCCTTGACAATCTTTTCGTACATCCGGGTGCGACCGGCCACGTCGTCGCTTTTTACCGTCAGAAATTCCTGCAAGGAGTAGGCGGCGCCGTAGGCCTCCATGGCCCAGACTTCCATTTCGCCCAGGCGCTGACCGCCAAACTGGGCCTTACCGCCCAGCGGCTGCTGGGTGACCAGGGAGTAGGGCCCTATAGAGCGGGCGTGTATCTTGTCGTCCACCAAGTGGTGGAGCTTTAGCATGTACATGGCGCCCACGGTGACGGAGCGGTCGAAAGCATCGCCGGTGCGACCGTCGGTGAGCCGGGTCTGGCCGGTGGCCGAGACGCCGGCCAGTTCCAGAAGGTTTCTGATCTCCTCTTCGGAGGCTCCGTCGAAGACCGGCGTGGCTAGGGACACGCCCCGACGCAGCTGCTCGGCCACTATCGCCAGGTCGTCGTCCTTGATGCCGCCGAAGGCCTCCTCCATCTCCGCCGGGGAATAGATGTCTGCCAGGAAGGTGCGCAGCACCTTGATTTTGGCCTTTTGGGCGGCCTTGACCTTGGCCTCGGCTATGGAGTCGATCATGCGTCCGATGGTGTAGCCCCGCTCGCGGCTGGCCCAGCCTAGGTGGGTTTCCAGCACCTGCCCCACGTTCATGCGGCTGGGCACGCCCAGAGGGTTCAAGACGATGTCCACGGGAGTGCCGTCGGCGAAGTAAGGCAAATCTTCCTCGGGCAGGATACGGCTGACCACACCCTTATTACCGTGGCGGCCGGCCATCTTGTCGCCCACCGAGAGCTTGCGCTTCATGGCCACGTAAACCTTCACCATCTTGATGACGCCCGGAGGCAGCTCGTCGCCCTTTTTGAGCTTGCCTATCCTGTTCTCGAAGGCGGCACGGATCATATCCACCTGCTCCAGGTAGCCGTCCACCAGCCGCTCCAGCTCCGTCTGCAACTTCTCGTCGCCGCCGGCCAGCTCCATCTGGCGCATCAGCCGCATCGGCAGGTCCTTTAAATGTTCGTAGGTGATGGGCGTCTTCTTGAGCACCACCGCCTTGCCGTGGTCGTCCTTCAAGGTCTGGGCCAGGCTCTTGCCCAACAGGAGCATCCCCAGCTGTCCATGGCGCTGCTCCGGATGATGCTGATCTCGTCCTTCTGGTCTTTGAGCAGGCTAACCACCTTCTCGTCCTCGATGGACTGAGCACGTTCGTCCTTTTCGATACCCTTGCGGCTGAAGACGCGGGCGTCGATGACGATGCCCTCCACGCCGGGGGGCACGCGCAGGCTGGTATCTTTGACGTCGCCGGCTTTTTCGCCGAAAATGGCGCGCAGAAGCTTTTCCTCGGAACTGAGCTGAGTCTCGCCCTTGGGGGTAATCTTGCCCACCAGGATGTCGCCGGCCTTGATTTCCGCGCCCACGCGGATGATGCCGGCTTCGTCCAAATTTTTCAAGGCCTCCTCGCCCACGTTGGGGATGTCCCGGGTGATCTCCTCCTTGCCCAGCTTGGTGTCGCGGGCTACAGTCTCGAATTCCTCTATGTGCAGGGAGGTGAAGACGTCATCCTTGGCGATGCGCTCACTGACCAGGATGGAATCCTCGTAATTATAACCGCCCCAGCTCATGAAAGCCACCATCACGTTGCGACCCAAAGCCAGTTCGCCGTCGTGCACCGCCGAACCGTCGGCCAGAATCTGGCCCTTTTTGACCCGCTGGCCGCGCACCACAATGGGCTTCTGGCTGGTGCAGGTGTTCTGGTTGGAGCGCTGGAACTTGATCAGCTTGTAGATCTTAACCTGGGAATAGGCCTCATAAGTTAAGGGCTGGTCGTAGCGCACCACGATGCGCCCGGCGTCCACGTCGTTGACCATACCGTCAGCCTCGGCCACTACGCACACGCCGGAGTCGCGGGCCACCACGCTCTCGATGCCGGTGCCCACCAAGGGCGCGTCGGTGCGAAGAAGCGGCACGGCCTGGCGCTGCATGTTGGAGCCCATCAGCGCGCGGTTGGCGTCGTCGTTCTCCAGGAAAGGCACCAGGGAGGCCGCCACCGATACCAGCTGGTTGGGGCTGACGTCCATGAACTCGACTTCCTCGGGGCTGACCATCACGAACTCGCCCATACGGCGCACGCTGACAATATCCCGCTGGAACTTGCCCTCGTCGTCGATGGGCGCGTTGGCCTGGGCTATGGCGTGATCGCCCTCCTCCAGGGCCGACAGGAAGTTGACCTGGGTGCTGACCCGCCCCTCGCCGGCGAGGCGGTAGGGCGTCTCAATAAAGCCGTAGTCGTTGACCAGGGCGTAGGTGGACAGGCTGACAATCAGCCCGATGTTGGGCCCTTCCGGCGTCTCGATAGGGCAGATGCGGCCGTAGTGGGTGGAATGCACGTCGCGCACCTCGAAGCCAGCGCGCTCGCGGGTCAAACCGCCGGGTCCCAAGGCGCTCAGGCGACGCTTGTGGGTCACCTCGGACAGCGGATTGGTCTGATCCATAAACTGGCTCAGCTGGCTGGTGCCGAAGAATTCCTTGACCACGGCGCTGACCGGCTTGCTGTTGATGAGATCGTGGGGCATCAGCGCCTCGATCTCCTGCAAGCTCATGCGTTCCTTGATGGCCCGCTCCATGCGCACCAGGCCAATGCGATACTGGTTCTCCAACAGCTCACCCACGGCGCGCACCCGGCGGTTGCCTAGGTGATCGATGTCGTCGACTTGGCCCTCGTTGTCCTTCAGCTCAATAAGCAGGCGCACGGCCTTAAGGATATCCTCACGGCGCAGGGTACGCAGGTCTTCGGGCGCGTCCAGGCCCAAGCGTAAGTTGAGCTTCAAGCGGCCCACGGCCGATAGGTCGTAGTGCTCGTTCGAAAAGAACAGGTTGTGGAAAAAGGTGCGGGCCACCTCAAGGGTGGGCGGGTTGGAGGGGCGCAGCTTGCGGTAGATGTCCACAATGCCGTCGTCCTCGCTCTCCACCTTGTCCATCTCCAGGGTGTCCCGAAAACTACTGGAGACATGCAGGCCGTCTATAAACAGGGTAGGGACATTTTTGACGCCGGCGGCGCGCAGCTTCAAGAGCGCTTCGTGGCTGATGGGCTGGTTCAGGGCCAGCAGCACCTCGCCGGTGGCTTGGTCAACCAGGTCGGTGGCCGCGTAGCGCCCCAGCAGGTCGTCGGGGTCGACGACGATGAACTCGGAGCCCAACTCGGCCAGGCGATTCAAGGCCCGACGGGTCATCTTCTTGCCGGCCTTGACCAGGGGCTTGCTGGTCTCGGGGTCCAGCACGTCGCGGCTCATCTCGCGGCCCACGAGCTGGCCGGCGTCCATTTTGCGCAGGATTTTCTCGCCTTCCAGCTGGAAGTGCTCCTTCTGGTACATCATGTCCAAGAGGGCCTGGGCCGAGTAGCCCAGGGCCTTTAAGAGCAGCGTGACCGGGAACTTACGCCGACGGTCGATGCGCACATAAAGGATGTCCTTGGGATCGAACTCCAGGTCTATCCAGGAGCCACGAAGCGGGATGATGCGGGCACTGTACAAGAGCTTGCCGCTGGAGTGAGTGAGCCCCTTGTCGTGATCGAAAAAAATGCCCGGCGAGCGGTGGAGCTGGCTGACCACCACACGCTCGGTGCCGTTAACGATGAAGGTACCGCGGGCGGTCATCAGGGGCAAGGTGCCGAAGTATATCTCCTGCTCCTTGATGTCGCGGATGGACTGAACGCCGCTCTCCTTGTCCAAGTCGTAGACCACCAGCCGCACCGTGAGCTTCACCGGTGCCTCGTAGGTCATGCCCCGGGCCAGACACTCCTCCACGTCGTACTTAACCTCGCCGAAGGAATAGCTTACGAACTCCAGGGACGACGTGCCCGAGAAATCGCGGATGGGGAACACGCTCTTGAACACCCCTTGCAGGCCAGTGTCCTGGCGGTCCTCGAGCGGCATGTCCTTTTGCAGAAAGCGCTCGTACGATTGCTTCTGCATGTCGATGAGGTTGGGGATGTCGATGATCTTGGCGATTTTGCCGAAGTTTTTGCGAACCCGCATCCTGATCTCGGTCGCCTGGCTCATATATTCTCCTTCAGAGAAGGGATGACGGACCTATAAGGCGGCTATCCCGCCGGCCCCGCCAGCAAACACAGACACCCGGCGGCACCAGGCGCGCTCGCTTTAAGACAAGTGGCCCGGCCCTACCGGGGACGATAACTTTTTCGGCGCCTGGGACGGACCGCGTCGACCAACGGCCGCCCAACTCCAGGACGGATATTTCCCTCGTGCGGTCCAGGATCTTGGTTACTTCACCTGCACCACGCCGCCAGCTTCTTTCAGTTGATTTTTGATGCTCTCGGCCTCGTCCTTGCTGACAGCTTCCTTCACGGGCTTGGGAGCGCCGTCCACCAGGTCCTTGGCTTCCTTCAGGCCTAGGCCGGTTATGGCGCGCACAACCTTAATCACCTGGATCTTTTTGTCACCAGCCGCCTCCAAGATCACGTCGAACTCGGTCTGCTCCTCCACCGCCGCGGCCTCGCCGCCGCCGGCGGGCATGGCGGCCATGGCCATGGGGGCGGCCGCAGTCACGCCGAAGGTCTCCTCCAGCTCCTTGACCAGCTCGGAGAGCTCCAGGACGCTCATGTTTTTGATGAACTCGACTACGTCAGCCTTGGTGATTGCCATGATAATTTCTTCCTTTCCAGAGGCCGGCCACTCCTATGGGGTCCAGCCAAAATGTAAATTGGGATCATCTTAAACCCTAGGCCTGCCCGGCCTTCTGCTCCTCGATGGCCCTGAGCACGTTCATCAGCGACCGCGGCACGGCCGCCAACACGCTGACCAGGTTGCGTGACACGCCGTTCATGACGCCCAGCAGCATGGCCAGAAGCACTTCGTGGCTGGGCAGCTTAGCCAGATCGGCCACCTGTTCAGCGCTGATGGCCTTGCCCTCCAGGAGCCCACCTCTCACCTCCAGCTTGGGATTGGTCTTGGCGAAATCCACCAAGGCCTTAGCCAGGGCCACGGGGTCGGCATAGCTGATGGCCAACCCGTTGGGACCCACTAGCTGGTCGGAGAGCACGGAGGCGGGTGAGCCCTCGCTGGTGCGCTTTAAAAGCGTGTTCTTGACCACCACGTACTCCAGGTCCTTTTCCCGCAGCTGCTGGCGCAGCTCGGTGATCTGCTCGACCTTGAGCCCAGTGAAATTGGTCAAGACCAACGCCTTGGCGCGACCGAGGCGCTCGGCCATGGCATCGACAACGGCCTGTTTCTCGCTGCGGTTCACGTTTAGCTCCCTCCTTTGTCCTCGCCTGGATCCTGACCTTGTCAGATCAAGGAGGTGAGCACTATCTCTTATCGCTACACCTGCCTCGTTCGCTCTCGGCGGGTGACCTTGCCCAGTCATTATGGCCCCTGGCCGGGGCCGCCCGCTGTCCCTGACACGAAGTGCAGTTCCAGTCTTTATATATGTACAGCGGACGCTATTGCCCCTGGGGCCGGCGCCCGCGAAAACCCGTCGAAAAAGCCCCTAGGATTTGGCCGCCGCCTTGACCTCGGCGGTATCAAGGCGCACACCCGGGCCCATGGTGGTGGAGACGTTGATGCCTTTGACATAGGTGCCCTTGGCCGTGGCCGGTTTGAGGCGGATAAGGGTTTCCACCAGGGCTGCTAGGTTCTCCTTGAGCTTGGCCACGCCGAAGCTCATCTTGCCCACCGGCGCGTGCACCACGCCGCCCTTGTCCACGCGGAATTCGATCTTGCCAGCCTTGATCTCCTTGACTGCCTTAGCTAGGTTAAAGGTTACCGTGCCGCTCTTGGTGTTGGGCATCAGGCCCCGGGGGCCCAGGATGCGCCCCAACTTGCCCACGGTGCTCATCATATCCGGTGTGGCCACGGCGCGGTCAAAGTCGGTCCAACCGCCCTGGATCTTCTCCACCAGGTCGTCGGAGCCCACGAAGTCGGCACCGGCGTCCAAGGCCTCCTTCTCTTTCTCGCCCTTAGTGAAGACGGCCACGCGCACGGTCTTGCCGGTGCCGTGGGGCAGCACCACGGTGCCTCGCACCATCTGATCGGCGTGGCGGGGGTCCACGCCCAGGCGTACTGACACGTCCACCGTCTCGTCGAACTTGGCGTAGGCCACACCCAGGACCGCCGCTAGCCCCTCATCGAAGGAGTAGCGCTTGCTGCGATCGAATTTCTCCCGGGCATCAAAAAATTTTTTGCCATGTTTGGCCACGATTCGTATCTCCGTTTTGCTCGGAACCCCGTGTGTTAGCGGCCTGGCCAGGCCTCCACGGGCCTCTGGTGGTTTAAGCCCCCGCCTCGACTCGACCCCTTAGAGGCGCACAAAAAGTCGACATGAGGGCGGCTGTTAAACGACTTCCAGCCCCATGGATCGGGCGGTACCAGCGATTGTGCGCATGGCCTGATCCAGGTTGCGGGTGTTCATGTCGTTCATTTTTTCCTGGGCGATCTCTTTGATCTGGGCCATGGAGATCTTGCCCACTTTGTCGCGGTTGGGCACGCCGGAGCCCTTCTCCACGCCCGCTGCCTTGCGCAATAAGACCGCCGCCGGCGGCGTCTTGGTGATGAAGCTGAAACTGCGGTCGGCGTAAACGGTGATCACCACCGGAATGATGGTGTCCCCGATGCCCTGGGTGCGGGCGTTGAAGGCCTTGCAAAATTCCATGATGTTAGCGCCGTGGGGGCTCAAGGCCGGACCCACTGGCGGGCTGGGGTTGGCCTTGCCGGCCGGAATCTGCAATTTGATGTTGGCGACGACTTTTTTGGCCATACTGTCTCCTGCTGCCTCAAGCGTGGTGAGCGGCCTTCTTTGGCCGAGCCCTCCGGCTTATCTGCTGCCGCGTTATATTGTCAGCGCCCAACATGCGCAAGCAGCCCGCGCGGCTTATGCCTACCGCCCCCGCCGTCTTGGCCCCAATCTTTAGGGCGCGCTATATCTTGGTTACCTGGACGAACTCCAGTTCCACGGGGGTGGCCCGTCCGAAAATGCTTATGAGCACCCTAAGCTTACCCTTGTCCGGGTAAACCTCTTCGACCGTACCGTTAAAGTTGTTAAAGGGTCCATCGATGACCCGCACCTCGTCGCCCTCGCGGAAGCTATACTTGGGCCGGGGTTGCTTAGCTCCTTCAGCCATCTGGACGATGATGCGCTCGGCCTCCTCCTCGGTGATGGGCTGCGGCGCCGTCTCTGTGCCGCCAACGAAGCCGGTCACCTTGGCCGTTGACTTGACCAGGTGCCAAGTATCGTCGTTCATCTCCATCTCGACCAGGATATAGCCGGGGTAGAACTTGCGTGAGGATTCGCGGCGCTGCCCCTTGGCCATCTCCACGACCTTCTCCATGGGCACCAGGATGCGGCCCACGTAGTCGGACAGACCGTGGGACTTGACCCTCTCGGCCAAGGCCTCGCGGACCTTATTCTCGAAACCCGAGTAGGTATGAACTATGTACCAGCGCTTGCTCACGATTGGTTGCCCCCCTAGCCTAGCTGATCAAAAAGCGCACCAAATGGGTGAGCACGTAATCCACCAGACCCAGGAACAGGGAAATCACAATTACCAAGCCCACCACCACGCCGGTGCTGGACAAAGTTTGCTTGCGTCCCGGCCAGGTGACTTTCTTAAGCTCGGTCTTAACCTCCCGCAAAAATTGCGCGGACTGCTCTATCCAGTAGGATAGGCCCTTGCTCGGCTCATCCTTGACCGCGCTCTTGACGGCCTTGCCAGAGGCAGCCACGGCCTTGCTGGGCGTCGGATTTTTATTCTTGTCGGCCATACGCCCCCACCTGTGAAAAGGCCCGGGACTCAACGGTAAAATCAAGCCTTGCTCCTGGTGCCCGCCTCTCGCGGCCCACCGGGACCCCCACTGCCGTCCTCGGGATTTACCGCCAGCGAAGTTTGGCACGCCTGGAGGGAATCGAACCCCCAGCCTTCGGATTTGGAGTCCGACGCTCTAGCCTAGTTGAGCTACAGGCGTGTGCGCGCGCTCCTCTTCGAAACTATTTGCCCTCGCGGTGCACGGTGTGCACGCGACAGCTACTGCAGAACTTCTTGAACTCCAGCTTGTCGGGAGTCCGGCGTTTGTTCTTGGTGGTGCTGTAGTTCTTGCGTTTGCAATCCTGGCACACCAAGTGAATGATATCTCTAGGCATCAGAAGGCCACCTTACTCAATAATGTTGCTGACGACGCCGGCGCCCACGGTGCGGCCGCCCTCGCGGATAGCAAAGCGAATTTCTTTTTCCATGGCAATCGGCGTAATCAGGTTCACCTCGATAGACACGTTGTCGCCTGGCATGACCATTTCGACACCCTCGGGCAGCGTCGCCACGCCGGTCACATCCGTGGTGCGAAAATAAAACTGGGGACGGTAGCCGTTGAAAAACGGCGTGTGGCGCCCGCCCTCCTCCTTGGAAAGCACATACACCTCGGCCTGGAACTTGGTATGCGGCTTGATGGAACCAGGCTTGGCCACCACCTGACCGCGCTCAACCTCGTCACGCTTGGTGCCGCGCAGCAAAAGACCCACGTTGTCGCCGGCCTGGCCCTGATCCAGAATCTTGCGAAACATCTCCACGCCCGTACACACCGTCTTGATGGTGGGCCGAATGCCGATGATCTCCACCTCTTCCTGAATCTTAACCACGCCACGCTCTACGCGCCCCGTCACAACCGTGCCGCGCCCGGAGATGCTGAACACGTCCTCCACAGGCATCAGGAAGGGCTGATCGATATCGCGAACCGGCGTGGGAATGAAGCTGTCCACTGCCTCCATCAGTTCCAAAATCGGCTTACAGTCGGGGCAGTCGCCCTTGCCGCAGCCGCAGTTCAGGGCCTTCAAGGCGCTGCCCTTGATTATAGGCGTGTCATCTCCGGGGAACTCATACTTGCTAAGAAGCTCCCGCAACTCCAGCTCCACCAGCTCGATCAGCTCCTCGTCGTCGACCATGTCCACCTTGTTCAAGAAGACCACGATCGCCGGGACACCCACCTGGCGGGCCAGCAGGATATGCTCGCGGGTTTGGGGCATGGGACCATCGTCAGCGCCCACCACCAAGATGGCGCCGTCCATCTGCGCCGCGCCCGTGATCATATTCTTGATGTAGTCGGCATGGCCAGGGCAGTCCACGTGGGCGTAGTGCCGCTTCTTGGTCTCGTACTCCACGTGCGCCGTGGCGATGGTAATGCCACGCTCGCGCTCCTCAGGAGCCTTGTCGATCTCATCGAAGGCCACGAACTTGGCCTGACCGTAAGTCGCCAGACATTTGGTAATCGCGGCGGTCAACGTGGTCTTGCCGTGGTCGATGTGACCGATGGTGCCAACGTTTACGTGCGGCTTCTTGCGCTCAAACTTCGCCTTGGCCATGGGGACCTCTCCTTGTGGCGATAAAGATCTAGGGCGCCTTATTTGTCGCCCATTACGCTTCGGCCTAAAAACCTATGGAGCCCACGATCGGGATCGAACCGATGAACCTCTTCCTTACCAAGGAAGTGCTCTACCTACTGAGCTACGTGGGCCTATTTTCTAGCTTATTTCTTAATATTCACCGGCGGCCGCGCCGCTCGGATCGTCTAGCTTCTTTGGTGGTGAGGGGAGGATTCGAACCTCCGAAGGCTTCGCCGGCAGATTTACAGTCTGCTCCCTTTGGCCACTCGGGAACCTCACCACGGAATTTATATAGCTCACCTCCGGCCGAGGCCGCTACCACGCCCAGGAGGCGAGCGCGCCTGCCAGGCTCATCGCCCTTGTCCCTGGACCTCCAACCGGCTGGCAACTGGCTGGAGCTGGCGATGGGAATCGAACCCGCAACCTGCTGATTACAAATCAGCTGCTCTGCCAATTGAGCTACGCCAGCCGAAATTCGGACTATACCCCACCGTCCCCACCTTGGCAAGCCACCGGCAGCAACTTGGGACCATGTCCTGTAAGAGTTCTAACGATAACCTTAATAATATGACACAACTTTAGTCAGCTTGGCAACTGCAAAAATCAGGGGATTCCATGCACCCCTACCAACGTCGCCCGTCTTTGCGCCCACCAGCTGAGGCCTTATGTTTTGGTTCTTCGTCGTTAACTGTGGAATTTGATAAATTACCCCATTGGTGCAGCGATGAAGTAGATCATGGTCATGAAGATGAAGACATTACGGTAGCCTCTGCCTCTTACCCTGGCGGCCTGAAAGATGCCGTTTAACCCCTCCAGGCGGGTGTTGGAATGGTTGGATGTCCAGCGGCTTAGAATCACAGGTGGACATGCTCTTCCAGAGTCATGAGCGCCTTGAGAACCGGGGCCAGGGTTTTGGTGCCAAGCGCTATGCCCTTCAGAACATTGCGGGTGAAATGGGTGATGCGCCACTGGGCGGCCCGTACAGAGGTGGCCCTGCTGATCTAGCGCAGCATCTACTTGAGCCGCTAAGCGGTGGCGAAGCCGCCGGTTTCCAGTTCGGTCAGGGCCTGCTGTACTGTTTTTCGGATTAACTTTACGAAATTCTCTGATTATATTGGACTGATTCTTCTTTTCTCATTTGATCAGATCAATTCTGCTGCGTCGATGCGGACGTGCTCCGGGGAGACGACCTGAGCCTGCTCCTCGGCGGCAGCTAT
>CBCOTF020000271.1:0-2723 GCA_965112955.2 Desulfarculales bacterium
CACAGGCCCTCGTCTTTGTTCCGAGCCCTGTTCTTCAAAGCCATGGAGCGCTTCCGTAACAGAATTGATCTGATCAAATTAGAAAGGAACAATCGGGGCAGGATAATCAGAAAACTTTTGTCAAATTAATCCGAAAAACAAAGGTAGTAGACCGTCAGGTAACAGTAATCCCAGATAAAGCCAAAGCCATGCCCTAAGTAGAGCCCGCAATAAAGCAGGTCATAGAAGAACAGCGGCATCGGAATATAGAAGGCCCCAAATACCAAGCCACCGCCAGCGCCCGGCCACTCCTGGCCCTTTTAACGCTAAAATACACGGCCAGCCAGATGGGCGGTAGCACCAGGATGTCGAAGATGACCATGGTCAGGGTGGAATACTGGCGATAGTAGACGGGCAGCCCGGTCAGCCAGAGCAAGAACCGCGTCGCGGTGACGATCAACAGTAGGCACAAATGGCTGCGCGAGCGGAAGCGGTAGCCTCCCTATTTTAGCAAGGTCCGTAGCGCTGGGCCGTGGCTGTAGGCCAGCTCCAGGGCGCGGGCCATGTCGCGGCGGGCGGGATTGAGGCTGGGCAACAGGGAGGCGGCCAGATCGCTCAGGCGCTCTAGCTCCATCTGTACGCGCAAAAGGTCCACGGTGGGGTAAGTTTGGCCGGGGTTGAAACGGGCGAGGTGACAGACTCGGGCCTGTTTTTCCACCTGTACCGGCACTCCATAGAGCCGGCAGGTGAGCGGGCGCTCACGGTACAGCAAGCAGTGTCCGCCCTCCAATAGGGGGCAGAGCACTCGGGTCAAGCTCAGTTTCTTCAGCCGCTCCTGCCCTTGCAGGCTGAAGGCCCGGCTCATGGTCTGGTTGAAGAGATCGGCGGCCTTTTTGCCCCGCCGGCGCGCCTCGCGGCGGGTGGCGCGTGGTAGGTCCAGAAAGGCCAGGGCTAGGGATATGGCTTCCATGGGCGAAAGGTCGAACAGGGCGTGGCAGCAGTCATCGCAGCCTTCATGGCAGGCTACGGCCTGGGGGTGCAACTCGGCCACTTTTTGGAAGGAGGCGTCGGCACGGGCGCGCAGGGCTTCCAACTCCTCTAGAAGTTGCCGCAAGGTGTGGGCTGGGTAGGCCATGGGGTAAGGTTAGCGCAACACCCCGGCCTTGGCACCCCCCGTCGATGCTAAGCCAAAGGATGCCTGTCCTTAGCCACGGGAGCCTGTAGCCCTGGCCGAGGGGACGACGCTAATCGACCTGTTTATGCCCCATGGGGGGGCACCCCATTATTTGCCGCTAAAGAAGTCGCTGATGGCCCCGGGCAGCACCGAGCGCTCATCGCACTGCTTGCTCCCGCCCTTGGGCGCGGCTGAATCGATGCGGTCGACCAGACGGCTAAGGGCAAGAATTGCAACTATACCTTGCCTGAGCTGATGAGCCGGACCAGGAACAGGCCCTCGCCGCCGAACGAGGCGGTCTTGACGCTGCCCATCATCTCCACGTCGAAGTTCACGCCGGGCAGATAGGCTATCAGGCAGCCGGTGTCCAAGCGGATGGTCTCCCCGGGGGGCAAGTCGTACTTCACGATGGTGCGCCGGCGTGCACGAAGACCCAGTCGTCGTCCAACAGTCGCTGCATGATGAAACCCTCGCCGCCGAAGAGCCCCACGCCCAGGCGTTTTCGGAAAGCGATCTCCAGGGCCACTTCCCGGGCGGCGCCCAGGAAGGCGGCTTTCTGGCAAAGAAGCTCCCTGCCCAAGTCGGCTAGGTGGATGGTGATGATCTTGCTGGCGTAGGGCGCGGCGAAGGTAACCCGTTCCTTGCCCTGAGGCGCGTTGTTGATAAACAGGGTTATGAACCAGTGTTGTCCAAGATAGATTCTCAAAAGCCGGCTAAGTGATCGAAGTGAGATGCCCTCATCCCAGCGTAGTGCTGCATGACTTCCCCCGCACTGAGTTAGCCGCTTTGGTCAAGGAGCACGGTGCCGAGGTCAGGACCAAGGGATTTACCTGTTGGACCCAGTTCGTGGCTATGCTCTTCTGTCACCTCTGGCCAAGACCGACTCCCTAAGGGAGGTACCTGCCAGGGCCTTTCCTGCTGCCTGAGCAAGCCGTCCCATCTTGGGGTGAGCGCAGCCCCCAAAAGGTCCACACTGTCCTACGCCAACCAGCAAAGGCCCTCGTCCTTGTTTCGAGCCCTGTTCTTCAAAGCCATGGAACGCTTCCGTGCCCAAGGCCCCCTGGGCAGGAAAAAGGGCAAGTTCAAATTCAAGAACAAGCTCCTGAGCCTGACCTCCTCCACCATCATCCTGTGCCTGAGCTTGTTCCCCTGGCCGAGTACAAGCGGGCTAAGGGCGGGGTCAAGGCTCACATCATGCTGGACCACGGCGACTACATGCCCAGCTTTGTCCTGCTTACCGAGGCCAAGGTGGCCGATATCACCGTGGCCCAGGGGCTGGCGCTAAACCCTGGCTCCATCCTGGTTTTGGACCGGGGCTATCAGGACTATGCCCCGTTTGGCAAGTGGACCGGCCAGGGCGTCTCCTTCGTTACCCGCCTCAAATCTAACGCCGTTTTCGAGGTGCTGACCAATCGGCAAGGGCCTAAGGCCCGAAACGTTTTGGCCGATCAAACCATACTCCTCATCGGTAGCCTGACCGATTATCCCTACCCCCTGCGTTGCCTGGTGGTGTGAGACGAGAAGAATCAAAAACAGGTCGTGCTCTTGACCAACCACCACAAGCTGACGG
>CBCOTF020000272.1:0-1048 GCA_965112955.2 Desulfarculales bacterium
AGAGCCTCGTGCTCCAGTTTGACCCTCAGCTGCTCGCGCAGTTCCGGCCGCATCCCCGAGCTGGGTTGGGAAGCCTGACCGACCATTTGCAGGAAGACGTAGCTGCCCGGCATCTTGATCACTTGGCTCACCTGGCCGGGTTTGAGCTGGCTTAAAGCCTGGCGCATTTCCGGCAGCAGGTCCCCTTCGGCAACCGGCCCCAGCTCGCCGCCTTGGCTGGCGCCGGGGCCCTGGGAATGGCGGCGGGCCAACTCGGCGAAATTATCTCCGCTAGAGGCCTGCTTGCGCAAGTTCTCGGCTTGCTTGCGTACCTCCTCTTCAGCGGCGGGAGTGGCGTTTGCGGGAATGTTGAGGAACAAGGCCCGCAGGCGCACCTCGCCGGAGGGGGCGGCTTCCTGTCCTGGCTGGTTGCTGCGGGAATATTCCTCAATTTCCTTGTCGCCGATCACCACCCGGTTTTTGACGTTACGTTCCACCAGCTTGTGTTTGAACAACTCGCGCTTGAGGTCCTGCCGATACTCGTCGGGGGTCAGCCCGCGGCGGCTGAGCTGGGCCGCGAATTCCTCGTCGTCGATTTGGTTGGCGGTTTTGATGCGCTCTATGTAGTGTTCAATCTCCTGGGGGGTAACGGCGACATTGGCCCGCTTCACCTCCTGATCGAATATTTTGTCCTCGACAAGGCGTTCCAGGGCCATGCGGCGCATCTGGGGCTTGCTGGGCAGCTGTTCGCCGGGGCGCGGCGAGGCGGCGGCTACTTGGGCCTCCAGTAGGTTCAGAATTTTGTCCAGGTCCAGGGAGGTGATGACGTCCTCGCCCACCACCGCCACCACCCGGGTTTCTTCGGCACGGGACGTCGCGATGCCTAGGCCTAAGGCTAGGACACAGTACAACACCGGAATCATCGCGTATCTTAGCCGTGACATCATTGTCCCCCTGCATCGCCGATCAGTCCGCTCTGTGCAAAGCGGGGATCGAATTTGATAAGGGCCCTTGTTCTCCAGGGCGGAGGCATGTGGCCGCGGCTGAGCCAGGTGGGCTCGCTGTACTC
>CBCOTF020000273.1:0-31835 GCA_965112955.2 Desulfarculales bacterium
GGTGGGACAGCTTGCCCAGGCAGCAGGAAAGACCCTGGCAGATCTCCCTTAGGAAATCGGTCCTGGCTAGATGACAAAAGAGCATGGCCACGCACTGGGTCCAACAGATCCGAGGGCCTGGCTCCATTTATCTATAGGCCTTGCGCCAGGCCCTGCTCAAACAGGGGCTACCACGCAAGCTCTACCTCGAGTCCTTCGGCTCTGACCTGGCGCCAAAGCCAAACGCTTCGAATACGCTATCCGTCTCGGCGCACTGGCCTTGGTCACCTGAGATGTTTGGGCAACGGGAAATCCGTCGCCTTGCGCTGGGCCACCAGCAGGCGGCACCCATCCGAGTATCAAATAATATGGGTCACCGCCTCACAGGGCTCCATCCTGGAACTCTATAGGTAAATCTGCGTTGAGCTCGAAGTGAACACCGCAAGGAGAAACTCGTCCTCATCATCGATGAAGCCTCCCTCCTCAGGCTTCAAATCCTGGCCGAGTTGCACACCATATATACAGAATCTCCCTGCCTCTGGCCTCCAGGGTCGTGGGACCAGAAGCCATCTGGCCGGCGTCTCCCTCCAGAACATGCAGGTCTACCTCCTGCATCACCTCAAAAGCGTAGACGTCAAGCAGAACCTTTTCTCTGATTAGGCCGTCACCGCCATACAGCAGGGCTCCGGCGGCATCTTCCGAAGGGCCAACCACCTGGACCGAAGCGCGATCATAGCTGCCGCCGAGGAGCAGACTCAATATTGATCTAACCAAATGAGAAAGGAAGAATCAATCCAGGATAATCAAAGAACTTTCGTCAAATTAATCCGAAAAACAACACTGCTTGGATTTTGCTCTTTTTCCCGGGAGCCATCATGGCTAGGTTCGCCAGGCTGCACTGACCGAAAACAGAGTGGATCGCCGCGGCGCATCCTTCATGAGGATGCGCCGCGCAATGACAGCTATGGCTATAGCAGCCTTTCGGCCGATCCCCAAAAAGACGGCGGCGGCCTCTGCAAGGACCGCCGCCGTGGCATTAAGCAGGTCGAAGTAGAGACTACTTCTTGACGTCGCCGGTGGCGGCGCCGTGCAGCTTGATCTCCACCTTATCATCCAGGGACTGATAGTAAGCCTGTAGGATTTTGACCACCTCGGGACGGGAGAATTCGGCCGGCAGATCGCCGCCCTCGCTCAGGGTCTTGCGGACCATTGTGCCGGAGAGCAGCAAGCGGTCTTCCTTACCGTGGGGGCAGGTGCGCAGAGAGGCCATGCCGCCGCATTTGTAGCAGTGGAAGGTCCAGTCGATGTTCAGATTGGTGATCTTCAGGCTGCCCTCGGGGATCTCCAGAAAGATTTTCTGGGCGTCGAAGGGGCCGTAGTAATCGCCCACGCCGGCGTGGTCGCGGCCCACGATCAGATGGGAGCAGCCGTAGTTCTGACGGAATACCGCGTGCAGCAGGGCTTCGCGAGGACCGCCGTAACGCATCTCCATGGGGTAGCCCTTGGTGATGATGGTATTCTTCACGAAATAGTTGTCCACCAGGGCGTTGATGGCATCCACGCGCACGTCAGCGGGGATGTCGCCGGCCTTGAGCTTGCCCAGGATCTGGTGGATGATCACGCCGTCCATGACTTCCACGGCGATCTTGCACAGGAACTCATGGGAGCGGTGCAGTGGGTTACGGGTCTGGAAGGCGGCGATACGGGTCCAACCAGCCTTCTCGCAGAGGGCGCGGGTCTCAGCCGGGGTAGAGTAGATGCCCTTGTACTCCTCGGGGAAGCCACCTTCGCTCACGACCTTGATGGGGCCGGCGATGTTGTATTTCTTCTGCTCGTAGAGCTTCTCGACGCCCGGGTGTTCTTTGTCTTCGGTACGGAACACGTTCTTGGCCTCGAAAGTCTTGTCGATCTCATACTTCTCGGTGACCTGCATTGTGGCGATCAGGCCGTCGAATTCATTGCAGACCAGAGCCAGCTTGTCGCCCACGTTAACGCCGTCTTCATCACCGGCGGAGCAGGTGATCGGGATGGGCCAAAACACGCCGTTCTTCATCTTCATCTCGGCGCAGACACCTTTCCAGTCCGCCTGGCCCATGAAGCCGTCCAGGGGGGTGAAGGCGCCGATGCCCATCATGAAGCAGTCGCAGGCCTCGCGGGTGGTGATATCAAGCTTCTTGTAGCTGGCGGCGGCCTTTTTCTCGGCCTCAAGGGCAGCGCCAGTAAGCAGCAGGGGCTTTAGAGCGCCTCCACCATGGGGGGGAACCAATGCCATTGAAATCCTCCTTGGCTGTAAAGTAACACGCCCTCATTGGGGCGCCCGCCCGGAGCGGCGGTGTTTCTTCTTCTATCTCTGGCTGGCAGCCACGGGCTGCCCAACTAGACTAGGGGTTGTGCACAACGGCACAATGGGACCCAGATTTAGTGCCCACGCGACACTACGCCTGGCGGGCCGGTAGCCGTCCACCACCCCGACCGCCTCCGGTGTCCACCTCCGGAGCGACCCCGCTCTTTACCTTTATTAGCCGATCTTCTCGGTTAAATTAATAAGATAAGCTACAGATGTCAAGCCCAAAATCCGTAGGGTCAACACCTTCCGCGGCGAAGGCGTGCCCTCCGTGATATGGGCCGGGTGGTCGGGGTACGGTGCCGCTGGTATCTATATTATATGCTACAGGGGTCTTGTCGCCGGTCAAGCTTGCCAGCGTTTTTCTCATGGACTTTTCTTTTTGCAGGTTTATCTTGTAGGCGTTATGGATCAGGCGATCAAGGATGGCATCGGTCAGAGTGGACTTGCTGATGGTTTCGTGCCACTGATCCACGGACATTTGGGCGGCGACGATGGTAGCGCCTAGGCCATAGCGGTTTTCCAGGATTTCGAGCATATCCAGGCTCTGCTCCCGTGACAGTTTTTCCAGCGTGGTGGGAGCCGGAAGGCTGGACCGTGTAGCCCCCGTTTGAGCAGGGCCTGGTGCAACGCCTGTAGATAATGGGCAGTTCCCTGCGCAGGCGGACCAGAGCCTGGGCGGTGTCCTCGTCCAAGGCCCTGCTGCCGCCCCGGTTATTCCTGCCCATGGGGTAAAGGGATCCCAGCTTGACGCCACCTTGGCGATAGAGCCTGACCCATCCCAGGATGGTGGAGCGCGACAGCCTGGTGCGGTTGAAGAAGGGAATTTGCCACCGCTGGGTGCACTTGTTCCGCAGTAACTTCTCCCGTTAACCACACTCCACGTAGTCCCTGGCAGAAAAATTGCTAACGACGCCGAATAGGCCAGGGTCCCATCTGCCCCGGGCTAGCTTATTGGGAAGGCTTTGCCGAATGGTCTCCACCAGGGCCTGAAACCGGCTCCAGCAGCCCCACGGTCGCAGCTGGATCCACCCGCGCCTCTGGCAGTCAGGGCAGAGGAAACGTCGAAGCCAAATCGCTTTAAGGGCTTCATCACAAAACAGGCAGGCACGGAAGATGTGCCCCCAAAGCCGGACGCTCCCACACCGGAGCCACCTCTCCGGTCGGAGCCAGGGGGAACGCCGCCCCAGCTCCATGATCTTTTTGATGCAGGCTGCAAAGTACGATGGCAACCATGTGGCAGGGAGTTATTCCCCCCGTCTTTCGGAATCAGGGATATTCCACCATCCTCGGCGCCTTTCTCATTCATAGACCTATATCCAAAGTCTAGAATAATAGGACAAAATTTCTACCTGGTCAAGCCAACCTGAGAAATTCTCTTACTTCCCGATCAGAACAAAGCAAGAATCAACCCGGGCCAGGGGCGGTCTGCTCGCTGGAGAGCACCGGCGGCGGGCATGTGGGACGGACTTTATCACAATTAGCTTGGCTTTTTGATAGGGTGCCTGGTCGAGAAAATGGGGTGTGCCTGGACACGGCCCATGCCGTTGCTGCCGACTACCGTCTGGGCCGACAGGCCGAGGTGGGGTGTTTCCTGGACCGGATGCAGGGCTTGCTTGGCCTGGAGCGGATGTGGGGTTGTGGCATCTTTTAACGACTCCCTGACTCCCCCTGCACGCCAGGGGCAACCGCCGCGACCAGCATACTCATCTGGGCCGGGGCCGTCTGGGGCGGGAGGCCTTCGCCGCCCTCCTGGCCGACTTGCGCTTGGCCGCGGCCGCGCAATGGTTGACACTTTTTTGGTGGTATGCTAGTTTATTAAAGATAATGATCATCTTAACTATGGAGATATGCTTGGCCGGCAGATCTACACCGCCTCCTGGCGCGGAAATTATCGATCTGGTAGAGGTGGTCCAGGAAGGTTCCACTATACCCCAGGCCGCCACAGGCTCTGCCGACGATCTTGACGCCCTTTTGGCCGAGTTGGGCGGTGACCGCAAACCCCTCGCCGTCGCAGCCAAAGTTGCCTCGCCACCGCCGTCGGCGGTGGCCTTTGCCAGTGGAGCCGATGATCTAGACGCCCTGCTGGCCGAATTGGGCGGGCAACCCCCCTCCGCGCCTGTGGCCCTGGCTGCGGCCACCGCGCCATCCCCGGCTACCGACAGCCAGAATTTGGATGCGCTCGTGGCCGAATTTGGCGGCGAATCGGCAGCCCCTTCCGCCCCTGCACCCGCGTCCCAGCCCGCGGCTACGCCTCTGGCGGCAGCCGCTCCGGCCAACCCTGGGACCACCCTGGGCCAGGATGACCTTGACGCCATGCTAAACGAGCTGGGAGGAGACCTCGGTACCCTGGCGACCCAGCCCCCCCCAGTAGCCCAGGCCGCTCCGCAGCCCCCGCCGCCGGCCGCTAGCCAGGCGGCGGAAGTGCCCCCGGACGATCTTAAGTCCCTGCTGGCCGAGTTGGGTGGCGAGCCCGCTACCCCAGCCCCGCCGGCTGCTCCACCTCAGTCCTCCGCCGAGGACCTGGACAGCCTTCTGGCCAAGTTGGAGGCGGAAGCCCCTCTTACCGTGGCTCCGGCGGCGGCCGCAAACGCGGTGGCACTGGCCATCGCCAGCCAGATGGCAGCCGCCGTCCCCGCGCCTTCAGCCAAATCGGCGCCCCAGACCCCGCTTCAGCCGGCCGCGACTCCGGCAGCCGGCCCAGCAGGGCTGGCCGTGCCGGCGGGACAGCTTTTGGAGGAGGCCCGCGCCATCTTCGAGCGCGTGGCTTGTGAGATCGTGGAACGCATGGTTAGCCAAATGGTGCCCCAACTGGTGGCCGAGGAGGTGGCCCGGGAGATCGAGGCCATCAAACGTCAAGCTGCCGGCGCCGTCGCTTACAACCCAAAAAACGTAATAGACTAGTTTAACGGCCCGGCGGGTTAGTCGAGGCGGGGCGAAAAGCCTCCGTCTTTGTTTTGTCCGTAAAACAGCCACCATCCCCGGTCGGAGAATAATCGGCATGACCAACGACAACATGAGTAACGCTGCGGCCAGTGTTTTGGACAAATCCTACGAGCCTGCTCAGGTGGAAGCTCGCTGGTACGCCTATTGGGAAGAGGGCGGTATGTTTGTGGCCGATCCAGCCTCGCCTCGGCCGGCCTACTCCATCGTCATCCCGCCGCCCAACGTCACGGGCCAGTTACATATCGGCCACGCCCTGGGCAACACCCTCCAGGACATACTGTGCCGCTTCAAGCGCATGCGCGGCTATGCCGTGTTGTGGATGCCCGGCACTGACCACGCCGGAATTGCCACTCAGAACGTGGTGGAGCGCCAGCTGGCCAGCGAGAGGCTGTCCCGCCACGACCTAGGGCGCGACAAGTTTATCGAGCGCGTCTGGCAGTGGCGCGAGGAATACGGCGGCAAGATCATCAACCAGCTCAAGCGCCTAGGCGCCTCCTGCGACTGGACCCGCGAGCGCTTTACCATGGACGAGGGCTTAAGCCGAGCCGTGCGCGAAGTCTTCGTGCGTCTCTACGAAGAGGGTCTGATCTACCGTGGCGACTACATCATCAACTGGTGTCCCCGCTGCCACACGGCACTATCCGACCTAGAGAGCGAGCACGAGGAGGTGCAGGGTAATCTGTACTACATCCGCTACCCTTTCAAGAACGGCAAGGGCCATCTCACTGTGGCCACCACTCGCCCCGAGACCATGCTGGGCGACACGGCGGTTGCCATAAACCCCGAAGACCAGCGCTATAAGGATCTGGCTGACGACACCCTAATCTTGCCCATGTTGGGGCGGGAGCTGCCGATCATCAGAGATTCCTGCGTCTCCCCGGAGTTCGGCACCGGCGCCCTGAAGGTCACGCCGGCCCACGACCCCCACGACTTCGACCTGGGCCAGAAGCACGGATTGGCGGTTATCCGGGTCATGGACGACAGCGGACGGATAAACGAGCTGGGCGGGGCCTACGCCGGCCTGGATCGTTTTGAGGCGCGCAAGAAGGTGGTGGCCGACTTGGAGGCCCTAGGCCTGCTGGAAAAGCATGAAATCCACATGCACGCCGTGGGGCATTGCTACCGCTGCAAGACTATGGTGGAGCCAATCTTAAGCCAGCAGTGGTTTGTTAAAGTGGGGCCGTTGGCACAACAGGCGCTGAAGGCTGTGCAGACCGGCCAGACCCGCATCGTGCCCGAGATGTGGACCAAGACCTACTACCAGTGGATGACCAACATCCGCGATTGGTGCATCAGCCGCCAGATCTGGTGGGGCCACCGCATCCCGGCCTGGTACTGCGGATGTGGTCAGGTGATCGTGAGCCGCACCACGCTCGCGGCCTGCCCGGTGTGCGGTAACGCCGAGTTGAAGCAGGAAACCGACGTGCTGGACACCTGGTTCTCCAGCGCCCTGTGGCCGTTTTCCACCATGGGCTGGCCTGATCAGGCCCCGGAGCTGAAAAAGTTCTACCCCACAAGTTGCCTGGTCACCGGCTTTGACATCCTATTCTTCTGGGTAGCGCGCATGATGATGATGGGCATCAAATTCATGGACGAGGTGCCCTTCAAGGACGTGTGCATACACGCCCTGATACGCGACACTTCAGGACAGAAGATGTCCAAGTCCAAGGGCAACGTCATGGACCCCTTGATTATCATTGACCAGTACGGCACCGACGCCTTCCGCTACACGCTGGCCGCCTTCGCCGCTCAGGGGCGCGACATAAAGATTAGCGAGGAACGCATCGCCGGCTACCGCAATTTCGTCAACAAGATTTGGAACGCCGCCCGTTTCACCCTGATGAACCTGGAAGGCGGCAGCAGTGCTGGAGCCGATCTGCCCCTCACCCTCGAAGACCGTTGGATACTGAGCAGAGTCAACCGCACCGCCCAAGAGGTGGCCGCGGGCATAGACGATTATCGCTTCAACGACGCCGCCGGCGTTCTTTACCGATTCACCTGGCATGAGTTCTGCGATTGGTACCTGGAACTGGTCAAGGCACCGCTCTACAACCACGACGATCCCGCCCGCCAAGCCGCCACCCGCCGCACTCTGGGAGAAGTCTTTTCGCGCTTGGTCCGCATGCTGCACCCCATCATGCCCTTTGTCACTGAGGAGCTGTGGCAGCGCCTGCCCGGAGCCGATGGCAGCGTGATGCAGGCCGCTTGGCCCGAGGGATTGCCCGGCGAGGTCGATGAGAAGGCCGAGGCCGACATGGATTTGCTTATGGCCGTGATTGGAGCTCTGCGCAATATCCGCGGAGAGATGGGCATCAGCCCCGGCCAGGCCCTGCCCGTGGTCCTGATGCCTCACCAGGAATCCCTGCGCCAGGTGCTGGCCGAGCAGACCCCGCGCCTGGCGACCTTGGCCAAGGCCGCCAGTGTGGGCTGGGCGGTAGAAGGCCATCCCCCCGCTCAGGCCGCCAGCGCTGCCGTGGCCGGGGTTACGGTCTACGTGCCCTTGACGGGACTGGTGGACTTCGCCGCCGAAGTGGCGCGCCTGGACAAGGAGATCGCCAAGCTGGAAAAGGAGATCACCCCCAGCCGCAAGAAGCTAACCAACGAGGGCTTCCTTCAAAAAGCTCCGCAGGAGGTGGTGGACAAGGAAAAGGCCAAGGTGGCGGAGATCAGCTCCAAGATGGAGCGCCTGCAGGCCAGTCGCCAGCGCATGCAAGGCTTCATTTAGGGCGTTTAGCCGACGGCGTGGGGTCAAAGCCGGCAGTGCTTCCCCTTTCGTTTATCAAACCATATTCCTCCTGCGTCGCCTGGTGGTGTGGGGCGAGAAAAATCAAAAGCAGGTCGTGCTCTTGACTAATTACCACAAGCTGACGGCCTCCATCGTGGCTGACATCTATAAGGACCACATGGTCATTTCTTGCCTTGGCTTGGACAGGCAACCACCAGTGAAACAAAAAATACTAGCCCAAAAGCGGTGGCCTTATCTCAAAAACTGCTAAATTTATAGGTAATAAACCGTTTTTATAAGATCATTGTTAGCCGCTACGCCTGCCTTGGACAGTACTGATCTCATATACAGAACCTCCCTGCCCCTGACCTCGTCGTGGCCAGGAGCCATCTGGCCGGCGTTCCCCTCCAGGACATGCAGGCCTACATCCTGCACACCTCAAAATCGCAGGCGCCAAACAGATCCTCTTCTCTGATCCGGCCGTCACCGCCATACAGCAGGGCTTCGGTGGCCTCTTCCGAAGTGCCAACCACCTAGTTCGAGGCGCAATCATAGCTGCCGCCGAGGAGCAGGCTCAGGTCGTCTCCCCGGAGCATGTCTGCGTCGCCGCAACAGAATTGATTTACTCAAAAAAATCAATCCAGGATAATCAGAAAACTTTTGTCAAATTAATCCAAAAAACAACGCGGTAGCAATGATGTTGAAAAATTGAGGTGACGCTCAGTGAATTCGTGGAAGTCGTGGGCTTTGCACAAACTGCCACACTCCGGGCAGGGGTGCTCGGCTC
This sequence comes from Desulfarculales bacterium, assembly GCA_965112955.2. Classification (GTDB taxonomy): domain Bacteria; phylum Desulfobacterota; class Desulfarculia; order Desulfarculales; family Desulfarculaceae; genus JACRDC01. Next base: position 8,782 of record CBCOTF020000273.1, read on the forward strand.
CCCGGGTTGTCCCACCAACCGCCAGGGCGGTTGCAACCCCAGGCCACGGGTCAAAAGCTCGCCGGTGTCCATAATTGCCTCCTGCTTCAACTCGGTCATGCGGATCGCTGCATCATGACACCGGAACTACACCAACTCCACTCATAACGACGAAGAGGCCTAAACAAAAGCTCCCATTGCTCCAGTACCCGCGCGCTCTACCACCTCAGGGCCTTGACCGTCAGGCGGGCGCGCCCTTGGGGGCCCTTCATCAGAGCCACAGCATGACCTGGGCCAGGGCCTCGGGCTGACCGAACGGCACCAAGGAGCCGTCCACGCCGAGGCGCACGATCTGGCGCACTTCCGCCGAGCAGTCGCTAGCCACCACCGCCAGGCAGCAGCTCATGGCCTCGGAGAAGGCCATAAAGAAGCCCTCGTAATGCGAGGATATCACGCAAAGTTCCGCCTGCCTGAACAGCGGCACCAGCTCGGCCGCCAGCCCCGGCAAGTGACCCGGGAGGCGCTGCCCAACTCCAGGGCCAGGGCCTCCAGGCGAGGACGCTCCGGCCCCTCTCCCAGTGTCACCAGCTGCCATTGGAAGCCGGTCTCCTGGCAGGTGGCAAAGACCAGCAGGAGCAGATCGAAGCCATTGGAGGGATGCAGGCGCCCCATGCTCATTACCGTAGGGCCCAGGAGCCAGGGGCGCAACGGTGGTCCGGGGTCCGGGTGCGGCGGCTGGATGGGGTTGGGTATGGTCAGTACCGGCCGACGGTTGACGAAACGCTTGTGGTAATGGGGATTGGTGTGCCCACAGGCCACCACCGACACCCGGCGCCCCACAGCCGCCAGGATAGCCAGCACGGTGGTGGCGTCGCCGAAGCTAATGATGACCTGAGGGCGGAAGGCCTTCCGCGTCCAGCGCAGGACGCGCAGTCGGGCGGCGTTGTTCTTGAGCGCAGGCAAGAACTCCGGCGAGTCGGCCAGCATCCCCAGCCCCACCCAGCACACCCTGGAGTCCACCTGGAAAAAATCGCTGGCCGCCTCGGAAAGGGTGACCAAGGGTCAACTCATGTCCCTGGTCGGCCCAGGCGTCGCTGAGTAGCGTCATCACCCACTCGACGCCGCCGCCATGCATGCTGTATATGGCCAATGTCAAGCGCATGAAGACGAATCCCCGCAACGAATGGTGCCTTATCCTCCTGGGAGACTGGCTGAGAATGTAGCCTATCATGCCCCGGTAGGGACCAACCTAAATCACAGAATAGGCCGGGCCCCGGAGGTCAGTCGCTCTGGTTCAACACCAGGCCGTCCTTAGGGCTCAGGCTCAGGGTGAATTGACCGCCATCGCGCTGCCAGGTGGTGATGTTGCCTGTCTGGCTCACCAGCGCGTCCAGGCGGTCGCTGACGGCTTGGTTTAAGGACGCGAAATCGGCCACGCCCCTGCTGCCGCTGAAGGACAACGTCACCGATTGGAGCTGGCGTCCCGGGCCACTGAAACGAAAACGCAAAGCATAGATTAGATTCTGGGGGGAGTCGGGGGTGAGGGTTAGGAAGTTTAAGCCCGTAGCGCTGGCCTGGGCCTGAGGATAGTTACGCAAAGCATCGACCACGCCCATGCCCCAGCTCAGGCGCGACCAGCCCTGGATGGCGCTCTGCCTGAGGCTAAATCCGCCGAAAAGCTGGTTCAAACCCGGCGAAAGGTCCTCCACGCGCCTGTTCATTGCTTCTCCTTATCTTGTTATCGGCTGGCGGGTGGACTAACTTGAAGGCACCAAACCCGATCGGAATCGACAAAGGAAGCGTCCACGACCAAGGATAAGATTCCCGCCACCCCGGCAGAACGCAAAGCTCACGCCCTGGGCGCGCAGCACCCGCACCGCCGTGGCCACCCGCCAGCTGAAGGTGGACGAGCACCGATGTGGTAAAGACCATAGTACTGGAGGACGAAAGCAATAACCCTCTCCTGGTGTTGATGCACGGCGACCGCCAGGCCTCCACCAAGGCCCTGGCCCGGGTGTTGGGGTTAAGCAGGTGAGCCCCTGCGACCCAGCTAACGTGACCCGGCACACCGGCTACCCGGTGGGTGGAGTCTCGCCCTTCGGCACCCGGCGCCCCCTGCCGGTTTACGTCCAAGAGGGCATACTGGAGTTGCCGGCCATACTGATCAACGGCGGCAAGCACGGCTTTTTGGTGGAGCTGGCCCCGGCAGGCTGGTGAGGGTGCTGGGGGCCAAGGCCGTGCAAGCCTGCCAGGACTAACGTGCACCCCCATATATTGCCGGCCCGGCAGGCAGGTGTTATGCTAAAAAATTGATTTTTCGCTGGGAGAGCCAAGCTTGCACTATTACCCCGTCTTTCTGGACCTGCGGGGCCACCTGGCAGTGGTGGTGGGCGGAGGCCAGGTGTCCGGGCGAAAGGTTACCTCGCTAATCGAGGCCGGGGCCTCGGTGCGCTTGGTGGCCCCGGAGCTGAACCCCGCCACAGCCGCGCTCTTGCCCCACCCCCTGGTGGAGCACCTGCCCCGTCCTTTTGCCCAGGAGGACCTGGAGGGCGCCTGGCTGGTGGTATGCGCCACCAATATCGAGAGCCTCAACCGGGCGGTGGCCGCCGAGGCCGAGAGACGGCGAGTCTTTGTCAACGTAGTGGACGTGCCCGAGCTGTGCAGCTTCATCGTGCCAGCCTCCCTGCGCCGGGGCGACCTGTGCCTGGCGGTGAGCACCGGCGGGGCCGGCCCGGCCGTAGCCCGCCGCCTACGCGAGGGCCTGGAGGGGCAATACGGTCCCGAGTGGGCCGACTACCTCAAGCTGATGCGCGCCGCCCGCCAGTGGGTCAAAGACCAGGGACGCCCCGCCGAGGTGAATCGCCCTCTGTTCTTCGCCCTAGCCGACTCTGACTTTTTGACGCGCTTGAAGGCCGGCGACCAGGCCGGCGTAGACGCACTCTTGGCGGCCATCCTGGGGCCGCAATGCAGCCTAGCCACCCTGGGCTGGCCCGGCGCTCCGCCCTCCCCCAACCTGGAGGCCAGGCCATGAGCACCACCCTTCACTGGCTGACCCTGGCCGCCTATCTGCTAGGCACCTGCGTGTACCTGGGTTTTGTCGTCTGGCAACGCCGAGGGCTGCACGTCATGGGCCGAGGCATCCTGTGGGCTGGTTTCGGCCTGCACAGCCTGGCCCTGACCGCGGCCTGGATCGAAACCGGCGCCCTGCCGGCCTTGAGTCTGCGCCAGTCCCTGGACGTCTTTTCCTGGGCCTTAATGGGCGCCACCCTGGTGGTGAACCTGCGCCTGAAAATCATGATCTTGGGGGCCTTAACCGCACCCCTTTGCGCCCTGCTGCTCTTGGCCGCCACCGCGGTGCTGCCCCTGCCGGTGGCCCCGCCCTCGGCCCTCTTGAAGAGCGCCTGGATTGTCATCCACGTCTTAAGCCTGTCGGCCGGTTATGGGCTGTTGACGCTGACCTGCCTGAGCGGCGGGCTGTATCTGCTACAAGACAGCCTGATCCGTAAGAAGCGCCTGGGTGCGGCCTTCAAACGCCTGCCCTCATTGAGCCGCCTGGACTCCCTGGGGCAGCAGGCTTTAGTGGCGGGCTTCACCCTGCTCACCGTGGGACTGATAACCGGCGCGGTCTACGCCCAGATCACCCTAGGCTCCTACTGGCGCTGGCACCCTAAGGAGGTCTGGTCGCTGATCACCTGGCTATGCTACACCGCCATTTTGCACACCCGCCTGGTGCAGGGCTGGCGCGGACGCCGGGGAGCCTGGTTGGGAGTAGCGGCCTTCGCCGCGCTGATGTTCACCTTCCTAGGCGTGGGCCTGCTCTACAGCGGCTACCACAGCTTCGAGGCCCTGCCCACCCTGACGGGACCGCTACCGTGAATCTCGTCCTTATTGGCCTGAACCACAAGACTGCGCCGGTGGCGCTGCGCGAATGTTTGGCCCCGCCGCCCGGCACCCTGGAGGAACTGCACCAGCAAGCCCTAGCCTTGCCCGGCGTGCGCGAGATTTTGCTCGTTTCTACCTGCAACCGGGTGGAGGTACTAGCCGTGGCCGACCAAGCCGCGGAGGTCCTGAAAATCCTGGAGATCTGGCTGGGCAGGGGCAAGCCCATGGACCAGGCGAACTTTGAGCAGGCCCTATATCGCCACCAGGACCAGGAGGCGGTGCGCCATTTGTTCCGGGTAGCCTCCTCCCTGGACTCCCTAGTGGTGGGCGAACCCCAAATCCTGGGACAGATAAAGGAGGCCTTCCGCCTGGCCGCTGATGCCGGGGCCACGCGGACGGTGCTGAACAAGCTCTTGCACAAGACCTTCCAAGTGGCCAAGCGGGTTCGCACCGAGACGCGCATCGGCGGTACGGCGGTGAGCGTCTCCTATGCAGCGGTGAAGTTGGCCAAAAAAATATTCGACGACCTCAAAGGGCTTAAGGTACTCCTCATCGGAGCTGGCGAAATGGCCGAGCTGGCAGCCGAGCACCTGCTGGCCCAGGGCGTGGGCGAGATACTGGTGGCCAACCGCACCCTGGAGCGGGCCGTGGAGCTGACCGGCCGCTTGGGCGGCGGAGCGGCCTATGGCCTGGGGGACTTGCCCCAGATCCTGGGGCAGGTGGATATAGTCATCAGCTCCATCGGGGCTAGCCAGCCGGTCATACTCTGGGACCTGGCCCGACGCTGCCTCAAATCCCGCCGAGGGCGCCCCCTGTTCTTCATCGACATCGCCGTGCCCCGGAACGTGGAGGCGCGAGTGGCCGAGCTTGACGGCTGTTTTATCTACGATATCGACGACCTAGCCCAGGTGGTGGAACAGAACCGCCGGGGCCGGATCGGCGAGGCCCAGGCCGCCGAGGCCATCGTGGCCGAGGAAGTTGTCAAGTTCGGGGCCTGGCTGCACTCCCTGGCCGTGGTGCCCACCATCGCCGAGCTCGCCGGCAAGGCCGAGGAGATTCGCCAGGCTGAGCTAGCCCGCACCATAAAGGACCTGAGGGACATCGAGCCGGCCCAGGCCGAGGCCCTGGAGCGCCTGACCAAGTCCCTGGTCAAAAAGCTCCTGCACGACCCCATCCAGTTCATCCGCGACCAGGGGCACAAGAGCGACGAAAGCCAGCGCAACCACCTGGCCCTAGCCCGCCGGGTTTTCAAGCTCAGCCAGGACGGCGGCAAATAGGCCGGCCAGACGCGTTCACAAAATTATTCCAAGGCATGGGTCATTGCGAGTAGCTCTTTAGGACGACGCGGCAACCACGTGCTGAATTGGCCAGCGTCGGACAATTTGAGCCTTGATTACTTCGGCCTCTAGCGGGGCCTCGCAATGACCGCGGGTGTAAAAAAAGAGCCCCGTTGTCGTCCTGAGTGAAATTGGTGTAATTCCGCTGTCATGATGCAGCAATCTGCATAGCCGAGTTGAAGCAGGAGGCAATCATGGATGCCGGCGAGCTTCTGGCCCTTGACCTGGGGTTGTGCAACCGCCCTGACGGCTGGTGGGGCAGCGTGTGGACACCGATAAATAGCCCCACGAAGTCTTCTTGGAGGTTACCGCTGACCGGGGAGCCGAGTACCCCTGCCCGGAGTGTGGCAGGCGGTGCAAGGCTCACGACTTCCACGAATTCACCTAGCGCCACCTCAATATTTTCCAGCATCATTGCTACGTAAACACCCGGGTGCCTCGAGTGGACTGCCTTGACCATAGGACCAAATAGATCAAGATGCCCTGGACCCGCGACGACAGCCGGTTCACCTTGCTAGTCGAGCAGGCGGCTATGACCCTGGTGCGGGAGATGCCCGTGCTGGCGGCAGCCCGCATCACCAGGGTCAGCGACACGCGACTTTGGCGGGTAGTCCAGTTCTATGTGGCCCAGGCCATGTCCAAAATGGACCTGGGTGGGTCAAGGCCGTGGCTTTGGACGAAGCCGCCTCCAAGCGGGGCTACAACTACGCCACCGTGTTCATCGACCTAGACCGCAAGCGAAAGCCGGTTATCTTCGTTATCCCTGCCAAGGCAAGGGCTGTCTGGTCCTGTTTCGCTGCTTCCTGCGTGAGTATGGCGGCGATCACAACAATATCGCCGAAGTGGTCTGCGACATGTCGCCAGCCTTCCTGGTAGCCATCGGCGAAAGCTTTCCCAGCGCCAACGTCACCGTAAACTGATTCCATTTAGTTCAACTCGTCACCATCGCCGTGAACGAGGTTACAAAGGCCGAGGTTAAGGAGCGTAAACTTGTCCAAGGCCACCCGCTGGGCCGTGCTCAAGGCCGCTGACGGCGGCAGGCTAACCAAAAAGCAGCAGCAAGCCCTGACCGAATTGAAAACCGACGGCTTCGTCATCGCCACCGCCTGGCGGCTCAAAGAGATGCTGCGCTGGATCAGAAAAGCCACCTCTGTACGGGCCGTCCAGTGGCGCATCACCAACTTCACCCGCCATGCCTTGCAGTGCATAGCACCTGACACCAAAATTCTGGCCCCGATCTTCACGGCGCTCGTAATTCTGGAAGAGCATGCCCACCTAATCCTAAGCCGCTGGGCCTCCAATCATTACAACGCCCGCCTGGAGGGGCTTAACGGCACCTTCCAGGCCGCCAAGGCAAGAGCGAGAGGCTACCGTAATGTCTTCACCTCCATTACCATGATCTATTTCATCGCCGCACCACTGAGAAAACTTATTAAATTACATAGTTAACGACGAAGAACCAAAAAATCGGGCGGGGATCAGTGCTGTCCAAAACAGGCGTAGCGGCTAAAAATGATCTTATAAAAACGGTTGATTCTCTATAAATTTAGCAATTTTTGAGATAAAGCCGCCGCGTTTGGGCTAGTATTTTTTGGTTCATTGACGGTTGTCTGTCCAAATCAGAGCAAGAGCGGTAACTGGACCTGTTCGGACATGAGGGGGGGTGTGATAGGGGTGTTGGAGCCAGGGGCGCAACTCCCTGTATATGAAGAAATTTAGGCGCAGCATGGCGGCCAGGTTGGACAGTGACCATGCGGTCAGGGAAAGAAAGCGAGACCATCAAGGCTGCCAAACCTGAATTTCCAAGTCGTTGCTGCTGGTGCCCACGAAGGTTTTGACCTTAAGCTTTTGCTTAAGCGCCTTGAAGAATAGCTTGATCTCCCAGCGGTCCTTAAAATAACACCAGGGTTTTGGTGTCAAGCGCTATGCACTGCAGGGCATGGCGGGTGAAGTTGGTGACACGCCACTGGGTGGCTGTACAGAGGTGGCCTTCATCCAGCGCAGCATCTCCTTGAACCGTCAGACGGTGGCCGCTGGCGAAGCCGCCGGTTTCCAGTTCGGTCAGGGCCTGCTGCTGCTTTTTGGTTAGCCTACCGCCGTCAGCGGCCTTGAGCACGGCCCGGCGGGTGGCCTTGGACAAGTTTACGCTCCTTAGCCTCGACCTTTCGGACCTCGTCCACGGCGATGGCGGCCAGGAAGGCTGGCGACATGTCGCAGACCACTTCGGCGATATTGTTGTGATCGCCGCCATACTCACGCAGGAAGCAGCGAAACAGGACCAGACAGCCCTTGCCTTGGCAGGGATAACGAAGATAACCGGCTTTCGCTTGCGGTCTAGGTCGATGAACACGGTGGCGTAATTGTGGTCCCGCTTGGAGGCGGTTCCGTCCAGAGCCACGGCCTTGACCCCGCCTAGGTCTATTTTGGACAGGGCCTGAGCTACGTAGAACGGGACACCCGCCAAAGTTGCTTGTCGTTGACCCCGATGATGCGGGCTGCAGCCAGCACGGGCATCTCCCGCACCAGGGTCATGGCCGCCTGCTCGAATAGCAAGGTGAACCGGCTGTCCTCGCGGGCTCAGGGCATCTTGACCTGCTTGGTCCCATGGTCGGGGCAGCCTACCCGGGGCACCCGGGTGTTTACGTAGCAATGATGCTGGCAGAGATTGAGGTGACGCCAGATGAATTCGTAGAAATCTTGAGCCTTGCACAACCTGCCACACTCCGGGCATCGGCGGTAACCTCCAAGAAGACCTCGTGGGGCTGTTTATCGGTGTCTACACGCTGCCTCACCAGTCGCCAGAGCGATTGCAATCCCAGGCTAAAGGCTAGGAAGCTCGCCGGCGTCTATAATTGTCTCCTGCTTCAACTCGGCTATGCAGATCATTATGTTATGACGTCGGAACTACACCAATTCCATTCATGACGACGAAGAGATATTTATTTTTGGCAAGCGCCAAGAGGAGAAAGCCATTGATAGCTTTTTCCGACACATATCTAGACCGAGCATGAACGATCAGGCTTTACGGCAGTCAAAGACGCCAGCCGAAAAATCCGGCCTCAACCGACCCATTGTAGCCCAGCCGGGGGCATCCGGGCCCGACATTCACCCCAGTTGCAGCACCTCGATGCTGGGCACCCCCCCCCAGGTCAACATGTAGCACCTGGCCCCGCCCCAGCCCGGGCCAGCCCAACAATAATTTTATCACCTCGCTGACCTGCAGGGTGGCGATGAAGGCCGGCGTAGGGGCGGGCACCCCCAGGTAGCTCTCGGCCGAATCGGCCTTGGGGGCCGGCTCCTGGCCGTAAAGCCCGGCTAGGCCGGGGTCGCCATTTTTGACGGTCATGACCATGCCCCCCAGTCCTCCCACGGCCCCGTGCAGGAAGGGCAGGCCCGCCTGGCGACAGGCCTCCTCTACGATGTAGCGGGTGGTCATGGTGTCCAGGCAGTCCACCACCACCTGGGCATTTTTTATTATGGTCGGCAGGTTGTCCTCGTAGGCCCAGACCGCGTGCACCAACATCTCCACCACCGGGTTCAGCGCATGCACCACCCGGGCCGCCACCTGGGCCTTGTTTTGCCCCAGGCTGGCCTGCTCGGCCAAAAACTGACGATTTAGGTTGCTTTCTTCAAAAATATCGCCATCGCAGACGATGAGTCCGCCCACCCCCAGGCGGGCCAGCTGCAGTATAACCATGCCGCCCAGGCCTCCGGCGCCGATCACCGCCACCCTGGAACGCAAGAGCCGGGCCTGCTCTTGAGTGCTGAAGGTGCCCCGGTTGGGGCGCATACGCTCGGGCCAGATGCCAGCCTCCAGACAATCCAGCGTCACCTCGCGCAGGGAGCGCCCCTGGGCCAAGGCCAACTCGTGCAGGTCGACCTCGCGCACGGAGTAATATCCCTCTTGCCCCGCCGGTTCGTGGGGAATAAGATGGGATCCTAGGATTTCCATGACCCAGGTCTGCATTTAACCCCCTCCCATTGCGGGAAACAAACCCACGCGGTCGCCGTCGGCCAGGGGGGACGCCGGACTGCCAGCCCGACCGTTAATCATTATTATCTTGACGTCCTGGGGGTTAAGGTCCAAGCGGGCCAGCAGGGCGGCCACGTTTAAACCCGGCTCCCAGGCCCAGGCGAGCCCTCTAAGGAGGTCATAACCCGGCACCTGACGGCGCAAGGAAGCGCTGAGGCGAATCTCCAGTGGCATACGCCTCCCCAATTGGCGGATAGGATAGCTCTGGCTATAGGTTAGCACGCCGCCGGGAGCCTTGTCTCCGGCTTATGCGTCTCCTGGCTCCCTGCCCCGAAAACCAAAAATATTCGTCACCGCCGGGGCTGGCGATGACGAATATAACGGAACGCAAAGGAGTGGTTAGCCCACGGCGGCCACTACCAGGCACTGGCGGTCTTTCTCCCACTGCTGCTCGGCCAGTTTGGTCAAAGAGATGCCGGCGAGGCACTCCACCAGCAGTTGGCTCATCTCGCCCCATACCCAGGTGCACGGCGCATCCACCCACCCGCACGCAGGAATCGGAATCATCCACGCCTTCCACAACCGCCAGAGGTTCCCCCAGAATTTTCAAAATTTCTTAGAGGGAGCCCTATCCGGGCTGGTGGCCAGCAGATAGCCTCCCTTGGCCCCCCGCACGCTGTTTACTAGACTCTCGGCCGTGAAGGGTATGAGAAACTGCTCAAGATATTTAGCTAATATTACTTACCGTTGGCCTGCTCCTGCAGGGCAATCGGGCCACCGCCTTGCTGCAAAGCCAACTCCAACATGGCCCGCACACCGTAACGTCCGCGCGTGGATAGCTTCATGGCCTCATGTGTCCAAATTTAGGTAGTGAGTTACTGATAATTAAATTTAATATAATTTATATTGATAGACTAGGTAAATTGTAAAAAAAAGCGACCATATTTTTATGGTTCTTCGTCGTTAATTGTGGAATTTGATGAATCCCTCCAGTGGTACGGCAATGAAGTAGATCATGGTCATATGGTCATGAAAATAAAAATATTACGGTAGCCTTGGGCGCTTGCCCTGGCGACCTGGAAGATGCCGTTAAGCCCAGCCAAGCTGGCGTTGGAATTGCGGGAGGTCCAGCGGCTTAGGATCACAGGTGAGCATACCCTTCCAGAGTCATGAGTGCCTTGAGGACCGGGGGCATGGTTTTGGTGTCAGGGCGCTATGCACTTCAGGGCATGGCGGGTGAATTGGGTGCTGTGCCACTGGGCAACCTGTACAGAGAAGGCTTTTCTAATCCAGCGCAGCATCTCCTTAAGCCGCCAGTCGATTAGCCTGCCGCCGTCAGCGGCCTTGAGCACGGCCCAGCGGGTGGCCTTGGGCCGTTTACGCTCCTTAGCCTCGGCCTTTCGGACCTCGTCCACGGCAGTGGTGAAAAGTTGATCTACAGGGAATCAGTCCACGGTGACGTTGGCGCCGGGGAAGCTTCCGCCGATGGCGGCCAGGAAGGCTAGCGATATGTCGCAGACTATCTCGGCGATATTGTTATGATCGCCGCCATGCTCACGCAGGAAGCGGCGGGACAGGAACAGACAGCCCTTGCCCTCGCCGGGGGTAACGAAGATGATCGGCTTTTGTTTGCGGTCTAAGTCGATGAAAACGATGACGTAGTCGTGGCCTCGCTTGGAGGCGGTTTCGTCCAGACTCACGGCCTTGACCCAGCCCAGGCCCTTTTGGACCGGGCCTGGGCTACGTAGAACTGGATCACCCGCCAAAGTCGCGTGTCGCTGATCCCGATTATGCGGGCCGCAGCCAGCACGGGCATCTCCCGTACCAGGGTCATGGCCGCCTGCTCGAGAAGCAAGGTGAACCGGCTGCCCTAGCGGATCCAGGGCCTCTTGATCTATTTGGTCCTATGGTCAAGGCAGTCCACTCGAGGCACCCGGGCGGTTACGTAGCAATGATGTTGGAAAATATTGAGGTGCGCTAGTTGAATTCGTGGAAATCGTGAGCCTTGCACCGCCTGCCACACTCCGGGCAGGGGTACTCGGTTTCCCGGTCGGCAGCAACCTCCAAGAAAATTTCGTGGGGCTGCTTATCGATGTCCACACGCTACCCCACCAGCCGTCAGGGCAGTTGCACAACCCCAGGCCAAGGGCCAAAAACTCGCCGGCGCCCATGATTGCCTCCTACTTCAACTCGGCCATGCGGATCGCTGCAGCAGGACACCAGAACTACACCAACTCCACTCATGACGACGAAGAGACCGACTATGCCGGCCAGACCGTGGACGTGGTGGTCCTCTTGACGGGTGAGATTAGGGTTCCCCAAATCTTCGTGACGGTTCTAAGCGCCAGCACCTACACCTTCGCCGAGGTCACGTGGACCCAAGGTCTGCCCGACTAGATCGGCTCCCACCAGTGGGCCCTTCAGTCTTTTGGCGGGGTGCCGAAGTTGATGATAATCGACAACTTCAAGTCCAGGGTGAGCAAAGCTTACCGCTACGAACCCGACATCAACCCGACTTACCAGGAGATGGCCGCCCACTACGGCCGGCGGTTTTACCCCCCGGAGTACGAGACCTCCGTGACAAGGTCGAGGTGGAGATGCAACTGGTGAAGAGGTGGCTACTGGCTGCCCTGCGCAAGATGACCTTCTTCAGTCTGATTGAGCTCAACCATGTTGACTCTTGCTTTGTTCTAATCGGAAAGTAAGAGAATTTTATAGATTAGCTTGGCCAGGTAAGAATTTTATTCCATTATCCTGGACGTTAGATGTGGGCCCAAGGATGAGGGAAGGGCCGAGGGTGGTAGAGCACCCCAGACCCCGATAAACGGGAATAACTTCCTGCCATCTGCTTGTTATCGTACTTTTCGTTGCAGCCTGCGTTAAGAAGATCATGGAGCTGGGGCGGCGTTTCCTCTGGCCCCGGCCGGAGAGACGCCCCCGGTGTGAGAGCGTCCGGTTTTGGGGGCACGGCTTCGTAACTGCCTATTTTGATTAAGCCCCTACAGTGATTTGGCTTCGACGGTTTCTCTGCCCTGCCTGCCGGGCGGTGATCAGGCTGCGGCCGCGGGGCTACTGGAGCCGGTCTCAGGCCCTGGTGGAGATCATCCGGCGAAGCCTTGCCAATAAGCTAGCCCGGGGTAGATGGGCCCCTGGCTTACCGCGCTCCCGCCAGCGCTACTGACTCAAGGGCCGGCTGTGGCAGATGAATCTATCTTGGAGCCTTCGATTGGCTCAGTGGCCGCGGCCAAGCCGCGGCCAGCCGGTCGATGCAAAACGAAAGCCCTTCCCTTCCCTGAGCCACCTATCCAAGGGTGCCGTTGTCCTGGTCCGGTCCCCAAGTCTACACTTAGGCGAAATATCCCCATGGAAGATCGACATTGACGAAAACCAGAAAAAACGGATAGCCATCTTCCGGTTCGGCGTCATCAGCGACTTTTTTGCCAGGGACTACATGGAGCGTGGCGAACGGGAGAGGTTACTGCGGGACAAAAAGCGCCCAGCGGTGGCAAATCCCTTTCTCCAACCGCACCAGGCTATCGCGCTCCATCATCCTGGGATGGGTCAGACTCTACCGCCAAGGCGGCAGCAAAATGGAGTCCCTCTACCCTATGGGCAGGAATTATCCCTGCGCAGGGAACTGCCAACTGCGTCAGTGACTATCCTCATCAATGAAATGATGCGCCGACGCTTGACCTCGCTCGACGTGATCCTCAAGGCGTCCACCGTCTACCGCTTTCTGCACCAGCAGGGGCGGATGGGTGAACAGGTCGCCCCCCTGTCGACCGCGGGTGCTGCGAGGCGGAGCTGCCCAACGACATTTAGCAGAGTGACGCCATGTATGGGCCGCTGCTCCTGGTGGGTGACAAACGGCACAAAACCTATCTCTTAGCCTTCATCGACGACAGGAGCCGGCCTGATCGCCCCTGCCGAGTTTTATCTCTCAGAGGGCCTGGCCATTTATCTACAGGCCTTGCGCCAGGCCCTGCTCAAACGGGGGCTACCACGCAAGCTCTAACCTCGACAACGGCCCCGCCCTCCGCTCCCACCATCTGGAAGAGACTACCGACTCCCAGAGCAGGGGCAAGATCGAAAAATCCTTCCGCACCATCAGGTCCCAGTTTCTCCCCGGCTTCAAGGGCGATACCCTTCGAGATATCAATGAGGCCTTGAAGTACTGGATTAGGAACGTCTACCACCAGCAAAGTATCTGGACATCGGGCAGGCTCCCCTGTAACGTTCTCCCTGGCCGGCAGGCTATACGAAGCCCCAGTGCCTCTGATCGGCAAGCAAATCATCCTCCTCTACCACGACCATGACCACGACCGCGTAGAGATCCTACTGGAAGATCGCTCCCACGGCTTGCTCCAGCCGCTGGACCTCGCCGTCAATTGTAGGGTCAAGCGCGACCACCATCTGCTGCGCTTGGAATCCAGCTCCACCACGGCCACCACTGGCGGATCCCTTTTCTAGCAAAAATCAGACCGGAGGCCAACAACTCATGAAATCAAATTACCGCGCCTTCTTCGCCATCACCAGGGAGCCCTTCGACTCTGACCTGGCGCCCAAGGAAATAATGCAGATCACCGAGGTCCTCAGCGTGGCCAAGCGCTTCGACTACGCCATCCGCCTCGTCGCACAGGCCCTGGTCACCGGAAATATGGGCAGCGGGAAGCCTACCGCCTTGCGCTGGGCCGCCAGCAGGCAGCACCCATCCGCGTATCAGATCATCTTGGTTTCCGCCTCACAGGGCTCCATCCTAGAACTTACAGGCAAATCTGCGTCGAGCTCGAAGTGGACACCGCTAGCTTCTCCAGGGCCGTCCTTACCAAGCTCATCAGAAAATAGGTCCTGGAGATTGCCCAGGACCGCAAGAAAAGACCCGCCTTCATCATCGATGAAGTCTCCCTCCTCAAGCTTCAAGCCCTGGCCGAGTTGCACATCATTACTCAATTTTAGGGATACTCCAAGCCAATCCTGCCCTTTATCCTAGCCGGTCAGAACAACCTCGCTAACTTCCTCATATACAGAACCTCCCTGCCCTTGGCCTCCAGGGTGGTGGCCAAAAGCCATCTGGCCGGCGTCGCTCTCCAGGACATGCAGACCTACCTCCTGCACCACTCCAAAGTCGCAGGCGCAAAACAGAACCTCTTCTCTGATTCGACCGGCACCGCCATACAGCAGGGCTCCGGCGGCCTCTCCTGAAAGGCTAACCACCTGGCCCGAAGCGCGATCATAGCTGCCGCCAAGGAGGAGGCTCAGATTGCCTTCCCGGAGCACGTCCGCATCGCTGCAACAGAATTGATCTAATCAAATTAAAAAGGAAGGATTAGTCAGGATAATTAGAAAACTTCGTCAAATTAATCCAAAAAACAACAAATCAGGCGATCCGTGGGCTTCTAGACCGGTTCAACAACCAATTTTTCAAGAAGCTGCCCGGCAATCGGCGCTCCATGTACGAGTCACTGGACAAACCAGCGCTCAAGCCTCTGCCCGCCACGGCCTACCAATATGCCCGATGGAAGAAGGCAAGGTCCACATCGATTACACGTGGAGATGAACCGCCGCTACTACTCGGCCCCCCCATCAATTGGTGGGCAAGAAGCTGGACATCCGCTACACGGAGCACACGGTAGAATGCTCCCATAAGGGCCAGCGGGTGGCCAGCCCCCGTCGCATCCTGGGGCAAAGCGGCTTCACCACCCTGTCCGAGCACATGCCCCGCTCCTACCAAAAGCACGCTAAGTAGACTCCCTAAAAGATCATCAACTAGATACACAAGATCAGCAAAGCTACGGCCAAGATGGCCGAGGGGATCATGAGCCGGCTGGCGCATCCCCAGCAAGGCTTCAGGGCCTGCCTAGGCCTGATCATCATAGCCAAAAAATATAACGCGGCGCGAGTGGAGGGCACCTGCCTAAAGGCCTTCCGCTCCAAGGGCGTAGAACGTATCATCGACAAGGAACTGGACAAGGCGCCTTTGCTGACGCCGGCCCCGGAATCCAGCCCCATCCTTCACCCCAACATCTGCGGAGCCGGATACTTCTTGACCGCCCAAGGAGGAAACCATGCTGATTAATCCCATACTGGACAAACTCCGCGTCCTGGGGCTGGAGGGTATGCTCAAGGCCCTAGAGGAACAGCGGAACACCCCCAAGACCCAGGAACTGGGCTTCGAGGAAAAACTGGACCTGCTGGTGGACAGGTAAGCCATCCACAGATAAAATCGGCGGCTCAAAAGCAGGCTGGCCAAGGCCAAGCTCCGGCATGACGCCTGCCTGGAGGACATCCACTACCGGCAAAGGCGCGGCATGGACGAGTCACTCATTATGGCCCTAACCTCATTCTACGACCAACCTGCTCATCCTAGACGGCTGGAGGCTGGAGAAACTGTCACGGAAGCAGAGCTTGAGTATGCTCGAAGTCCTGGAAAACCGCTACGGTCGAGGCTCCACCATCGTCATCGCCCATGTGCCTATGGACCAGCGGCATGAAATCATCAGCCAACGACCCCACCCAGGCCGATGCCATCCTCGATCGCCTGATCCATAACGCCTACAAGATAAACCTGAAAAGAAAGTCCATGAAAAATAAGCTGGCAAGCTCGACCGGCGACAAGACATCTGGGGCATAATGCAAACATCAGCACCAGCGGCGCCGTGCCCCGGCCACTTGGCCCACATCATCGGATTAGGTGGCCCTCTTCAAATGGAAGGCATGGCCTACTTCCCTGGAATCCGCAGCCAAAACCGACCAGTTTAAGCCCCGCGGCTGGCACGCCGCCCCGTTATTGCCCCGCCGGCTGGCACGCCGCTGGTGGCCATCTCGATGAGGCGTTGGGCCATGTCGCGCACGGATATCTTGGCCTTCTCGGCGTTATGGGCCGGGCAGACGTTTCTCATGTCCGCCTCGATGATCTGGCTGTCGTAATCCATGAAGCCCAGGGAAGTGAAACCGGCCAGGGACTTTTGCAGGTATTCTTTGTCGGCCTCGGAGCGTATCTTGTTACCCACGATCAGGATGCGGGTCAGGCCGATATCTTTGGCCAGCTCCTTGATATGATTGGCGGTGTCTACTGAACGCCGCCCCGGTTCCACTACCACCACCAAGAAGTCTACCCCCCGGGAGGTGCCGCGCCCTAGGTGTTCCAGGCCGGCTTCCATATCCAGAATCAGCACGTCCTTGCCCAGGAGAACCAGGTGGCTCATCAGGGCCTTGAGCATGGTGGAGGCCGGGCAGATGCAGCCGCCACCGCCCTTCTGCACCGTGCCCATGACCATCAGGCGCACGCCATCATGCTCCACAGAGAGTTTTTCGGGCAGATCGTGTACGGTGGGGTTGAGCTTGAAGAAGGTGCCCATAGCCCCACCCTGGCTGTCGGTGCGCTCGTCGATCAGCTCCTTCATGTCGCTAACCGGTACCAGTTGCTGGTAGTCCGGGAAGCCCAGGGCCTGGCCCAGGTTGGCGTCGGGGTCGGCGTCAACTGCCAGAACCTTGAAGCCGCGCTCGGCCAGAGTTTTGGCCAGTATGGCCGAAAAAGTGGTCTTGCCCACGCCGCCCTTGCCGCTCACCGCTATTTTCATGCTTGGTCTCCTGTTTAGCGTAATTTTTAAGCCTAACATATCGTTATCAGTGCCCGCGGCCGTCCCTGGGTCAGCCCGACGGCGGCTGAGCGTACAGACGCAACAGCTCCGCCAGGTCGGCCTCGCAGGAGCGCCCCAGGGGGTTCTTGACGGCGCGGTCGCGTTCCCGGCCGGCCCCGGCTATGACCTTCAGAAGATCTCGCCGGCTAGGGCAGCACCCCAGTCGTCCTCCGCCGGGCCGGGGCCGGAATGCTCCCCCCACCTGCAGTCACAGGAATGGTGATCGCGGCATGCCCTATTGGGCCCTCCCTGGCGATGGAGCTGGTCACTCCTATGCTTGGCCAACAGCTTGGGGTAGAGCTTCTCGACGCAGTCTGGGCATATGCCATGGCTGAAGGCAACCTGGGGATGGTCCTCTATATAGTTCTCCAGCTCTTGCCAGACGCCCTCTTTATCCCTATTTTTCTTGCAGTTTGCGCAAATAGGCAACAGGCCTATGAGCTGTCGCAATTGCTTTTCCCGGGCCGCGGCCAGGGCTTATTCGGTTTCCACGCGTTCAGTGATGTCAAGGCAGGAACCAATATAGCCGGCGAGCTGGCCCTGAGCGTTAAAGGGCACGCCACGGTCAAAGATCCAACGGTACCTTCCGTCGTAGCGGCGCAGGCGGCAGGTCATTTCAAAGATCTTCCGCCGGCCAAAGGCCCTCAGATATATTTCCAGGCAGCGGGCCAGGTCGCCAGGATACACGCCTTCTGCCCAGCTGTCGCTCAACTTCTGCTCCATGGTCCGGACCGTGAAGTCCAGCCAGCGCTGGTTAAAATAATCGCATTTAGCCTGGATAGGGGCTTGCTCCACCAAGCACAGACCCCCTATCGCAGGATTAAACAAGCCGCCTCCGCGGCGGCTGCCAAGATAAAGTGCTTTTTCGTCGTCATGAGTGGAATTAGTGTAGCTCCGGTGTCATGCTGCAGCGATCCGCATGATCGAATTGAAGCAGGAAGCAATCATAGGCGCCGGTGAGCTTCTGGCCCTTGGCCTGGGGTTGTAACCGTCCTGGCGGTTGGTGGGACAGCGTATGGACACCGATAAACAGCCCCGCGCGGTCTTCTTGGAGAATACCGCCGACCGGGGAGCCGAGTACCCCTGCCCGGAGTGTGGAAGGTTGTGCAAGGCTCACGACTTCCACGAATTCCTTTAGTGTCACCTCAATCTTTACCAGCATCATTGCTACGTAACCACTCGGGTGCCCTGGGTGGGCTGCCCCGACCAGGGACCAAACAGGTCAAGATGCACTGGACCCGCGAGGGCAGCTGGTTTCCCTTGCTGCTCGAGCAGGCGACCATGACCTTGGTGCGGGGGGAGATGCCCGTGCTAGTAGCTACGGCTCGCATCATAGGGGTCAACGACACGCACCTTTGGCGGGCGGTCCAGCTCTACGTGCCCCAGGCTCTGTCCACAATGGACCTGAGCGGGGCCAAGGCCGTGGCTCTAGACAAAACCGCCTCCCCCCCCCCGCGAGGCCACAACTATATCACCGTCTTCATCGACTTAGACCGCAAGCAAAAGCCGGTTATCTTCGTTACCCCCGGCAAGAGCAAGGGCTATCTGGTCCTGTTCCGCCGCTTCCTGCGTGGGCATGGCGGCGATCACAACAATATCGCCGAGGTGGTCTGCGACATGTCGCCAGCTTTTTTGGCCGCCATCGGCCTTCACCCGCCCTGCCCTGAAGTGCATAGCGCCTGACACCAAAACCCTAGCCCCGGTCCTCAAGGCGGTCATGACTATGGAAGAACACGCCCATCTGATCTTAAACCGCTGGACCTCCCACTATTCCAACACCCGCCTGGAGGGGCTTAACGGTTTTTTCCAGGCCGCCAGAGCAAGAGCCAGAGAGAGTTACCGTAATGTCTTCACCTTTATGATCATGATCTATTTCATCGCCGAATCACTGGGGGAACTCATCAAATTACACAGTTAACGACGAAGAACCGATAAGGCTAAGCACGAAACCAGCATGCCGCCACTCTCCGGCGCGCAGACAAGACGTTAGGCTCTAGCACTTGAGACTTGCCATCATGGCTGCATGCCTGGCGAAGGGCTTAGTGGCGGAAGCTGGCCATCATTTTGTAGATGGGCAGGCCGGCGGCCAGGGCGATGTCCTCGGTGCTCAAGTAGTGGCCGATGTTTTTGTCCATCAGCACGTTGCCCTCGGGGGGGAACTCCTCATCCCCCACCCACAACACCAGCATGAATTTCACCCTGGGCAAAGCCCGCACGATCAGCGATATATCGCCCACGTCCTGGCTCGGCCGCCCGCCCACCTTAGCCCCCAACTCCGCGAGCAGCTCCGGCTGCTCGCCGAAGAAGTTCACTAGGGGGGCCTTGGCTCGTTTGACAAAGGCCGACCAGTAGAACTCGCCGGATTCCACCTCGCGGAAAGTGACCCACTCGCCGCGGGCCGGCGCGCCGTCGGCCCGTTCCAGGTAGTGCAGCAAAAGGGCCTGCTCGGCCAGGGGTAGGGCCGGGCCGCTATCCAGAACACGCACTTGGATGGGGTCTCGGTCTACGGCTACAGGCCGGCCATAGTAGTTGAGAAGCAAGTGGGAGCCATCCTCAGCCAGCTCGGCCCCGGCGTTGGCCGCCACCTGGCTGAAGTTGCGCTGAGCCAACTCGGCGGCCGAAAGATCAAAGCTCATCTGATAGTCATCTACGCGGGCCATGGCTAGGTCTCCTCTGGGATCAAGGGGAAAAGATATACTCCTATGCTAGCCAGCGCCGCGCCCGCTGTCGAGCATAGAATGCCCCCTTGGCCCGCCGCTATCCCTGCGGGTATCATGTGCCCATGACCAAGAAGAAAAAATCTCCGCCCGCCCTGTTGTTTTTCGGATTAATTTGACAAAATTTTCTGATTATCCTGGACTGATTCTTTCTTTCTTATTTGATCAGATCAATTCTGTTGCGGCGATGCGGACGTGCTCCGGGGAGACGATCTGAGTCTGCTCCTCGGCGGCAGCTATGATCGCGCCTCGGGCCAGGTGTTTGGCCCTTCGGAAGAGGCCGCCGGAGCCTTGCTGCATGGCGGTGACGGCCGAATCAGAAAAGAGTTTTTGTTTGACGCCTACGATTTTGAGGTGATACAGGAGGTAGGCCTGCATGTCCTGGAGGGAGGCGCCGACCAGATGGCTTTTGGCCAAGCCTCTGGAAGCCAGGGGCAGGACGGTTCTGTATATGAGGAGGCAGGACCTGTTTGCTGATGAGCTTGGTGAAGACGCCCCTGGAAAAGCTGGCAGTGTCCACTTCGAGCTCGATGCAGGTTTGCATGTAGAGTTCCAGGATGGAGCCCTGTGAGGCGGTGACCCAGATGATCTGATACTCTCGGGGATGGGTGCAGCCTGTTGGCGGCTCAGCGCAAGGCGGTGGCTTTCCCGCTGCCCATATCTCCGGTGACCAGGGCCAGTACGCCGAGGCGGCTGGCGTTATTCGAAGCGTTTGGCCACGCCGAGGACCTCGGCGGTTCGCATTATTCCCTTGGGCGCTAGGTCAGAGCCGAAAGGCTCCCGTGCGAGGGCAAAAAGGGCGCAGTAGTTTGGTTGCATGAGTTGCTGGCCTCCGGGTCTACTTTTTGCGAGAAAAAGGATCCGCCAGTGGGGGCCGTGTTTGGAGCTGGATTCCAAGCGCAGCAGGGCGAGGTCCAGCGGCCTGAGCAAGCCGTGGGAGCGGTTTTCCAGTAGGGACCTCTACGCGATCGTGATCATGGTCGTGGTAGAGGATGGATGACTTGCTTGCCGATCAGAGGCACTGGGGTCTCGTATCGTCTGCCGGCCAGGGAGACGGTGCGGTCCAGAGGCACGCGGGGCGTGACCCTTTTGCTGAAGTAGTCTTCCAGGTCGACGTGGGCCGGCTTGACGCACTCCATCTTGCTGGCGAAGCGTTACAGGGTGGTCTGTCCGGTGCCCAGATATTTGCGCTGGTGGTAGACGTCCCTAATCCAGCACTCCAGGGCCTCATTGCGGTCTCGAAGGGTGTAGCCCGTGACATCGGGGAGAAACTGGGGCTTGATGGTGCGGAAGAAATTTTCGATCTTGCTCTGCCCTGGGGCACGTAGGGCGGTGAATGGACCAGAGCGATGCCCAGGGGGAGGCGGTGATCTTTTCCACGTGGTGTGAACGAAAGGCGATGCCGTTATGGCGTAACTCTGCCAAATGTCGTTGAGCAGCTCGGCCTCGAAACGCCTGCGGTCGATAGGTGGGGCGACCTATTTGCCCATCAGTCCCTGCTGGTGCAGGAAGCGGTAGATGGTAGGCGCCTTGAGGATCACGTCGAGCGAGGTCAAGCGTCAGGGCATCGTTTCGCTGATGAGGGTAGCCATTGACGCAGTGGGCAGTTTCCTCCGCAGGCGCAGACCAGGGCCCTAGGCTGTGTCCTCGTCCAAGGCCCTACGGCCGCCCCGGTCATTCCTGCCCATAGAGTAGAGGGGTTTTAGCCTGCCGCCGCCTTGGCGATAGAGCCTGACCCATCACCACGCTTCATGTAGTCCCTGGCAAAAAAATCGCTGCTGATGCCGAAACGGGAAGATAGGTACTCGTTTTTTCTGGCCCTCCATGGGGGTATTTCGTCCAGGTATAGACCGGGAAGCCGGGCCAGAACAACGGCACCCTTGGGTAGGTGGCTCAGGGAGGGAAAGGACTCTCACTTTGCGCCGACCGGCTGGCCGCGGCCACTAAGCCAATCGAAAGCCCCACACAAGTCGCCCAGCCAGCGTGACCCCAGGTATAAGGCCCACCTCCCGCAGCAAAACTTTGAGCCAGTGGCGCTGGCAGGAGCGCGGCAGGACAGGGTCCCATCTGCCCCGGGCTAGCTTATTGGAAAAGCTTTACCGAATGGGTCTCCACCGGGGCCTGGAACTGGCTCCAGTAACCCCACAGCCGCACCCGGATCACCGCCCGGCAGTCAGGGCAGCGGAAACGTCGAAGCCAAATCGCTGTAGGGGCTTCATCAAAATAGGCAGGCACGAAGCCGTGCCCCCAAAGCCGGACGCTCCCACACCAGGGATACACCTCTCCAGCCGAGGCCAGGTGAAACGTCGCCCCTGCTCCATGATCTTCTTGACGCAGGCTGCGAAGAATACGATGATAACTAGATATCAGGGAGTTATTCTCGTCTCTCGGGGTCAGGGGTGCTCCACCACCTTAAGCCACTTCCTCATTCCTGGATCCACATCCAAGATCCAGGATAATGGGATAAAACCCCTAACAGGTCAAGCTATCCTGAAAAAAGCCCCTATTTCTCGATCAAAACAAAGCAAGAATCAACTGGGGAAACTCACCAACTTCCACAGTTAACGACAAAAATCATCAGTTTGATATCCGTCGTGGCGCGTTGATTTTTTGGTAAGGGGAAAAAAGATGGGAGCCGGATTTGCTCCGGCCCCCTGTATGACCCAGGTATCAGGAACTTAACAAAAAAGCTAACTAAAAACTCTGTGGACCGTGCTTTAAAGCACGGGTGATGGCCTTACCTGCGGGGCTTGGCTTCGTTGACGGTCAGGTCGCGCCCACCCATATTGTAGCCATGGAAGCGCTGGATGGCCTGCTTGGCCTCCTCGGCAGAACTCATTTCCACGAAACCGAAGCCGCGCGAACGAGAGGTTTCCCGGTCCGTGATAACACGGGCGGAAATCACAACACCCACTTGGCTGAAGAGGTCGCGGAGGTCGCTGTCGCCGGTATTGAACGGAAGATTACCAACATAAATATTCATTAAACCAAATCCTTTTCTTTCCCTGAGTCGAGCAAAATGTACCATGCTCCCGTGGGTTTGCCATAATTATTACTTGAAGTTGCAAAAAAAAACGGCTTCGCCAGCGACCACAATCAGTTGGTTAACTTTGACCCATGACCACAATGGGTTGTTAAAAGGGTGCCCCGCAGGCTGATTGGGCAGGCCTGCCGCCAGGGGACCACGGAGGTGTTGATTCTTGCTTTGTTCTGATCGGGCAGTAAGGGAACTTTTTAGATTGGCTTGACCAGGTCCGTGTCGTCCAAGATAGATTCTTAAAAACCGGCTAAGTGATCGAAGCGAGATGCCCTCATCCCAGAGTAGTGCTGCATCATTTCCCCAGCACTTAGTTCACCGCCTTGACCAAGGAGCACGATGCCGGGGTCAGGAACAAGGGCTTTCCCTATTGGACCCAATTCATGGCCATGCTTTTCTGTCATCTTAATTTGACGAAAGTTCTCTGATTATCCTGGCCTGATTCTTCCTTTCTCATTTGATCAGATCAATTCTGTTGCAGCGATGCGG
>CBCOTF020000274.1:0-1896 GCA_965112955.2 Desulfarculales bacterium
GCCGCTACGAGCCCGACATCAACCCGACCTACCAGGAAATGGCCGCCCACTACGGTACGGCGGCTTTGCCCGCCCGGGTACGAAAACCCCGCGACAAGGCCGAGGTGAGGTGCAGCTGGTGAAGAGGTGGCTACTGGCCACCCTGCGCAAGAGGACCTTCTTCAGTCTGGCTGAGCTCAACCAGGCAATCCGTGGGCTTCTAGACCAGCTCAGCAACCGGCCTTTCAAGAAGCTGCCCGGGCAGCCGGCGCTCTATGTACGAGTCACTGGTCTGGACAAGTCGGCGTTCAAACCTTTGCCCGCCACGGCCTACCAGTATGCCCAATGGAAGAAGGCCAAGGTCCATATCGATTACCACGTGAAGGTGGACCGCCACTACTACTCGGTCCCCCATCAATTGGTGGGCAAGAAGCTGGACATCTGCTACATGGAGCGCACGGTGGAATGTTTCCATAAGGGTCAGCGGGAGGCCAGACACCGCCGCATCCTGGAGCAAAGTGGCATTACCACCCTGGCCGAGCACATGCCTCGATCCCAGCAGGAGCACGCCAAGTGGACCCCCGAAAGAATCATCAACTGGATACACAAGATCGGCGAGGTCACGGCCAAGCTGGCTGAGGTAATCATGAGCCGGCGGGCGCACCCCCAGCAAGGCTTCAGGGCCTGCCTAGGCTTGGTCACCCTGGCCAAGAAACATGGTGAGGCGTGAGTGAAGGTCGCCTGCCTGAGGGCCTTGGCCTATGGGGCCTTCAGCTCCAAGAGCGTGAAGCGCATCCTCGACAAGGAACTGGACGAGGCGCCTTTTTTGACGCTGGATCCGGAATCCAGTCCCTTCCTTCATCTCAATATCCGCGGAGCCGGGTACTTCTTGACCGCCCAAGGAGGAAACTATGCTGATTAATCCCATCCTGAACAAGCTCCGCGCCCTGGGACTGGAGGGCATGCTCAAAGCCCTAGAGAAGCAGCTGAGCCCCCACGAGGTCCAGGAGTTGGGCTTCGTATAAGAACTGGGCCTGATGGGGGACAGGGAGGCCACCCACAGAGAGAAGCGCCGGCTCAAAAACAGGTTGGCACGGCCAAGCTCCGGCATAACGCCTGCCTGGAGGACATCGACTACCGGCAAAGGCGCGGTAGGGATAAGTCACTCACCATGGCCCTGGCCTCATGCCGATGGATCGTCGAAAACCACAACCTGCTCATTAGCGGACCCACCGGTGTAGGCAAAAGCTTTCTCGCCTACGCCCTGGGCCACGAGGCTTGTCTGGAAGGCTACTCGGTCTCCTACAAGAGGGTGCCATTCCGCCGGCGCGAAGTGGTCACAGCCCGAGGGAACGGCAGCTATCGAAAGATGATCGTCACCAATTCCAAGATCAACCTGATTATCCTGGACGACTGGGGGCTGGATAAGCTGTCATGGGGGCAGAGCCGGGATATACTCAAAGTCCTGGAAAAACGCTACGGCCACGGCGCCACCATCGTCACCGCCTAAGTGCCCGTGGACCAGTGGCACACAACCATCAGCTATCCCACCTTGGCCGATGCCAGCCTTGATCGGCAAGCAAATTATCCTCCTTTACCACAACCATGACCACGACTGCGTAGAGATTCTACTGGAAAACCGCTCCCACGGCTTGCCCAGACCGCTAGACCTCGTCGTCAATTGCAGGTCAAGCGCAACCACCGTCTGCTGCGCTCGAAATCCAGTTTCACCACGGCTCTCACTGGCGGCTCCCTTTCCTCGCAAAAACCAGACCCGGCGCTCAGCAACTCATGAAACCAAACTACCGTGCCTTCTTCGCCTTCACCAGGGAGCCTTAGGCTCTGACCTGGCACTCAAGGAAATAATGTAGACTGCCGAGGTCCTCGGCGTGGCCAAACGCTTCGAATACGCCATCC
>CBCOTF020000275.1:0-7030 GCA_965112955.2 Desulfarculales bacterium
TTCTTGAATTTGAACTTGCCCTTTTTCCTGCCCAGGGAGCCTTGGGCACGGAAGCACTCCATGGCTTTGAAGAACAAGGCTCGGAACAAGGACGATGGCCTGTGCTGGTTGGCGTAGGACAGTGTGGATTTCTTTGGGGCCGCGTTCATCCCACGGTGGGACCGCTTGCTCAGGCAGTAGGAAAGGCCCGGGCAGCTCTCCCTTAGGAAGTCAGCTCGGGCTAGATGGCAAAAGAGCATGACCACGAATTGGATTCAACAGGGAAATCCCTTGGTCCTGACCGCGGCACCGTGTTCCTTGACCAAAGTGGAGAACTCAGTACGGGGGAAGTGATGCAGCAGTTGACTGAACAGGTTGACTGTTCGTACCATGGCTTTGTCCTCTGTTGGTCGCGGTATTGTTGGCTTTTAGCATAACCACACTACTACGTTGGGGTGAGGGCATTTCGCTTCTATCACTTAACCGGTTTTTGAGAACCTATCTTGGACAACACTGGTCCAAAATAGACCTGGACGGGGTCAAAACCGTGGCTTTGGACTAAACTACCTCCAAGCGAGGCCACAACTACGTCACCGTCTTCATCG
Organism: Desulfarculales bacterium; assembly: GCA_965112955.2. Classification (GTDB taxonomy): domain Bacteria; phylum Desulfobacterota; class Desulfarculia; order Desulfarculales; family Desulfarculaceae; genus JACRDC01. The sequence continues at coordinate 585 of CBCOTF020000275.1, forward strand.
ATCTAGATCACAAGCAAAAGCCGGTCATCTTCGTTACCCCCGGCAAGGGCAAGGGCAAGGACTGACTGGTCCTGTTCCGCCGCTTTCTGCGTGAGCATGGCGGCGATCATAACAATATCGCCGAGGTGATCTGCAACATGTCGCCAGCCTTCCTGGCCACCATCGGCGAAAGCTTCCCCGGCGCCAACGTCACCGTGAACTGGTTCCATGTAGTCCAACTCTTCACCACCGCATGTGGACGAGGTCCGAAAGGCCGAGGCTAAGGAGCGTAAACGGCCCAAGCCACTCGCTGGGCCGTGCTCAAGGCCGCTGACGGCGGCAGTCTAACCGAAAAGTAGCAGCAAGCTCTGACCGAACTGGAAGCCGGCGGCTTCGCCACCGCCTGGCGGCTCAAGGAGATGCTGCGCTGGATTAGAAAGGCCACCGCTGTACGGGCCGCCCAGTGGCGCGTCACCCACTTTACCCGCCTGCATAGCGCCTGACACCAAAACCCTGGCCTCGGTCCTCAAGACACTCATGATTTTGGAAGAGCATGCACACCTGGATCCTAAGCCGCTGGACCTCCAACCAATCCAATGCCCGCCTGGAGGGGCGGGCGTAAAGGCATCTTCCAGGCCGCTAGGGCAAGAGCCAGAGGTTACCGTAATGTCTTCACCTTCATGATCATGATTTATTTCATTGCCGCACCATTGGGGGAACTCATCAAATTCCACAGTTAACGACAAAGAATCAAAAAAAGTAGGGTGGATTGCTTAGGTTCGCTCGCAATGACATATATAGGTTGTATATTTCGCTGATGCCGGGTCGTTGATTTGGGGCGAGGCTCATCGGCGCTCCGGTGCCAACCAAGTAGAATCAAAGCGCGGCTCTATCGGGGCGGCGACGCGAGGTAGTGCCATGGACAGGCTAGTCATAGAAGGCGGGCACCCCCTGGTGGGGCGGGTGCGGGTCAGCGGCTCTAAGAATGCGACCCTGCCGTTGATGTGCGCCTCCCTGCTCAGCAGCGGGCGCAGTCATCTGAGGAACGTTCCTGACCTGCGCGACGTGCGCACCATGGCCAAGCTTCTGGGCGTCTTGGGGGCCAAGGTGGACGTCAAGGGCGACGAGCTCTTTATCGACACTATGGGCGCCCAGGGCGTGGAGGCCCCCTACGATCTGGTCAAAACCATGCGCGCTTCGGTGGTTTGCCTGGGGCCGCTCTTGGCTAAGCGTGGCCAGGCCCGGGTCTCCTTGCCCGGCGGCTGCGCCATCGGCGAACGCCCCATCGACCAGCACCTCAAGGGCCTGAACGCCATGGGGGCCAAGATCGAGCTGAAGGGCGGCTACGCGCTGGCCGCGGCCAAGCGTCTCAGGGGCGCTGACATAACCATGGATTTGGTCACTGTCACCGGAACCGAAAACCTGATGATGGCCGCTGCGCTGGCCAAGGGCCCCACCGTGCTGCGTAACGCCGCCCGCGAGCCCGAGGTGATGGACTTGGCCCGGGCCTTGAATGCTGCCGGGGCGCGCATCAGCGGTGTGGGCACCGCCACCATCGTCATCGAGGGCGTGGACGACCTGGGCCCTCTGGACCACGCCGTGATGCCAGACCGCATCGAGGCCGGCACCTACATGGTGGCCGCCGGCATCACCCGCGGCGAGCTGACCATAGCCGAGGCCCCTTTGGAGCACATCACCGCCGTGGTGGGCAAGCTCAAGGAGGCCGGCTTGCGTTTCCAGCAGACCCCCAAGGGCCTGGTGGTTAGTGCCCGGCGGGCGCCCAAGCCAGTGCACGTCATCACCGGCCCCTACCCGGGTTTTCCCACCGATATGCAGGCCCAGATCATGGCCCTGATGGCCCTTTCCACCGGCACCTCGGTGATCCAGGAGACCATCTTCGAAAACCGCCTGATGCACACCAGCGAGCTCAGACGCCTGGGCGCCAGCATCGACGTCACCGGTTCCACGGCCTTAATCAAGGGTGCGTGCAAGCTCACCGGCGCGCCGGTGATGGCCACCGACCTGCGGGCCAGCGCCTGCCTGGTGCTGGCTGGCCTGGCCGCCGAAGGCGTCACCTACATCAGCCGCGTTTACCACCTGGACCGGGGCTACGAGCGCATCGACCAGAAGCTAATCGCCGCCGGCGCCTCCATCCGCCGCGAGCCCGAGCCGCCCGCCGTCAATGGTTGAGGCAATAGCCGGGCGGCGTTGTCTGGGGGTAGGCTTGTAAGAAAAAGCCCCGGAGGCCGTCCATGCCGATCCTAGGAGTGTGTAGGAGAAAGCCATCCATGGTTTTTTCCTCTTGGCGTTTGCCAAAAGTAAATTTTGGTAAGCTTGCGAAATTGCCGAAGTATGATTCCAACATGCTTCTGGGCCTCCTCAGCTCTCTGTTGGCCCTGGCCATGGGCCAGCCCATAACCCCCAGCTCCGTCGAGCGTCAGGCCTTGGAGCGCGCCCGGGGGAAGATGTTCGGCGGAGATCGTCTTCGCCTCCCGCCGCGACGGCAAGTGGCGGCTGTACCGCGTGGCAACCGACGGCAACGGCCTGACCCGGCTCTCCGCCCTACCGGTTAATAAGCACCAACCCTATTTCAGCCAGGGTGGTTAGAAATTTTTCTTCTAGTCCGACTGCGGTGGGCTGGTGCTGCCAATCTGGCGGGCCCACCCCGATCTGAGCCAGGCCGAGCGCCTGAGCTCGGCGGGGCGGGGTGAGTGGCTGCACGGGGTGAACGAGGACGGCAAGAGGTTCCTGGTGCGCAATGGCGACCAGCCCGGCGATTATTTGCTGCGCTTTTTGGATGGCGGCCGCGAGGCGCGGATGGATTCCTCCGGCTAGGAAGGGGCCCGGGCCGGCTGGGTGGATGCCGTGCTGTCCCCCGGCGGTCGGCGCCTGGGGGTATTCTTCCAGTCCCAAGGCTGCGGTCAGGCCGAGGCCGGAGTCTATGTCATGGAGATGGACGACCAGGGGCGCCTGCACGCCTCCCGTCCGGTCTCCGACGGTGGCATGGTGGGCTGGCGTCCAGACTCACAGGCCTTTCTCACCTGTCGGCACACTCCGGCGGGCACCAGCCTGTGGCTGGCCCAACCCGACGGCCACAAGTAGCGCTTGAGCGAGAGGTGCCAGTGGGAGAGTATTAGCCGGGCTCCTTCCTAGACGGCTAATATATCGTCTACGGAGCCAGCTTCAGCGACAATCACGATAGCGACACTGGCAACTACGAAATATACATCCGGAAGGTGGACAGCGGCGAGCCGCTCAGGCTCATCTTCCTCATCTTCCACAGCCCTCCGGGCGTGGGCCCGGCCTGAGGCACCTCGGCCGGCGTTTCGGAGCCGACCGAGGCGGTGGCGGCCGAGCTAATCTACGAGGCCGAGGACTATGGTCATCCCTCCGGCCAGGTGCGCCCCGATGCCCAGGCCTTGGGGCGCCGGGCGATGGTGGTGGAGCGCCAGACTCCGGCCGGTGACATCATCTACGGCCAGTACGACTATCTGCCCGCTGGCAAGTACTTAGCCCGTTTCCTTCGCAGGCTGGTGGCGTTGCAGAGGCAGGGGCCGGTGGTCCATTTGGACGTGGCTCGGGGCGGCGGCCGGACCCTGGCCAGCTGTCAGGTGAAGTCTAAGGGCCTTAAGAATGGCGGTTATCAGGAGGTGGAGGTGGCTTTTACCCTGTACCAGGCCGACAAGAATATGGAATTCCGGGTGGCTTTCCTGTCGAGCGTGGCTGAGCTGTATATCGACCGCATTGCCGTCGCGGCGGCCCCCCAGGGGCTGAGGGCCTATTTCAAGGCGGCTGATGCGCCAGCCCCTGGGTGGTGGGAGATTAGGCCTAGTGCCCCCGGCAGGGCGGCGTGCCCGCCGCTTGGCGCTCACCGCATCCGCTTTTTGAATCGACGGTACCGTGCGGCCAGCACCCTCGATTTTTTCTTCACCCTAATCCCGTGCCCCGTCTCCAGCCCGGCCGTTCTTGATATCTGGCAAGGGGCCGGCATAGTACGGCTGGCCATGGCCAAGGTTGGCCGTGTCGTCAAGCCATTGCCACCAAGACTACGCCGTTTCGTTAGTGCCTTAGCATCGGTGAGGCGCGATATGGCCAGGCGGCGAGGCGGGCACAAAAAAACCGCTTTTCTTCCGTGTTGCCTCACGCTGTTCGCAAAAAAAACAGCGTGCGGTAATATACCCAGCCTCGCCGAAAACCAGGACGCAGAATTGATTCGGAGATTACTGGGATTAGGATTCGGGCTGCTTGGCCAAGCCTAGGCCCAGTCAGACTGCGGCGGCCAGGGAGGCCAGCTGCAATTTCTCGGCGGAAAAGGCCTGCTGCACGGGTTCCATGGCCGACAGGATGCTCAAGCCCAGCCTGGCCCACAACAGGCCATAGCCCAAGCCCGATAGCCAGACCAGAAGTACCTGTCGGGGCCTAAGCGCCGCCAGGCCGGCCAGCCCCAGTAGCCACAGCACCACCGGAAGGCTCTTGGCCAGGCCCTTAAGGCCCCCGGGGTCAGCCTGGCGACCGGCCTCCATCTGGGAGGCCGTCAGGTACATGTGCAGGGCCGCCAGCAGTCCCAGGGCGCACAGACTCAGGAAAACCAGCAGACGCGCCGCCCCGGGTAGGGTGGAATCCTCTGCGTGAAGGCAGGGCCAGTGCCCGCCCCAGGGCCCACGCATAATGCGGATTTCGTTTCAAGCGGGGCAGTGATTCCACGCGATGTGGGCCACCGGTTCCACGGAGTGTGGGCCACTTGAGGTAATAGGTGACGCTGGATAACACCTGGCTTGCTATCCTGCGCCTTTTCAACACGGATGGTGCAAATGCCGGCAGAGAGGTTATCCATGCGTAAGATCAAGGAAATACTTCGGCTGAAGCACGAGGCCGGTTGCGGCAACTGGAACATTGCCAAGAGTTGCGGGATAGGCCGGACCACGGTGTCCCGTTCCCTGCGTTGAGCCGCGCGCACCGGCCTGTCCTGGCCCCTCATCACTAGTTTGGATGAGACGCAGCTTGAGCGGCTGCTTTTTCCACCTCCACCCTTGCCGTCTACAGGTTTTCGCCCGGAGCCTGACTGGTCAAGTCCATCGAGTGGTGAGGCGTAAGGGTATGACCCTGGAGCTGCGCTGTGGGAGAAGTACAAGGCGGGGTCCATGCCTTGGGCCACCAATACAGCTGGTTTTGCGAGCGTTACCGGGGGTGGTCGGGCAAGCTGGGGCTGGTCATGCGCCAGGAGCACCGGGTCGGAGAGAAGGCATTATCTATTATGCCGTTCAGCCCGTGGACGTGGTGGGTCCCCCTGACGGGTGAATTTAGGGCGGCCCAGATTTTCGTGGCGGTTCTGGGCGCTAGCAGCTACATTTTTGCCGAGGCCACGTGGAGCCCCAGGGTCTGCCCGACTGGGTCGGCGCCCACCAGCGGGCCTTCCAGTCTTTTGGCGGGGTGAGGGAGTTGATGGCGATCGACAACCTTAAAGCCGGGGTGAGCAAGGCTTGCCGCTACGAGCCCAACATCAACCCGACTTACCAAGAGGTAGCTGTTCACTACGGCACGGCGGTTTTGCCCGCCCGGGTACGAAAACCCCGTGACAAGGCCAAGGTGGAGGTGCAACTGGTGGAGAGGTGGATACTGGCCGCCTACGCAAGAGGACTTTTTTTAGTCTGGTTGAGCTCAATCAGGCGATCCGTGGGCTTCTAGACCGGCTCAATAACCGGTCTTTCAAGAAATTGTCCGGTGGCCGGTGCTCCATGTACGATTCCCTGGACAACTCAGCGCTCAAGCCCCTGCCCACCACGGCCTACCAATATACCCACCGGCGAGGCCACGGCCAAGCTGGCTGAGGGGATCATGAGCCGGCGGGCGTATCATCCCCAGTAAGGCTTCAGGGCCTGCATAGGCCTGAGGCATGGTCACCCTGGCCAAGAAACATGGTGAGGCGCGAGTGGAGAGGCCGCCTGCCTGATGGCCTTGGCCTATCGGGCATTCAGCTCCAAAAGCGTCGAGCGCATCATCGACAAGGGATTGGACAAGGCTCCTTTGCTGACGACGGCCCCGAAATCCAGTCCCATCCTTCACTCCAACATCCGCGGAGCCGGCTACTTTTTGACCGCCCAAAGAGGAAACCATGCTGATTTAATCTCATCCTGGACAAGCTCCACACCCTGGGGCTGGAGGGCAGCTCAAAGCCCTAGAGGAACAGCTGAACACTCCCGAGGTCCAGGAACTGGACTTCGACGAAAAACTGGACTTGATGGTGGACAGGGAGGCCATCCACAGAGAAAACCGCTGGCTCAAAAACAGGCTGACCAAGGCCAAATTCCGGCATAACGCCTACCTGGAGGACATCGACTACCGGCAAAGGCGTGGCATGGACAAATCATTCATCATGGCCCTGGCCTTATACCATTGGATCGCCTAACACCACAACCTAACCTGCTCACCCTGAAACGACTGGGGGCTGGAGAAACTGTCACGGGAGC
>CBCOTF020000276.1:0-2355 GCA_965112955.2 Desulfarculales bacterium
AGCTGGCCCTGGTTGAATTTGTGGAGCTGGCCCTGGTTGAAATTGTGGAGCTGGCACAGGTTGAATTTGTGCTGGCCCTGGTAGCATTTGTGGATCTTGCCCTGGCAGAATTTGTGGAGCTTGCCCTGGTTGAATTTGTGGAGCTGGCCCTGGTAGAATTTGTGGAGCTGGCCCTGGTTGAATTTGTGGAGCTGGCCCTGGTTGAAATTGTGGAGCTGGCACAGGTTGAATTTGTGCTGGCCCTGGTAGCATTTGTGGATCTTGCCCTGGCAGAATTTGTGGAGCTTGCCCTGGTTGAATTTGTGGAGCTGGCCCTGGTAGAATTTGTGGAGCTGGCCCTGGTTGAATTTGTGGAGCTGGCCCTGGTTGAAATTGTGGAGCTGGCACAGGTTGAATTTGTGCTGGCCCTGGTAGCATTTGTGGATCTTGCCCTGGCAGAATTTGTGGAGCTTGCCCTGGTTGAATTTGTGGAGCTGGCCCTGGTAGAATTTGTGGAGCTGGCCCTGGTTGAATTTGTGGAGCTGGCCCTGGTTGAAATTGTGGAGCTGGCACAGGTTGAATTTGTGCTGGCCCTGGTAGCATTTGTGGATCTTGCCCTGGCAGAATTTGTGGAGCTTGCCCTGGTTGAATTTGTGGAGCTGGCCCTGGTAGAATTTGTGGAGCTGGCCCTGGTTGAATTTGTGGAGCTGGCCCTGGTTGAAATTGTGGAGCTGGCACAGGTTGAATTTGTGCTGGCCCTGGTAGCATTTGTGGATCTTGCCCTGGCAGAATTTGTGGAGCTTGCCCTGGTTGAATTTGTGGAGCTGGCCCTGGTAGAATTTGTGGAGCTGGCCCTGGTTGAATTTGTGGAGCTGGCCCTGGTTGAAATTGTGGAGCTGGCACAGGTTGAATTTGTGCTGGCCCTGGTAGCATTTGTGGATCTTGCCCTGGCAGAATTTGTGGAGCTTGCCCTGGTTGAATTTGTGGAGCTGGCCCTGGTAGAATTTGTGGAGCTGGCCCTGGTTGAATTTGTGGAGCTGGCCCTGGTTGAAATTGTGGAGCTGGCACAGGTTGAATTTGTGCTGGCCCTGGTAGCATTTGTGGATCTTGCCCTGGCAGAATTTGTGGAGCTTGCCCTGGTTGAATTTGTGGAGCTGGCCCTGGTAGAATTTGTGGAGCTGGCCCTGGTTGAATTTGTGGAGCTGGCCCTGGTTGAAATTGTGGAGCTGGCACAGGTTGAATTTGTGCTGGCCCTGGTAGCATTTGTGGATCTTGCCCTGGCAGAATTTGTGGAGCTTGCCCTGGTTGAATTTGTGGAGCTGGCCCTGGTAGAATTTGTGGAGCTGGCCCTGGTTGAATTTGTGGAGCTGGCCCTGGTTGAAATTGTGGAGCTGGCACAGGTTGAATTTGTGCTGGCCCTGGTAGCATTTGTGGATCTTGCCCTGGCAGAATTTGTGGAGCTTGCCCTGGTTGAATTTGTGGAGCTGGCCCTGGTAGAATTTGTGGAGCTGGCCCTGGTTGAATTTGTGGAGCTGGCCCTGGTTGAAATTGTGGAGCTGGCACAGGTTGAATTTGTGCTGGCCCTGGTAGCATTTGTGGATCTTGCCCTGGCAGAATTTGTGGAGCTTGCCCTGGTTGAATTTGTGGAGCTGGCCCTGGTAGAATTTGTGGAGCTGGCCCTGGTTGAATTTGTGGAGCTGGCCCTGGTTGAAATTGTGGAGCTGGCACAGGTTGAATTTGTGCTGGCCCTGGTAGCATTTGTGGATCTTGCCCTGGCAGAATTTGTGGAGCTTGCCCTGGTTGAATTTGTGGAGCTGGCCCTGGTAGAATTTGTGGAGCTGGCCCTGGTTGAATTTGTGGAGCTGGCCCTGGTTGAAATTGTGGAGCTGGCACAGGTTGAATTTGTGCTGGCCCTGGTAGCATTTGTGGATCTTGCCCTGGCAGAATTTGTGGAGCTTGCCCTGGTTGAATTTGTGGAGCTGGCCCTGGTAGAATTTGTGGAGCTGGCCCTGGTTGAATTTGTGGAGCTGGCCCTGGTTGAAATTGTGGAGCTGGCACAGGTTGAATTTGTGCTGGCCCTGGTAGCATTTGTGGATCTTGCCCTGGCAGAATTTGTGGAGCTTGCCCTGGTTGAATTTGTGGAGCTGGCCCTGGTAGAATTTGTGGAGCTGGCCCTGGTTGAATTTGTGGAGCTGGCCCTGGTTGAAATTGTGGAGCTGGCACAGGTTGAATTTGTGCTGGCCCTGGTAGCATTTGTGGATCTTGCCCTGGCAGAATTTGTGGAGCTTGCCCTGGTTGAATTTGTGGAGCTGGCCCTGGTAGAATTTGTGGAGCTGGCCCTGGTTGAATTTGTGGAGCTGGCCCTGGTTGAAATTG